>NZ_JBHVRW010000040.1:0-48495 GCF_042885475.1 Streptomyces sp. NPDC058051
AGCCGTCGGTGGCCGGACCGTTCGCCCCGGCCAGTTCCCAGGCCCGCGAGCGTACTTCGGCCCGCGCCGACCGGATCGCGGTGAGCGCCTTCGGCAAGCGTCTTGCTCGGAACCCGATGAGGTCCAAGTCGGTCCGATGGCCGAAGCTGCCCGATGAGCGTCGCGAGGCGTGGCCTGAGGCGCTGGCTCGGAGGGTGCGTGATGAGATCAGCCAGAGGCACCGTATAGCGGTAATTCTTGGGCTTGGGTGCGGTCTGCGTCAGGGCGAAGTCTTCGGCCTGAGCATGGAGGACGTCGACCACGCGCGCGGAGTCCTCCACGTCCGACGTCAGGTGCAAATAGTCAATGGCCGGAAGTGCTTTACGCTTCCAAAGGGTGGCAAGACCCGCGTTGCAGACATGCCGCGTTCCGTGGCCGACGAGCTGGTGAAGCATGCCAGGGCATACCCCGGCGACAAGGTCGAGCTTCCCTGGGGCGGTCCTGAATCGGACAGGGAGCGGAAGGAGTTCGGCCTCGTACTGACAACGAAGTACGGGAACGCGATCGCCGCCAACACGTGGAACACCGAGATCTGGAAGCCTGCCTTGGCCAGGGCAGGTGTCATCCCTCCGCGTGTCAAGGGGGCGAAACCTTGGCAGTGGCAAGCGGCACCGAAGGACGGGTTCCATGTGCTGAGGCACACGTACGCATCCCTCGTGCTGGAGGCAGGAGAGTCGGTCGTCACACTCGCCAAGTGGTTGGGGCATTCATCGCCGACCATCACGCTCGATCACTACGCGCACTTCATGCCGGAGGCGGGGAAGAAGGGGCGCAGGGCGATCGATAGCCTGCTGGGGGAGCGGGCGGAGGAGAGTTCCGGTCCAAGCTCCCCAGATTCTCCCCAGGCCCGATCGTGAGTGCGGATTCGACCGTCCGACGCGCGTAAACAACGAGGTGAGACCCCGTATGTTCACCACCCGCCCCACCCTGCAGGGCACCTTCGGCATGGTGGCCTCCACCCACTGGCTCGCCTCGCAGTCCGCGATGGCCGTCCTGGAGGACGGCGGCAACGCCTTCGACGCCGCCGTCGCGGCCGGATTCGTCCTGCACGTCGTCGAACCGCACCTCAACGGGCCGGCCGGTGAGGTGCCGATGATCCTGGCGCCGAAGGACGGCGAGGTGCAGGTCCTCTGCGGCCAGGGCCCGGCCCCCGCCGGTGCCACTCCCGCCCACTACCGCGCCCTCGGCCTCGACCTGGTTCCCGGCACCGGACCGCTCGCCGCGGCCGTGCCGGGCGCCTTCGACGCCTGGATGCTCCTGCTGCGCGACCACGGCACCAAGACCGTCGCCGAGGTGCTGCGGTACGCCATCGGGTACGCCGAGGACGGCCACGCACCTGTCGAGCGGCTCGGCCAGACCGTCGAGACCGTGCGGGAACTCTTCGAGAACGAGTGGCGGTCGTCCGCCGACATCTACCTGCCCGGTGGCACACCGCCCCGACCGGGCGAGCTGTTCCGCAACTCCGCACTCGCCGCCACCTGGCGCCGCCTGATCGACGAGGCGCAGGAGACGGGCGGCGAGGACCGCGTCGCCCAGATCGAGGCCGCCCGCACGATCTGGAGGGAGGGCTTCATCGCCGAGGCCCTGGTCCGCCAGGCCGCCCGTCCCACCATGGACACCAGCGGCTCCCGCCACTCCGGCACTCTCACCGCCGCCGACCTGGCCGGCTGGTCGGCGTCCTACGAGGCACCCGCCACGTACGACTGGAACGGCTGGACACTCGCCAAAGCGGCCGGCTGGAGCCAGGGCCCCGCCTTCCTCCAGCAGCTCGCCCTGCTCCCGGCCGAGCTGCCGCAGTACGGCTCCGCGGCCTACGTCCACCTGCTCATCGAGGGCTGCAAGCTCGCCATGGCCGACCGTGAGGCCTGGTACGGCGACGCCGTCGATGTACCTCTCGACACGCTGCTCTCGGAGCCGTACAACGCCGAGCGTCGCGCCCTCGTCACCGACCGGGCCTCGCGCGAACTCCGCCCCGGAAGCCCGGACGGCCGCACTCCCGTCCTCAGCCGGCACGCCCACGCCGTGGCCTCCGGCGAGGCCGGCTTCGACGCCCTGGGCATACCGACGGCGGGCGTCGGCGAGCCGACCGTCGCCAAGGACGGCGCCACGCGTGGTGACACCTGCCACCTCGACATCGTCGACCGCTGGGGCAACATGGTTGCCGCCACACCGAGCGGCGGCTGGCTCCAGTCCAACCCGGTCGTTCCGGAGCTCGGCTTCCCGCTCGGAACCCGGCTCCAGATGGCCTGGCTCGACGAGGGCCTGCCGAACTCCCTCACCCCCGGACGCCGCCCCCGCACCACCCTCACCCCGTCCCTCGCCCTGCGCGACGGCGTCCCCGTCATGGCGTTCGGCACGCCCGGCGGCGATCAGCAGGACCAGTGGCAGATCCACTTCTTCCTCGCGGTCGCCCTGCGTCCGGCGGTCCGCGGCGGCCTCGACCTCCAAGGCGCCATCGACGCGCCGAACTGGCACAACGACAGCTTCCCCAGCTCGTTCTTCCCCCGCGAAATGCGTCCCGGCAGCGTCACCGTCGAGGAGCGCATGGCCCCGGAGGTCGTCGAGGAGCTGCGCCGCCGCGGCCACGACGTCACCGTCGGCGACCCGTGGTCCGAGGGCCGGATGTGCGCCGTGGCCCGCGACCCGGAGACCGGAGTGCTCTCCGCGGCCGCGAACCCGCGCGGCATGCAGGGGTACGCCGTCGGACGGTGACCGGCCACCTCCCCGCCATGACCAGGCCGTCAGCTGTCCAGTCGGCCGTGCTTAGCTGGGGGGCGTGATCGATGAACTTCTCGCTGAGAACGCAAAGAACGCAGGAAACGCACAGCACGCAGGAAACGCAAGGAACGCAAGGAACGCAAGGAACGCAAGGAACGCGGGGAATGCGGGGAACGCCGGCAACGCGGGAGACGCCGGGTCCGCAGGGCACCTGACCGCAGTGGAGGCGGCGGTCCGCGCAGCTGCCGCCGCCGAGATCATGCCGCGCCACCGACAGCTCGCCGCACATGAGATCGTCGAGAAGAGCGGTCCGCACGACCTCGTCACCATTGCGGACCGCCGCGCCGAGGAACACCTCACCGCGTCCCTGACCAGGCTCCTGCCGGGCTCCGTGGTCGTCGGCGAGGAGGCGGTCCACGCCGATCCTCGGGTGTACGACGCCCTGAGCGGCGACGCACCGGTGTGGATCGTCGACCCGGTCGACGGCACCCGCCAGTTCGTCCGCGGCGAAGCAGGCTTCTGCACCCTCGTCGCCCTCGCCCACCACGGCGAACTCCTCGCTTCGTGGACCTACGCCCCGGTCCTCGACGAGATGGCGATCGCCGTCCGCGGTCGCGGAGCCACGCTCAACGGCACGCCGATACGCTCCGGCTCACCTGCCCCCGGCTCCGTCCTGCACGTGGCGATGTCCCACCCCGACTACACCACCGATGCTCAGAAGCACGCGTTGCTCGGCCTGCGCACCGAGGGCATCGACGCCCGCCCCTGTGGTTCCGCGGGCCTCGAATACCTCGCCGTCGCCCGTGGCGACAACGACGCGGTCGCCTTCACCTGGGAGTATGCCTGGGACCACGCGGCGGGCCTGCTCCTGGTCACCGAGGCGGGCGGCGCCCAGGCCACGCTTTCCGGCGCCCCCTTCCGTATCACCGGCGGCAACGCCCTGCCGTTCACGGCGGCCCGCGACGAGGCGACTGCCGAACGTGTCCTCCAGGCCCTCCGCGACGGGGCCTGACCGCCTGCCGTCGCGCCGACAGGCAACCCCCCAGGGCCGTCCCGTCGGGCTGACGGACCCGCCCCGCATCGAGGCGGCGGCACTACGTGTCGTTGCCGTGCCGGACCAGGCAGAACGGATGGCCCGCCGGGTCCGCGTAGATCCGCCACGGGCGCCCCGTACCGCTGCCCTCGTCGAGGACCACCGCCCCGGCCGCCACCGCTTGTCCCTGCGCCGCGTCCAGATCCGGGACTCCGAAGTCCAGATGGAACTGCTGCGGGTACGCCGGATCCCCCCACCGCGGCGGACGGTGGTCCGCCACTCGCTGGAAGGCGAGCACCAGCCCGGCTTCCGTGTGGAGGGTCGCCCAGCTGTCACCCGTCGCCCAGCGCCGGTCCGGCCGGTTGATCTCCCCGCCGAGCAGGCAGTGGTAGAAGGAGGCGAGGCGGGCGGGATCGGCACAGTCGAGCACCACGCACTGGAGTTGCGCGTTCATGAGCGGCTCCCGGTCCCTGTCGCACCCGTGGCGAGTACCGACCGGGCCTCCCGCACCACGTCCGCGGCCTTCTTCACCGCCGCCGCGTCCAGCCCCCGCAGTGCCTCGCCGACCCGTTCCGCGAACTCCGCGGGAGCGTCCGGCAGGACGGCCGCAGCGGCCGGCGCACCCTTCTCGTTCAGGCACCAGGTGCGGTGGTGGGCGTGGAGCGACTGGGCGAGGATGCCGAACGCCCGCGACAGGCACAGTGCGACATGGAGCGGATCCCCGGCGGGGGCCGACTTGCGCGCGGCCGCCACCGAGAACTCCGCCTCCCACGCGGCGTCGGTGAGCGCGGTGCGCAGTGCCTCGGGATAGGCCCTGGTCCGTCGCTGAAGCTCCGTCAGTTCGCCTGCCGGGTCGGCGAGTACGTGCCCGAGAGCGACCTCGCCGGGATGGGCGGGGGACCAGAAACCGAGCGGATGCCCCGGCTGTACGCCCACTTCGAACCGGCCGTCGAGACAGTCGGACCAGACCGCCTCCACCCGGTCCAGGTCGCGCAGGATCCAGTCCACCGGATCACCGTCCACCCGCAGCCAGGCCCCGCCGTCGACCCAGGGCCCCCACGCGCCGGGGGCCGGGACCTGCGCCGGGGAACCCTGCGCCTCGGATGCCAGCGCGGTCAGTGCGGCCAGGTCGGGACGGCCCCGGTAGTACACGCCGAGGTCCCAGTCGGAGTCCGGGCGATGCGTGCCACGGGCCCGGCTGCCGCCCAGGGCGACAGCCCGGATTCCGGGCAGCGCGGCGAGCCGGGAGGCCATGTCCGCGATGCGCGCGGGCACGACCGGGCAGGCGCGTGCCATGGGCGCGGTGTGTGCGTTCCGAGTGTTCATCGATCGGCGACCCTACCCGCGGCCCCGCCGCCGACGCCTCGGAATATCCTGGGTGTCCTGGCCGTCGGCTGACGAAGGAGTCCGAAGGTGCCGTCGATGCTTGATGCCGCCGTTGTGGGGGCAGGACCCAACGGGCTGACCGCCGCGGCCGAACTGGCCCGCCGTGGCTTCGCCGTGGAGGTCTTCGAGGCGGCCGACACCGTCGGAGGCGGCGCCCGTACCGAAGAGCTCACCCTCCCCGGCTTCCGGCACGACCCCTGTTCCGCCGTGCACCCGCTGGGCATCGGCTCGCCCGCGTTCAACGCCATGCCGCTCGCCCGGCACGGCCTGGAGTGGCTTCAGCCCGAACTGGCACTCGCCCACCCGTTCCCGGACGGGTCGGCCGCCGTGCTCACCGGCTCGGTGGGGGAGAGCGCCATGTCGCTCGGCGCCCAGGACGCCGGGGCGTACCGCAGGCTCGTGGCCCCGTTCCTCGGCCACTGGGACACCCTTGCCGAGGACTTCCTGCGTACACCCTGGGACGGGCTGCCCCGTGATCCGTACCGCTGGGTCCGCTTCGGCCTGGACGCGCTCCAGCCCGCGACGCTGCTCTCCCGCCGCTTCCGCGGCGCGAAGGCGCGCGGTCTCTTCGCCGGGCTCGGCGCCCACGCCATAGCTCCCGTCAGCGGCCTGGCCACCGGCGGGATCGCCCTGCTCTTCGCCCTTGCCGCGCACGAGAAGGGCTGGCCGGTGCCGCGAGGCGGATCGCAGGCCATCTCGGACGCCCTCGCCTCGTACCTGCGCGAACAGGGCGGTGAGATCCACACCGGTACGGAGGTCAAGCGCCTGGACGAACTCCCGCCCGCCCGCGCCTACATCTTCGACACCTCACCCACCGCGCTCGCTCGCATCGCGGGCCTGGGCCGCGCCTACAGCGGATACCGGTACGGCGCATCCTGCTTCAAGATCGATTACGCGCTGTCGGGCCCCGTTCCCTGGACCGCGAAAGAGGCGCGCCGCGCGGGAACGGTCCACATCGGCCCCACGGCCTCCGAGATCGACGCCGCGCTGGGCGCCGCGGTGGCGGGCCGCGATCCGAGCGTGCCGTTCCTGATCACCGCGCAACCCTCCCTGGTCGACCCCTCCCGCGCGCCCGAGGGCCGGCACGTCTTCTGGGCGTACGGACATGCCCCGTCGGGCTGGGAGGGCGACGCCACCGATGCCATCGAACGGCAGCTGGAGCGTTTCGCTCCCGGCTTCCGCGACCTGGTTCTCGCCCGGGCGGTCACCGGCCCGCCCCAGCTCGCGGCGCGCAACGCCAATTACGTCGGTGGCGACATCGGGTGCGGCGCGTTCACCGGCCTTCAGACGGTGATGCGGCCCAAGCTCGCGCGCGTGCCGTACGCGACGGCACATCCGGCGGTGTTCATCTGCTCCTCGGCCACTCCTCCCGGCCCGGGCGTGCACGGCATGTCGGGCCACCACGCGGCGAAGGCCGTCTGGCGGCGTCTCCGGGCGACCTGAGCAGCGGAGTGGTCTGAGTAGCGGAGTGGTCTGAGCCGCGCAGCGCAGCGCCTTGCACAGCGTCAGGGCGCCAAGGCAGCGCGGCGTCAGGGCGGCGCGGTGTCAAGACGTCCGAGCATCAAGCCGCCTTCGGCATGCCGAAGGCGGCTTCGGAGCGTCAGAAGCCCTTCGGTCCAAGGGAGAACGGGCGCTCCGGCGCCGTATCCGGCGTGAGCGGGGGCGCGGGCCGGGCCCTGTCTCCCTGGCCGCCGACGCCGCGTAGGCGACCGCGTGCGCACCAGGAGTTGCCTCCTCGCGCGCGGCCCCGGCTCCCGGCGACGCCGGGTCCGCCCCGGCCGTGTCCCCCGGCCTGCGTGGCCCAACTGGGCTGATTTCCTCGTCAATCATGATGTTTCAGCACGTCCGTGCCCCGATCGAAGATTTCTTTTGTCCTGCGCATTGACGGTGGCAGAAGGCGGACTTACCTTCGTCGCGTTGTTCTTCGTATGTCATATATGAGACGCGATATGAGAGATCTGAGAGCCGCCATGCAGACAAGAGGGCCGATCATGAGCAACCACCGCAGTCGTCGACTCGCCACCGCGATCTCCCTGGCTTCCGTCCTGGTCCTGACGGCCACCGCCTGCGGTGACGACGGCAGCGGCATGGCCGGCCAGAAGGGCAGTGAGGGAGCGGGGACCGGGAAGATCGTCTTCTGGGACGAGAACGGCGGTGTCCGTACGGCGGTCTGGAAGGAGATCATCGCCGACTTCGAGAAGGCCAACCCGGACATCGACGTGGAGTACGTGGGCCTCGCCTCCACGGAGGCGCAGTCCAAGTACGACACCGCCATCCAGGGCGGCGGGCTGCCGGACGTCGGTGGTGTGGGCGCGGCGATGCTCGCCGGCATCACCGCACAGGACGCTCTGGAGCCGCTGGACGACCGGGTCGCGAAGAGCGGCCTCAACGGCAAGCTCAACAAGGCGATGACGGAGAACGTGAAGGTCGCCGGCGGCCGGGACGAGACGTACGCGGTGCCGATCTCCGCCACCAACGGGGTCCTCTACTACCGCACCGACCTGTTCGAGAAGGCCGGCCTGGACGAGCCCGGCACCTGGGACGCGTTCTACAAGGCCGCGGAGAAGTTGACGGACAAGAAGAAGAACGTGTTCGGCTACACCATCCGTGGCGGGCCGGGCTCCATCGCCCAGGCGTTGGACGCGATGTACGGGCAGTCCGGCATCGACTCCTTCTGGGACGCCTCCGGGAGCAGGACCACGGTCAACGACCCCAAGAACGTGGAGGCGTTGGAGAAGTACGTCGGCCTGTACCGGAAGGTCACCCCCGCCGCCGACCTCAACAACGACTTCACCAAGATGGTCGCCCAGTTCGACGCCGGAACCATCGGCATGCTCAACCACAACATGGGCTCCTACCAGGACCATGTGAAGGCGCTGGGCACCGACAAGTTCCGTGGCATCCCTCAGCCCGAACTGGCCGACGGCACACGGGTGATGGTCTCCAACCCGGTCTCCGGCCTCAGTCTGTTCAAGTCGTCCGGGAACAAGGCGGCGGCTTGGAAATTCA
Source organism: Streptomyces sp. NPDC058051 (assembly GCF_042885475.1). NCBI lineage: Bacteria > Bacillati > Actinomycetota > Actinomycetes > Kitasatosporales > Streptomycetaceae > Streptomyces > Streptomyces sp. NPDC058051. Next base: position 8,186 of record NZ_JBHVRW010000040.1, read on the forward strand.
TCGAGTACGCCGCCTCGCACGAAGCGAACTCCAAGTTCAGTGAGTCCGCGGGCCTCATCCCGGCCAACGAGGAAGCCGCTCAGGACGACTGGATCGACAAGGCCGAGACCACCAAGCTCGGCGCCGAGGCACTGTTCTCCGGCAACACCAAGATCGTCCAGCTCCCGTACTACCTGCCCGACTGGAACACCCTCTCCAAGGCCGACAGCGAGCCGGACTTCCAGAAGGTGCTGCTCGGCAGGGTGAGCGCCAAGCAGTTCCTGGACACCCTGGCTGAGCGGCTCGACAAGGCTCAGGCGGAGTGGAAGCAACAGCAGAACAGCTGACGTCCTCATTCGTCCGCGCCCCCTCTCGGTCCGCCGGTCCGCCGGTCCGCCGGTCCGCCGGTCCGCCGGTCCGCCGGTCCGCCGGGAGGGGGCGCGTGGCGTTGATGGAGGCCGTACCGGACCGAGCGGGCACTCCCGTCGACCGCGCCGCCTCCGTCTCCGCCGTGCCGCACTCCCGTCGACCGCGCCGCCTCCGTCTCCGCCGTGCCGCACTCCCGTCGACCGCGCCGCCTCCGCCTCCGCCGTGCCGTGCCCCTGTCGGCCACGCCGCCGCTGCGCCGCGCCCCACCAGCTTTCGGGCGGCGCGAGCGCGCCACCAGGGCGAATTCCCGGGAAACCCTTGACAGCCGCTGAGTGCACCCGCATTCTGTCGCCGGAAATCGCAACACCGTTGCGATTTCCGCACCGGATTCAATGATGCGGACGAAGGAGGCTCGGCCCCATGGCGGAACACGGCACGGACACCAGCGCCCCGGCCGAAGGAAGACCCCAGGCCCCCGGCGTCCTGCAGACCGTGGACCGGGCCCTGCTCGTCCTGCTCACCTTCACCGAGCAGCGGCCCGAGTGGGGCGTCAGCGAGCTGGCCCGTCACCACGGCTGGGACAAGGCCGTCGTCCAGCGCCTCCTCACCACCCTGACCGCGCGCGCGTTCCTGGTCTGCGACGAACACACCCGCCGCTACCGTCCGGGGCCGGCGCTGTCCCGGCTGGCCAGGGTCAGCGAACACAGCGGCGTGCTCTCCTCGCTCGCCAGGCCGGTTCTCGCCCGACTCCTCCGCGAGACCGGTGAGAGCATCGTCCTCAACGTTCCGCACGGCGGCAGCTACCGCTGCGAAGCCGCCGTCGACGGCACCGGACCCGTTCGCTACACCGCGATCATCGGCGCGGTCATGCCGGGCCACGCCGGAGCCTCCGGACACACCATCTTCGCGTACCACCCCGAACGCGAGATCCGGCAGATGTTCGGCCCCACCGGGCTGACCCGCTTCAACGACCGCACCATCACCGACCTGGACGCACTGCTCGCCTGCTACGCCCAGGTCCGTGCCGACGGGTACTGCATCAGCCACGGCGAGTACGACGAGGCCGTGACCGCGGTCTCCGCACCCGTCTTCCAGGGGGACGGCGTTCCCGCCTCCCTGACCGTCATCGGCCCCTCCCACCGGGTGGACCGGGCCGCCGACTCCCTCGTCATGCTGGTCCGCGCCGGAGCGGCGGAGATCACCGCCGCCCTCGGCGGCTGAACCGGAACGCCGTACCCCGTAACACCCATCGCTCAGCCCGCAGAACCCCCGTCGCCCGTGCACGCGGCCCGCACCCGCCCGCACGCACGCACGGAACCCGACCTCCAGTCCTGCTCACCGAAGGGGGTGCCCCATGGCGCACCATGTCTCCGCGCCGCACCCTGCCCCGTCGCCGGGCCCCGACTCCGACGACGCCCGGTCCCATCCGCGCGTCCTGGAACCCGTACTACTGGTGATCCTGGTGGCGCTCGCCGCCGTCGGCGCCGTCATCGGCATCGACCTGGTCTCCAAGCTCGGCATCTCCGCCAACACGTCCGTGGTCGGCGCTCTCGTCGCCATGCTGATCGGCCGCATCCCACTGGGCTTCCTCCGCCGGATGCGCTCCGTCCACCGGCAGAACCTCGCCCAGAGCGCGATCTCCGCCGCCACCTTCGCCTCCGCGAACGCGCTCCTGACCTCCGTCGCCGTGCCCTACGTCTTCGGACGTGAGGACCTCGTCTGGCCGATGCTCGCGGGAGCGTTCATCGGCCTGGTCGTGGACGCCTGGGTGCTCTATCGGGCCTTCGGATCCCGGCTGCTGCCCGCCGACGCGGCCTGGCCGCCCGGAACGGCCGCCGCCGAGACGATCAAGGCCGGTGACCAGGGCGGACGTCGCGCTCTCATCCTCGCCGGCGGTACGGCCGTCGGCCTCGCCGGAACCCTCTTCAGCCTGCCGCTCTCCGCGGCCGGAATCGCCTTCCTGGGCAACGTCTGGGCGCTGGCGATGTTCGGCGTCGGTCTGATGCTGCGCCAGTACAGCCCCGACTTCTTCGACACCGACCTCGGTGCCGGATACATTCCGCACGGCGTCATGGTGGGCGCCGGAATCGTGGCCCTCGGCCAGGCCGTGCATCTCCTGCTCGGCCGTCGCGAACGCAAGCGGCAGGCGGCCGCCGAGGCAGCGCCCAGCGCACCGGCCCAGGCGGCTCCGGACCCGACCACCGAGTACACCGTCGACGAGCGCGCCCTGCGGCTCTCCCTCATCCGCGGCTACGTGCTGTTCACCGCGGGCGCCGCGATCCTCGCCGTGCTCGGCGGGCTGATCGGCGACATGAGCCCGCTCGGCATCGTCGGATGGGTCCTGTTCGCCGCGTTCGCCGCCCTGGTCCACGAACTGATCGTCGGCCTCGCCGCCATGCAGTCCGGCTGGTTCCCGTCCTTCGCCGTCACCCTGATCTTCCTGATTCTCGGCCTGGCCATAGGAATCCCCTCCGTACCGCTCGCCCTCCTGGTGGGATACGTCTCCGCCACCGGCCCCGCCTTCGCCGACATGGGCTACGACCTCAAGGCCGGCTGGCTGCTGCGCCGCGACCACCGCCCCTGGGATCCGTACGAGCGCGAAGGCCGTCGCCAGCAGTTCCTGGCCGCCCTCATCGGATTCGGCGTCGCCCTGGTCGTCGTCGCCCTGGCCTGGCGCTCCTACTTCGGGCAGGGCCTCATCCCGCCCGTCGCCAAGGTGTACGCCGACACCATCAAGAGCGGGCTCAGCGACCCGGACGCGGTGCGCACCATGCTGCTCTGGGCGATCCCCGGCGCCGTCATCCAGCTGCTCGGCGGCACCCGCCGACAGTTGGGCGTGATGCTCGCCACCGGTCTGCTCATCCTCAGCCCGAAGGCCTGCTGGCTGGTCCTCGGCGCCCTCCTCGTCCGGGTCGTCTACCGCAAGCTGCGCGGCCCCGCCGCCGACGAGGAGCTCAACCTGGTCGGCGCCGGACTGGTCGCGGGCGGTGCGCTCGGCGACTCCGCCCAGATCCTCAAGACCTGACCGCAGCCCCCTCCCCCTGAAACCACCCTCCGCACCACCCAGCACCACCCGCACGGCAAGGAGAACCCTCCATGGACATGTACAGCAGGCTCGAACCGCGCCCCGAGTACCTCAGCTTCGAACTCGCCCTGGCCGCCCGCAAGCTCGTCGAGGAGGTCATGCTCGTCAAGCGCGGCGAGCACGTCGTCCTCACCGGCGACACCAGCAGCGACCGCCGGGTCATCGAGGCCACCGCGCAGGCCGTTGCCGCCGCCGGTGCGCACCCCGTCATCGTCTGGTACGAGACGCTGCCCGGCGCCTCCATGGAGCCGCCCAGGCCGGTGGCCGGTGCCATCGCCGACGCCGACGTGTGGATCGAGTTCGCCGTCTCGTACCTGATGCACTCCGACGCCTTCCGCGCCGCCATGGCCAACGGATGCCGTTACACCAACCTCACCGCGATGGACGTCCAGATGCTGGTCGCCACGGTGGGACGCCCCGACTTCCAGGGCGTCATCCGCCTCGGCAAGGCCCTCGTCGCCCTTCTGGAGGCCGCCGACGAGGTCCGTATCACCTCCGCCAACGGCACCGACCTGGTCGGCCGCAACGGCGACCGGCCGATCAACCTGCGCGGCAAGCCCGCCGAGAAGCCCGGCGAGACCGTCATGCTCTCCGGCCAGATCTCCTGGAACCCGCTCGAAGAGACCCAGGACGGTGTTCTGGTCTTCGACGGCGCCCTGTGGCCGCCGGACGAGATCGGCCTGCTCCGCTCCCCGGTCCGCTGCACCGTCGAGAAGGGCGTCGTCACCAAGATCGAGGGGGGCGCCGACGCGGACACCTTCCGTCGCTGGATGGAGTCCTTCGACGACCCGAACATGTTCCGCGTCGCCCACTGGTCGCTCGGCTTCAACCCGGGCGTACTCGCCCCGACCGGCCGGATCGTCGAGGACGAGCGGGTCTTCGGCTGCGTCGAGCTGGGCATCGGCACCAAGGGCGCCTGGATCGGCGGCGAACCGTGGGTGGCCGCCGCGCACACCGACGGCAGCGTCCTCGGCCCGTCCATCTACCTGGACGGCGTCGCCATCGAGGAGAACGGGCGCTACGTGCACCCGGAGCTCGTGGAGATCTGCCGCGACCTCGGCGTCGCAGGCTACTGAGCCCCGCACGGCCGGGCCCGCACCACCCCGGTGCGGGCCCGGCCGTCGTCCGTGAAACCGTTCTGCCACGCGAAAGGAACGCCCATGTCCACGCCCGCCCCCGTCTCCTACCGCCACGGCGGCCTGGTCTGCACCGACCACACCCTCGACGTGCCGCTCGACCACCACACCCCCGACGGCCCCACCATCGGACTGTTCGCCCGTGAAGTGGTCGCAGCGGGCCGTGAGCACGAGGACCTGCCCCGGCTGCTCTGGCTCCAGGGCGGCCCCGGCGGCCGTGCGGAGCGTCCCAACGCGGCGGGCGCCTGGCTGCGCCGTGCTCTCACCGACTATCGCGTCGTCCTGCTGGACCAGCGCGGAACCGGCCGTTCCACGCCGGCCGACCGCGTCACCCTGGCCCGGTTCGGCACGGACTTCGAGGCCGCCGCCGGGTATCTCGCACACTTCCGCGCCGACTCGATCGTCCGCGACGCCGAACTGCTGCGTCGCCGCCTCCAGGGCGACCGGCCCTGGAGCGTCCTCGGCCAGAGCTTCGGCGGCTTCTCCACCCTCACCTACCTCAGCCTCGCCCCCGAGGGACTCGACCAGGCGTACATCACCGGCGGGCTGCCGACCCTCACCGGGCACGCCGACGACGTGTACCGGGCCGCCTACGCCCGTACCCTCGCCCACAACGAGCGCTACTTCGCCCGCTACCCCGGCGACCAGCGGCTCGCCGACGCCGTCGCCGCACACCTCGCCGCGCACGACGTCCGCATGCCGACCGGCGAACGCCTCACCGTCCGTCGCTTCCAGACCGTCGGCATCACCTTCGGCACCTCGGCGAAGTTCGACTCGCTCCACTACCTGCTGGAGACCGCCTTCACCGAAGGCGCCCACGGCCCGGAGCTCACCGACACCTTCCTGCGCGGTGTCGAGGCCGCCGTCTCCTTCGCCGAACGCCCCCTGTACGCCGCACTCCACGAGCCGATCTACGCGCAGGGCGGCCGCCCCACCGACTGGTCCGCCCATCGCATCCGGCAGGAGTTCCCCGCCTTCGACGCAGGCGCGGGGCTCCCGCTCCGGTTCACCGGCGAGATGGTCTACCCCTGGCAGTTCGAGGAGGACCCCGCGCTCGTCCCGCTGCGCGGTGCCGCCGAGGCCCTCGCCGCCCGCACCGACTGGCCGCCCCTCTACGACCTGGACCGGCTCGCCGCCAACGAGGTCCCCGTCGTCGCCGCGGTCTACCACGACGACATGTACGTGGACCGCGAGCAGGCGCTCATCACCGCCGACGCGGTCCGCGGGCTGCGGACCTGGGTGACCGATGCCTATGCCCACGACGGCGTGCGTGCCGACGCCGCCGTGCTGGACCGGCTGATCGCCATGGCCCGGGACGAGGTCTGATCGTCCGCCCGCACCGGGCAGAGGGGATCGACACGGCCGCACCGTGCGATCGCCCCTGTCCGGCCGCCCCTGTCCGGCCGCCTCTCGCCGGCGGCCTCGAAGCTGCCCGGAGGAACAGCCCGCATTCCACCTGTGCGGTGTTGACCTCTGGGCTGTTGACCTGTGCGGTGTTGACCTCTGTGCTGTTCACCTCTGGGCTGTTCACCTCTGGGCTGTTCACCTCAGCGCGTAAGGCAACAGCGCCATCTCGCGGGCGGTCCTGATCGCTCGGGCGAGCTGTCGCTGCTGCCGAGCGGTGACCCGAGTCACACGTCGACTGCGGATCTTGCCGCGGTCGGAGATGAACTTCCGCAGCAGATCGGTGTCCTTGTAGTCGATACGGGTGATGCCGGCCGCGTCCAGCGGATTGGGGCGGGACGTGGCAGTCCGCCGCGGATCGGTATGTCGCGCCATGCGCATTCCTTGGATGAGGGCCCGGAGGTCTGATCGGCCGCGCAGCCGCGTCCGGACGGAACGGTGGTCAGGAGACAGGGTCGAGCAGGGAGTCGAAGGGGGCAGGGAGCTGTTTCCACGCCTCCGGCCCCGCGGCGTACTCGGCATCGGTGAGCAGACAGGAATCGAGGAGCGCGGTCAGCCGTTCCCGATCGAGGCCGGGTGAGGTGAAGACGAGGTGCTGGCAGCGGTCGCCGTGCTCGGGATGCCAGTCGAGCGAGGCGGCCACCCTGCGCAGGGGAGGCACCATGTCCCAGGCCGCGTCCGGAAGGGAAGCCAGCCACGGGCCCGCTCCCTCCACGCAGAGCGCACCACCGGCGGCGTCCCAGGCCAGAAGGGTGTCGGGGCGGTCGGCCAGCCAGAACCGGCCACGGCTGCGCGCGGCGGCGCAGCACAGGTCTTCCAGCGCCCGGTAGAGCCGTTCGGGATGGAAGGGGCGGCGGCGGTGCCAGACGAGCGTGGCGACCCCCGCCGCTTCCGCCTCCTGCGGCAGCAGGGCGCAGGCGGGGTGCTGGGCGGCAGCCGCCGCTTCCACGTCGAAGCCGGCGAAGGCCAGTCGGCCGAGTTCGTCCGAACCGGCGGACACCTGAAGCGCGGTCGGGTGGAGCTGGGTGAGCAGCGCGCGGTCCTCCTCGTCGGCCTCTTTGCTGTCGACCAGCGCGAGCACGGGTGCGTACTCCAGCTGTCTCGCCCAGGTGTCTCCCACGGTTCGCCGGTCCGTGGCGGCCGCCGCGAGACCCGCCTCGGCCAGGTCGTCGCCGTTCGCGAGACACGGCAGTACGAGCGCGGGGTCGACCGCGGTCATCACATTCGTGAGGTCGAGTACGTGGCCGCCGTGTGCGACGACGACCTCGGCCATCGACCTCGGCTCGACGGAGTCCCACAGCTCGACGACGGCCAGCCGGGTGGAACCGTCGGCGGCCAGGCGTTCCAGCTCGGGTACCAGGTCCTCGCGCAGCGCGCAGCAGGCACAGTCGTTGACGAGCGGTGCGACGCCGCACGACAGTTCGCCCGACGCGTCGCGTACGAGGCGCCGCACGGTGCCGTCGGCTGCGGAGGCCAGATCGTGGTGGAGAGCGACGCTGCCGGGGACCGCGTGCAGCAGCCGGTCCACGACCTCCTCGCGGGCGTCGGAGTGGAGTCCGCCGACGATCACGACGGGCAGCCGGGCCCGGTCCCGCATCACTTCGCCCCGCGCCGGCCGTAGCGGCGCTCGAACCGCTCGACACGTCCGGCGGTGTCCAGCACGCGTGCGGTGCCTGTGTAGAACGGGTGGCTCGCGGAGGAGATCTCGACATCGACGACGGGGTAGGTGTGTCCGTCCTCCCACTCGACCGTCCTGTCGCTGGTCGCGGTGGAACGGGTGAGGAAGGCGGAGCCGGCGGCCTTGTCGCGGAAGACGACGGGGCCGTACGCGGGGTGGATTCCAGGCTTCATGACGGTGTCCTTCTGGATCTGGCGGGGGAGCGGTCAGCGTTCTTCACGGAAGTCGACGTGCTTGCGGACGACCGGGTCGTACTTGCGCAGGACCATGCGCTCGGGGTCGTTCCGGCGGTTCTTGCGGGTGACGTACGTGTGGCCGGTCCCCGCGGAGGAGCGGAGTTTGACGACCGGGCGTAGTTCGTTGCGTGCCATGGGCGCTACTATATGGCAATGATTTCCATTTTCAACAAGTCGAGACAGGTGACTCCATGTCCGCCCACTGCCAACTGACCGGCGCCCGACCGGGCTTCGGCAACCACATCTCCCACTCGCACCGGCGCACCTCGCGCCGCTTCGACCCCAACATCCAGCGCAAGAGGTACTGGTTGCCGAGCGAGGGCCGGAGCGTCCGGCTGACCCTCAGCGCCAGGGCGATCAAGACCGTCGACAGCATCGGGATCGAGGCGGCCGTCGCCCGCATCCGCGCCAGGGGAGGGAAGGTCTGATGGCCAGGAAGAGCAAGATCGCGAAGAACGACAGGCGCCGGGCGATCGTCGCCCGATACGCCGCGCGCCGCGCCGAGTTGAAGGAGACCATCCGTCGGCCGTCCGCCACGGACGCCGAACGCCGCGCCGCCGTGGACGAGTTGCGGCGTCAGCCGCGCGATGCCAGTGCCACCAGGGTGCGCAACAGGGACAGCGTGGACGGACGGCCGCGCGGGCACCTGCGGAAGTTCGGCCTCTCCCGCGTCCGGGTGCGTGAGCAGGCGCATGCCGGATTTCTGCCCGGGGTCACCAAGTCCTCCTGGTGAACGAGCCGTTGGCGAGTGGTGGCGGACACGGTCGTGCTCCCGGGCGGGAGCGGCGGCGGTCGGCCGCGCTCCCCGGCGGGAGCGGCGGCGGTGGGCCGTGCTCTGCCGGGGAGGGATGCGGACAGTCGTTGCCCGGCCCGGAGGAGGCGGTTCTTCGGCCTCCTTCTCGGCGTCGCCCGCGGCTGTGCCGGGGCTCGCCGCGTGAAGGTACGACATGACGTGACGGTGCGACATGACACGGCCCCGGTGACCGAATCGGCTCACCGGGGCTCTGGCGCTGTGTCATGCGTACCGGGCCGGGCGGTGGCCACGGCCGGGCGGGATCAGGGGGCGGTGTCGAGCGCGTCGAGGCTGTCGCGGGTCTGTCCGGAGCGCAGGGGCAGGAAGGTCTGCTGATCCGAAACCACCTGCTGGCCCTGCTTGCTGAGGACGAACCGGATCAGTTCCTCCATGACCGGGTCCAACTGCTTCCCCGGCTGCTTGTTGACGTTGAAGTAGGTGACCCGGCTCAGCGGGTACGCGGCCGAGGCGACGTTCTCGTACGTGGGCGCGTAGGCCGGGTCGCCGACGTGGTCGCTGAGCGAGATGACCTTGACCGCCGAGTCGACGTAGGCCATCCCCGTGTACCCGAGGGCGTAGGGGTCTTCGGAGACGGCCTTGGAGAGGTTGAAGACCGTCTTCTCCCAGTGCACCGCGGGATCGGCGGGAGTGCTGCCGTCCGCCGCACCCGGGCGCCACTCGCCGCGCTTGCCGTTGTGGTCGAGCACCCGCTGGCGGACGAACTCCTCGAAGCCGTTCCACGGCTGAAGGCCCACGATGTGGACCGGCTTGTCGGCCCAGTCGCCCGTCGCGCCCAGATCGCCCCAGGTGGTGGCTGCCTTGCCCCCGCGGTTGTGGGTGGTGGACAGTACGGCGTCGAGCTGGTCGAGGGAGAGCTTGTCCACCGGGTTGTTCTTGTTGACCATGAATCCGACGGAGTCCAGGAAGCCGAAGTGCCGGTAGCTTCCGCCGGATATCGGGATGCTGAGCGGGTCGTAGCCGAAAGCGTCGTGGAAGCCATCGATGTCGGTCGGCTTCAGCTCCCGCGAGACGAAGACGCAGTCGAGATTGCCCTTGATCAGTTCAAGAGCGCCCAGACTTCCGGCGTAGGGCGGATTCACACTGATGTGGACCTTGGGGTACTTCTTCTCGAATTCCTTGATCCACTTTTGGGAGAGATCGGCGAGCACGTCCGAGGCGCCGCACTCGTAGTCGCCGCGCAACGAGTTCTTCGGCCGGGCCCGGTACGTCCCCAGGCCGGCGTCGAGCGCAGGCTGGAGCAGCTCCGGAGAGGGGAGAGGGCGGCCGTGCGTCTTGTTGTACTCGTCCTGCTCGGGGGTCTGCGGAACCACCTTCTTCTGCGGTGCGACGGCCCAGGTCGTCAGGTTGTCGGCGTTGTTGTCGGTGCTGGCGAGACTGGTGACGGTACCGGCCGCCGCGAGTGCGACGGTGACGGCCAGGGCGGTTGCTGCGCGAGCCGTACGCTTCATCGTTGGTCTCCCGGATGTGGGTCCGAAGGGCCTCCGGGAGGGAACGCCCCGTACCCGGTTGCCTGCCCTGCGAGGGCGACCGGAACGTTAGGGCCGGGCGCCCGGAAGGAGCCAGAAGGGCGTCGCTAATGCTCATTGATCGCTCTTTTGATCATTCTGCTCAAGATCCATCACCGGCCCGCTCGCCCAGCCCGGCACCGAAGAGCCAACGGAAGAGGCCCTGGCCGCGCGAGGCCGATGTCGGATTTTCGCCAGCTCTCACCCGTTCCGTGGCCGATGCTGGAGCCATGCACACCGACACCGAGCGCTGCGTACGGGCCGTCCAGTCCAAGGACGCCCGCTTCGACGGCTGGTTCTTCACGGCGGTCCTGACCACCCGGATCTACTGCCGCCCCAGCTGCCCCGTCGTGCCGCCCAAGGTCGAGAACATGACCTTCTACCCCAGCGCCGCCGCCTGCCAGCAGGCCGGATTCCGCGCCTGCAAGCGCTGCCGCCCCGACACCAGCCCCGGATCCCCCGAGTGGAACGCCCGTGCCGACTCCGTCGCCCGTGCGATGCGGCTCATCCAGGACGGCGTCGTCGACCGCGAAGGCGTCCCCGGTCTCGCGGCCCGGCTGGGCTACTCCGCACGGCAGATCGAGCGCCAACTGCTCGCCGAGCTGGGCGCCGGGCCGCTCGCCCTGGCCCGGGCACAGCGCGCCCAGACCGCGCGGCTGCTCATCGAGACGACCGCACTCCCCATGGCCGAGGTCGCGTTCGCCGCCGGGTTCTCCTCGATCCGCACCTTCAACGACACCGTCCGCGAGGTCTTCGCCCTCGCCCCGGGAGAGCTGCGCAGCCGCGCCGCCCGGTCCGTCGCACCGTCGCCCACTCCGGGCGTGATGGCGCTGCGCCTGCCGTACCGCGCCCCGCTCAACCCCACCAACCTCTTCGGCCACCTCGCCGCGACCGCCGTGCCGGGCGTCGAGGAATGGCGCGACGGCGCCTACCGGCGCACGCTCACCCTCCGCTACGGACACGGCATCGTCGCGCTCACCCCGCGCCCCGACCACATCGCCTGCCGGCTCTCCCTCACCGATCCGCGCGACCTCACCCTCGCGATCAGCCGCTGCCGGTGGCTGCTCGACCTGGACGCCGACCCCGTGGCCGTCGACGCCCAACTGCGCACCGATCCGCTGCTCGCCCCCCTGGTCGGCCAAGCGCCGGGCCGACGGGTGCCACGCACCGTCGACGGAGCGGAATTCGCCATCCGGGCCGTGCTCGGCCAGCAGGTCTCCACCGCGGCCGCGCGCACCCACGCGGCCCGTCTGGTCACCGCCCACGGCCTCCCCGTCGACGACCCGGAGGGCGGCCTCACCCACCTCTTCCCGACGCCCGAGGCCCTTGCCGGGCTCGACCCCGAACAGCTCGCCCTGCCACGCAGCCGCCGCACCACCCTCACCACACTCGTCGGCGCACTCGCCGACGGCACACTGCGGCTCGGCACCGACACCGACTGGGAGAAGGCGCGGGCCGAACTGGCCGCACTTCCCGGCTTCGGTCCCTGGACCGTCGAGGTGATCGCGATGAGGGCGCTCGGCGATCCGGACGCCTTCCTCCCCACCGACCTCGGCATCCGGCGCGCGGCCGAACAGCTCGGCCTCCCGTCGACTCCCGCGGCGCTCACCGGCCGCGCGGCGTCCTGGCGGCCCTGGCGGGCCTACGCGGTCCAGTACCTCTGGACCGTGGACGACCACCCCATCAACCACCTGCCCGCATGAAAGCCCTGGGAGACTCAGTCATGATCGCCACGCCCGCACGTGAGACGGCCCGGCGGCACACGGTCGCCGACAGCCCGTACGGTCCGCTCACGCTCGTCGCCACCGACGGCGTCCTCTCCGGTCTCTACATGGAGGGCCAGCGGCACCGGCCGCCGGAGGAGACCTTCGGCGAGCCCGACCCGCGCCCCTTCGCCGAGGCGATGCGCCAGCTCGATGCCTACTTCGCCGGTGAGCTGCACGTGTTCGACCTGCCGCTGCGTCTGGAGGGCACCCCGTTCCAGCGCAGCGTCTGGGCGCAGCTCCAACGGATTCCGTACGGCGAGACCCGCTCGTACGGCGAGTTGGCCGAGTTCCTCGGCAAGCCGGGCGCCTCACGCGCGGTGGGCCTCGCCAACGGCAAGAATCCGGTGGGCATCATCGTGCCCTGCCACCGTGTCATCGGCGCTTCCGGCAGCCTCACCGGCTACGGCGGCGGACTCGACCGGAAGCAGCGGCTGCTGGCCTTCGAGAACGGTACGCAGGACGCCACCCCGGCACTCTTCTGAGGCCGTCCACGTGCGGAAACGCGAGGACGGGCCCGGGACGCCGAGTCCCGAGCCCGTCCGGACACCCCGCACGAAGGGCCTGCGCGGTGCTGTTCCGGCGCAGGCGTCAGCCGGTGAAGATCTCCACCACGGTCCAGATCGCCAGCCCCAGCATGCAGATCCCGCCGATCCGCTGAACCGTCTTGAGCGGCACCCGCTTGGCGATGAACTGCCCCGCGAGCAGGGCCAGCGCCGAGACGGACATCAGCGCCGCAGCGGATCCGATGGCCGTGGACCACGTGCCGTTGCTCGCGGCCAGATTGGCCGTGGTGATCTGGGTGAGATCGCCCCACTCGCTGATGAAGACGGCCATGAACGCGGTCGAGTACACCGGCCAGAAACCGGTCACCGTCTTGCTGGAACCGTCCTCCTCGTCATCGCCGCCGCCGTTGCGCAGCAGCATGAACGCTCCGAACGCGAACAGGGAAGCCGAGACGAGCTTGACGATCCAGTCGGGAAGCAGCGAGATCAGACCGCCGGCTCCGACGGCGATGGCGACGTGCACGACAAACGCGGACGACGTACCGAACCAGACGTACAACGGTCGCATGCGGGTGCCCATGGCGAGCGACGCGAACATCGTCTTGTCGGGAAGTTCCGCGAGGAAGATCAGCCCGAAGGCGGTGAGAATCGCCAGGGGGTCGAGGTGCATTCCGGGTGGCTTTCTGTAGGAGCCGGGCCCCGGGGCCTTCGCGAAGTGCCACTCGGGCTTCTCGGAGGACCACTCGGCCCGGCACGACGTCAGCGCCCACGATGCGCGGGCGTGTCATACCTGACCGAAGGTCTCGCCCGCCCGTAAGGATCTACGGGCCCGGCCACCGGGAACCCGAAGGCTCCAGTGTGTCGACGACCGGTTTGCGGGGCTACTCCCCTTCGCAGCCACCCACACTACCCCACCGGCCGACGGGGTAGTGCAGCTGTTCGATCGTCTGCGCCGGTTTTGTGCTGTCGCGTACCGTCGGTTTGCCGAGCGGCTATCACGAACCCGGCTGGGAGCCGCCGCACGGCCCCCTCTCCCCGCTGGTTGAAGGACTGTTCGTTGTACAGTGGGCGGCTGCGAAGGGGAGTAGCCCCGCAAACCGGTCGTCGACATGCTGGAGTCCTTGTGACTCCCGGTGGCCGGGCCTGTGCAGAGTCTGCCGGGTGGGCGAGACCTTCGGCTCTTTGTCGACGATGTACGTACGTCGCGGGGCCGAGGTCGTACGCCGGGACTCCAACCGCGTATCGCCCAGGATCCCGCGGTGCGGGAAAGCCGGGCGGTCAGTGTGATCCATTTTGTTTTGCTCATCGTGTGTGCGGTGGCGATCTATCTCTCGTGCGAGTGGTTCGTCAACGCGGTGGAATGGCTGGGCGAGCGCCTCAACGTCGGGAAGATGGCGGTCGGCACGATCCTGGCCGCGTTCGGGACGGCGCTGCCCGAGTCGGTGGTGACGCTGGTCGCGGTCACCACGGGCGCCACCGAGGAGGCCAAGAACATCGGTGTCGGCGCGGCGATGGGCGGACCGCTGGCGCTGGCCACGGTCGCCTACGGCGTGACCGGCGGGATGCTGCTCCTCAAGCGCCGCAAGGAGCGTGCCCTGGTCCTGGCCACGACCGGCATGCCGGTCAGTGGGCCCGACGGGGTTGAGGCGCTGGGTGATGAGAAGGACATGAAGCGGCTCGCGAAGGACCAGAAGTGGTTCCTGCCGATCTTCATCGTCAAGGTCGCTCTCGGCCTGGTCGCCTTCGCCTTCAAGCCCGCCCTCGGCCTGCTGTTCTTCGGCGCCTACGCCGTCTACTTCTGGCGCGAGATCCGCAGCGGTGACGACGGCGGGGAGGACGAGGAGCTGGAGCCGCTGAAGCTCCAGCCCAAGGCCGCCGCCCCGGCCACCTGGGCGGTGGTGGTCCAGACGCTGGCCACGTTGGTCGTGATCTTCTTCGCGTCCCAGCTGTTCGTGAAGCAGCTCGACGCGATCGGCCCGATGCTCGGCCTCTCGGCCGCGGTCACCGCGCTGCTCCTTTCGCCGATCGCGACGGAGCTGCCCGAGATCATGAACGCGATCATCTGGGTCCGCCAGGGCAAGACCAAGCTCGCCCTGGCGAACATCTCCGGCGCCATGATGATCCAGGCGACCGTTCCCAGCGGCCTGGGGTTGCTGTTCACCAGCTGGAAGTTCGACGGCGCACTGATCTGGGCCGGGCTGATCACCATGGCTGCGATCGTCTACCTCCTGATCACGATGCGCGCCCACAAGCTCACCCCCGGGCGGCTGGCCGTGGCAGCCCTCTTCTACGTCGTCTTCGGCCTGGGACTCATCCCGATCCTGGCCTGACGGCCCGCCCCACCTTCTGCCGTGACGGCCAGGCAGGGCCGCCACGGTGTCTCCCGGACTTCGCGTCCCCCTGCGTCACCCGTGCCTCCGTACACGGCGGGGGCCTCCGACACGTCCCGGCCCGATCACCGTCGGGCCGGGGAGGGGCGGGCGGATTCCGGCCGACAGCGCGGACACCGAGCGCTCAGCCCCGGGAGTCCGCTCCGAAGGAGCCCGTGTCCGGGGGTGCGGACAGCCGCTTCAGCAGTGCGGGAAGCGCCGTGCCGATGGGCTCGCGGATGGTCTCCTCGGCCAGTTCGTCGTACGGCGTGGGCTCCGCGTTCACCACGATCAGCCGCGCCCCGTGGTCCACCGCGATCCCGGCCAGTGAGGCGGCGGGCTGCACCTGCAGCGTCGTACCGACCGCGATGAAGACCTCGCACGCCTTGGCGATCGCCATCGCTTCGCCCAGCACCACCGGATCGAGCCGCTCGCCGAACATGATCGTGGCCGATTTCAGGATGCCGCCGCAGTCCGGGCAGGCAGGATCGGCCTCACCCGCCTCCACACGGGCCAGTGCCTCGGCCATCGGGGCGCGGGCACGGCAGCGGGTGCAGACCGTCTCACGCGCGGTCCCGTGGAGTTCGAGGACCTTGCGGGCGGGCAGACCGGCGAGCTGATGCAGACCGTCGACGTTCTGCGTGATCACCCGCACCGGGGCGCCCGACCGCTCCAGCTCCGCCACCGCACGGTGGGCCGCGTTGGGCTCCGCGCCCCAGGTCGCGCTGGTGCGGCGCATCTGCCAGGAACGGCGGCGAATCTCCGGATCGGACATGTAGAAGTCGTACGTGACCAGCTTCTCGGCCTCCGGGTCCTTGCGCCAAAGCCCTTGGGGACCGCGGTAGTCGGGGATGCCGGAGTCGGTGGAGATACCGGCGCCGCTGAGGATCGCGACGAGAGTCATGACGCGAGCGTACGCAGCGCCGGCAGCCTCCCGCGAGGTCATTTCCCCGTGCGCGACCGGCTTCCCCGTGCGACCGCGGCGCGCGCGGCAACCGCATCTCCGGCAGGAGGACGCGCGAGGGACGTCGGGCCCGAGGACCCACAGGGCCGAACGGTGCCGCGGACCGGCCCGTCCAGGAACTCAGCACGACCCGGGCCGTCTGCTCCGGCGTCTCGGGGCCGGGGGTCAGCGCGTCACCGGGCTGCCGTCCTCCAACTCCGCCGCTCCGCCACCGGAATCGAGCACATCCAGCGCCGCCTTCAGGCGCCGCGCGAGACCGCCGAGCAGGTAGCGGTCAAGATCCTCGCGCTCGACCAGGCGCCAGGACAGCAGCTCCTCCTCCTGGAGCCGGATGGCTTTCAGATCCGACTCGTCCAGCACGCCGCCGTCGTACAGGTACGCGGCGATCGGTGGCCGCCCGGGGCCGCGCGCCCAGTCGATCGCGAGCATCCGTCCCGGCTCCAGGTCGAGACCGATCTCCTCGACCGTCTCGCGCCGTGCGGCCTGACGCGGGCTCTCACCCTCGTCCGACTCGATCGTTCCGCCGGGAAGGGCCCAGCCGTCACGGTAGTTGGGCTCGACGAGCAGCACACGGCCGTGGACGTCCCGGAACACGGTGGCCGCGGCGGCGAGAACCCGGGGGAGTCCCGCGATGTAGGTGGCGTAATCGGTAGTGGTCACGTCGGCAGCGTAATAGGGGCCGAGCAGGTGCGACCACGGCTCTGGGCAGCGGGTATGTGCTGCGGATAGGGTCGGGGGCGGCGCGACTGCCTGTTCGAAAGCAAGGGAATCAAGGTGGCGGACGGAGCAGTGATGGAGACCGCACGCGTGCTCGTGGCGGCGGACAAGTTCAAGGGATCGCTCACGGCGGTACAGGTCGCGGAGCGGGTGACGACCGGGCTGCGGCGCGTCGTTCCCGGGGTGAGGGTCGAGACCTTGCCCGTGGCGGACGGCGGTGACGGCACGGTGGCGGCGGCGGTGGCCGCCGGGTTCGAGCGCCGGGAGGCCCGGGTGGCGGGGCCGCTCGGGGAACCGGTGACGGCGGCGTACGCGCTGCGCGGGACCACGGCGGTGGTGGAGATGGCCGAGGCGTCGGGCCTCCAGCACCTGCCCGCAGGAGTGTTCGCCCCGCTCACGGCCACGACGTACGGCTCCGGCGAACTGCTGGCCGCGGCACTCGACGCGGGCGCCCGGACGATCGTGTTCGGCGTCGGCGGCAGCGCGACCACGGACGGCGGCGCGGGCATGCTGGCCGCACTCGGCGCCCGTTTCCTGGACGCGGACGGCAAGCCCGTCGGCCCCGGTGGCGGTGGCCTCGCCGATCTGGCCGAGGCGGACCTCTCCGGCCTCGACCCGCGCATGGCCGAGGTGGACCTGATCCTCGCCAGCGACGTGGACAACCCGTTGACGGGCCCGAAGGGCGCGCCGGAGGTCTACGGGCGGCAGAAGGGTGCGACCGAGGACGACATTGCGATCCTCGACGCGGCACTCGCCCACTACGCGTCCGTCCTGGGCCGGGACCACGCCGGTCTGCCGGGAGCGGGTGCGGCGGGCGGCATCGGCTACGGGGCGCTGGTCGCCCTCGGCGCCCGGTTCCGTCCCGGCATCGAGGTCATGCTCGACGTCCTCGGCTTCGCGCCCGCGCTGGCACGCGCCACCCTCGTGATCACCGGCGAGGGGTCGCTCGACGAGCAGACTCTCCACGGCAAGGCCCCGGCGGGTGTGGCCGCGGCGGCGCGCGCCGCGGGCGTCGAGGTCGTCGCGGTCTGCGGGCGCCTCGCCCTGCCGCCCGAGGCCCTGGCCGGTGCGGGCATCAGCCGGGCGTACGCCCTCACGGACCTGGAACCGGACCCCGCGGTCTCGATGGCCCAGGCAGGACCCCTGCTGGAACGGGCGTCCGAGGCGCTCGCGCGCGACTTCCTGCTGTAGTCCGCCGCGGGCGTGACTCCCGTATACCGGACCGGCCCGGAGGCGGGCCCGTCCGGCGTCCGGGAGTCACGCCCGCGCCCCGGTTCCGCACAGTCCGGGCAGCGGCAGAAGTAGAGGCAAGGGCAGACGCAGACGCAGACGCACAGGCACGGGCACGCGGCGGAACCGGGCCGCGACCCCGCACCGACCCTCCGCGTCACTCCACCACGGGTGCCGGTCCCCGACCGTCGCTCGGGTCCGTGTCCGCATCGGCACTGTCCCCCTCGGTGAGCAGATCCGCCAGACACCGCAGCTCCACCGGCAGGTCACGACGCCACGCCATCGTCACGAACGGGGCAAGGATGATCATGCCGCCGTCCAGATGGGGCTTGACCGACATGTTGATCAGCGTTCCGCTACGGCTCGGGCTCAGCCGGAATTCGAGTTCCGGTGAGTGCCGGCCCAGCGGGGTCCACATGCACGCACCCCGGAAGGCCAGGTACTCGACGGGCGCGCTCGCGGTGCACGTGAGGCGGTGCACCCGTCGTCTGCCCGGGAACTTGCAGGTGTACTCATCGCCGATCTCCGTGCTCATCGGGCCCTCGATCACCTGATCTATGCTCGATGACCACACGGCCAGGTTCCGCGGATCCCGGAGAAACGAGAAGATCTCGTCGGCGGGGCGGGACACGTGGACATTCGCAGACACATGGGGCATGGCTCCACCTCTTACGGCGCCCGGCCGCCCGAGTTTCGGCGTCCGGTAGCCCTCGTCGCGGTGCCGTCGATCCTCAGCCTGCTTCGGATCGCGGGTCCGCGCACCCGTCGCAGGGCCGATGGAGTGATTCAGGTGTCCCGCTCCGCCACCTTCTCGGAGAGTTGCACGCAGAGCCGCTTGATTTCTTGGTAGGTGCGGTTCCGCTCGGCGACGACCGCCGCGAGGATCAGAGCCGTGAGTGAGACGGCTCCGTTGAACGCCTGGAGCGTGATCATGTTGGCGAGAAGACCGTGGTGGGCGAAGGGACCGGTCCCTCGCCCGGCGGCGAGGATCGCGAAGACGGACACGCCCACGGCGCAGCACGCGGCACCCGCCCGCTCGAAGCGGAAGGCCGACCAGATGAGGAACGGGAACGCGAGGAAGAGCAGGGAGGCGTTGAAGGTGTCGGTCGCCAGGACGGAAACGGTCGTCGTGCACGCCACCAGTGCGGCCGCCTCGGCCCACCTTCCCGGGCCGATGCCGTGCGGCCATCGGAACCTCCGGACGACGAGCAGCAAGGGTGTGACGACCATGACGCCCATGGCGTCACCCGTCCACCAGACCGACCAGGTCGGCCAGAACCCACCGGGCGGGAGCGTCCCCGCCAGGGCCAGGACGCCGGCGCCCACGCTCGCGCTGATGAGCATGCCGCTCAGCGCGCCGAGGAAGACCAGCGCCAGCGCGTCCTGTAAGCGGTCGACGTCGATGTGGAAGCCGGCACGGCGCAGCATCAGGAAGGAGCAGACCGGGGCGAGGGTGTTGCCGGCCGCGATGATCAGCACGGGCAGGACGGAAGGCCCGATGAGGATGTTGACCGAGAGGGCACCGAGCGCGATTCCGGGCCAGATCCGCAGACCGAACACGAGCAGCGCCGCGACCGCGATCCCGGTGGGTGGCCACAGTGGTGTGACCTGGCCGCGTACCAGCTGCTGGAGCAGCCCCAGGCGGGCCGTCGCGAAGTAGCAGGCGGCCACCGCGAGGATGGTCAGGCCCGTGGCCGCGTGCTGCCGGAGTTGTGCGCTGTCCACCACCAGAGCATCAGACACCACGCCGGGGCGTCCCGACCGGACAGGCACGCCGACACCACGCCGATGACACGGACGGACGGACCGCGTCCCGCCTCCGGCCGCGTTCCTGCCGTCAGCCCGCCGTTTGATGACGCAGACGGCCCGCGTCCCCGCCTCCGGCCGCGTTCCTGCCGTCGGCCGCCGCCGCCGTCGGCCGTCGTCAGCCGCCGTCCGGCCGTGGGCCGTCGTAGCGGACGACGAGGACGGCGGCGTCGTCCTCGTGTCCGGTCAGGTCCGCCACCCGGATCACGCGCGAGGCCAGTTCGCAGGGGTCGGCCCGGTCCGCCGTTCCGGCCAGCGTGCACACCGCGGCCAGTCCGTCGTCGATCGCGCAGGTCGGGCCTTCCACGACCCCGTCGGTCACCAGGACCAGATACCCGGGGCGTTTCATCCGCCGACGGGTCACGGGGTACAGCTGGCCTGCCATGATCCCGAGCGGAACGCCGCCGACGTCGAGCAGGATGCCCGCGTGGCCGTCGTCGGTGCCCCAGACGATCGGGACGTGCCCGGCGCGGGCGACGCAGAGCTCACCGCTCTCAGGGGCGATGCTCAGCAGACAGCAGGTCGTGAAAAGGTCGCAGCCCAGGGAGATGAGCAGATCGTTGGCGGAGGCCAGTACCTTCCCGGGGTCGCACGTGACACTGGCGAGTGCTCGGAGGCTGGCACGGGCCTCACCCATGAAGGCGGCGGCCTCCACGCCGTGCCCCTGCACATCGCCGATGGCGATCCCCGCCACCCCGTCCCTCATCGAGAACGCGTCGTAGAAGTCGCCGCCGACCGCCAGGCCGTCCTGAGAGGGCGTGTACCGGGCCGAGATCCGCAGGCCCGGGAAGACGGGCAGTTCGGCCGGGAGCATGTGTTCCTGGAGTGCTTTGCCCAGCTCCGCCCGGGCCCGCTGGAGCCTGATGTTGTCCAACGCCTGGTCGACCAGACGCCCCAGGGTGATGAGGAGTTCCTGGGTGTTGTCCGGTGTGCTGCGGTTGCGGTGCATATCGCCCCTTGGCGCCGTCATGCGCCCTTGTTGAAACCTTAGCCCTCCTGCCGGCTTCTGCGGAGCCACCTGTGGAACCGGCCGAAGCATCATGCCGGGGCCGGGCGCGGAGCCGTTCGGTCCGCTCTGCCGCCCGCTGTGTTCAGCCGCCCGGTTTGCTCACACGGGAGCGACGGGGCTGGTTGCCCCTCGGGCTCCGTCGCCGCACGCTGGACCTGTGGCTGTCTCCGAGTCCGCCCCGGCCGAGCAGAACGGCTGGGCCGTCCGGACACCCGGTCCGATCGGCACCGGGCCCTTGGCGCGCGTGCACCGCGAAATGCCGGCCCCCGGCCCCGGTGAGCTGCTGCTGAACGTGGAGGCGTGCGGTGTCTGCCGCACGGATCTCCATCTGGCCGAGGGCGATCTCCCGCCGCACCGGCCCTTCACCGTCCCCGGTCACGAGATCGTCGGCCGGGTTGCGGCCGTCGGCGACGGGGGCAGCGGCTTCCGCACCGGTGACCGCGTGGGGGGAGCCTGGCTGCGCGGGACGTGCGGGATCTGCCGGTACTGCCTGGGCGGCCGGGAGAACCTCTGCCCGCGGTCCACCTATACGGGATGGGACGCGGACGGGGGCTTCGCCGACACCGCGCTGGTCCCGGAGGCGTTCGCCTACCGCCTGCCGGAGGACCAGGACGCCGTCCGGCTCGCGCCTCTCCTCTGTGCGGGAATCATCGGCTACCGCTCGCTCCGGCGCAGCGCGCTGCCGGAGGGCGGACGGCTCGGTATCTACGGCTTCGGCGCTTCGGCGCACCTCACGGTCCAGGTGGCTCTCGCCGAAGGCGCCACCGTTCATGTGCTGACCCGCTCGGCCCAGGCACGCGCCCTCGCTCTGGACCTCGGTGCGGCGTCGGCGGGCGGTGCCTACGACCGTCCGCCGGAGCCCCTGGACTCGGCGATCCTGTTCGCCCCCGTCGGTGACCTGGTGCCGGTGGCGTTGGAGGCACTGGACCGGTCCGGCACGCTGGCCATCGCCGGGATCCATCTGTCGGACATCCCCGTGCTGAACTACCGACGCCATCTGTTCCAGGAACGCCAGCTGCGCAGCGTCACCTCGAACACGCGCGAGGACGGCCGCGCGTTCCTCGCCCTGGCCGGGCGCGTGGGCATCCGGGCCACGGTGACCCCTTATCCGCTCAGCGGAGCCGACCGGGCACTCGCCGATCTGGCGGGTGACCGGGTCAACGGGGCCGCCGTGCTCGTCCCCGGCTGAGCCGGGCTCCGCCCGTCCCGGGACGCGTACCTGACGCCGCCGACCGGGCCGCCCGCCCCATCACGCGGGAGAGCCCGGGTGCTGGGGAGCACCCGGGCCCTGTGACGCGTCTTCTGTGCTGTTACGGCAACTGCGCCGTACGGGCCTCACGCCGGTTGCCGCGGAAGGTGTTGACCCGTCGCGCGGTCGCGAAGAGCGGAATGACCGCCCCGAGGACCACCTGGAGCGCACAGCCGGTCTGGAGGAGCAGCTGCCCACCGGGGGCGTCGAACGCCCATGCGGCGAGGAGCCCCATCGCGGCCACGATCCAGCTGAGCATCGCCACCGCGAGGACGCCCCGCGGCTTCGGGTACTCGACCCGGCTGACCATCAGCCACGCCACTCCGACGATCGCGAGGAGCGTCGGCACGAAGGGCAGCTCCAGCAGCACGATCGAGATGACCGTGAGCGCTCCGAAGGGGCTCGGCATGCCCTGGAACATGCCGTCCTTCATCGTCACGCAGGAGAATCTGGCAAGTCTGAGCACCACCGCCAGCAGCACCACGATCGCCGCCAGCGCCGACACCCGCTGGTGGGCGTCGTCGGCGACCATG
Organism: Streptomyces sp. NPDC058051; assembly: GCF_042885475.1. Taxonomy (NCBI): domain Bacteria; kingdom Bacillati; phylum Actinomycetota; class Actinomycetes; order Kitasatosporales; family Streptomycetaceae; genus Streptomyces; species Streptomyces sp. NPDC058051. The sequence continues at coordinate 30,538 of NZ_JBHVRW010000040.1, forward strand.
CCGTACACGAGGACGAAGTACGCCGGGGCGAGCCCGAAGCTGATCAGGTCCGAGAGGTTGTCCAGCTCGGCTCCCATCGGCGAGGAGCGCAGCTTGCGCGCCACGAGTCCGTCGAAGAGGTCGAACACGGCGGCCAGGAGCATGAGGATCACGGCGGTGGCCGCGGAGTGCCGGGCCATGCCGCTCTCGTCGCTGCCCGTGAGGTGCGGGATCAGGATTCCGGTGGTGGTGAAGTACACCGCCATGAAGCCGCACGTGGCGTTGCCGAGTGTGAGGGTGTCCGCTATCGACAGCCGCAGAGAGAGCGGCATGTCCTCGCCGGCTTCCTCCCCGGACTCCGCCTCGGGCACCCACGAGGTCTGTGTATCAGGATCAATCACGGTCAATTCGAGTCACCCCCGCGGTGGTGGCCTGACCGACCTCGACCGCCACTTCGACACCTTCCGGCAGGTAGATGTCGACCCGGGAGCCGAATCGGATCAGTCCGATGCGCTCGCCCTGCTCGACCTTCGTTCCCTGCGGGATGTAGGGGACGATGCGACGGGCGACCGCACCCGCGATCTGCACCATCTCGATGTCACCGAGTTCGGTGTCGAAGTGCCAGACAACGCGCTCGTTGTTCTCGCTCTCCTTGTTGAACGCCGGGACGAACCCGCCGGGGACGTGCTCGACCGAGGCCACTGTGCCGGCCAGGGGCGCACGGTTGACATGCACGTTCAACGGGCTCATGAAGATCGCGACGCGGGTGCGTCCGTCCTTCCAGGGCATGATGCTCTGCACCACGCCGTCGGCCGGCGAAATGACCCGGCCCTGAGTGATCTCGCGCTCGGGGTCGCGGAAGAACCACAGCATGCCCGCCGCGAGCGCGGTGGTGGGCACGGCCACCGCGGCCCAGCGTCCGGACCTGCGGGCCCGGGCGAGACTGAGCGCCGCGGTGGCGACGGTCGGGAGGAGCCACGGCGAAGCTCCACGCGCAAGGCGGACTCCGCCGCGCGGTGCAGAGGTTTGGCTGTCGGGCATGGATGACCTTCGTAGCGGATGATGCCGCGCTGGCAACGGGGGACGGCGGCTTTTCCGGCGATGTTAGCGGTTGCGGGCCGCAACTGGGCAAGCCAGCAGCCGAGTCGGACGGCTTGAAGGCACCACCTGAGGGTGACAGGGTGTGATCTTCTTCGCGGCCAAATCGCCTTGAAAGGGGCAATCAACCCTGGAACCGGTACTCCTCAAGGAGTCGGCGCCCAATGATCATTTTCTGGATCTCGGCGGTACCTTCACCGATCAGCAGCATCGGTGCCTCCCGGTAGAGGCGCTCGATTTCGTACTCCTTGGAGAAGCCGTAACCGCCGTGGATCCGGAAGGCGTCCTCGACGACTTCCTTGCAGTATTCGGAGGCGAGGTACTTCGCCATCCCTGCCTCCAGGTCATTTCGTTCACCGGAGTCCTTTTTGCGCGCTGCATTCACCATCATTGCATGGGCGGCCTCGACCTTGGTGGCCATTTCGGCCAGCTTGAACTGGATCGCCTGGTGCTGTGCGATCGGCTTTCCGAAGGTGTGACGCTGCTGGGCATAGGAAACCCCCAGCTCGAACGCACGCTGTGCGACGCCGCAGCCACGGGCGGCCACATTTACCCGGCCGACCTCGACCCCGTCCATCATTTGGTAAAACCCTCGGCCGGTGGTGCCGCCCAGCACTCGATTGGCTGGAATACGTAGCCCGTCCATGATGAGTTCGGTCGTATCGACACCCTTGTAACCCATTTTGTCGATTTTGCCGGGAATGGTGAGTCCGGGGTGGACCTCGCCGAAACCCGGCTCCTTTTCCACCAGGAATGTCGTCATCGATTTGTGCGGGGCGGTCCCGTCGGGGTGGCCTTCGTCACTCCGGCACAGCACCGCGACGAGCGAGGACGTGCCCCCGTTCGTCAGCCACATCTTCTGGCCGTTCAGGACGTACTCGTCGCCCTGTCTGACGCCCTTGGAGGTGATCGCCGAGACATCGGAACCCAGGGCCGGCTCGGACATCGAGAACGCGCCACGGACCTCGCCCAGGGCCATCCGCGGCAGGAACGTGTCCTTCTGCTCCTGAGTGCCGTGCTGTTTGAGCATGTAGGCCACGATGAAGTGCGTGTTGATGATTCCCGACACGCTCATCCAGCCGCGGGCGATTTCCTCCACGCACAGCGCGTAGGTGAGAAGCGACTCACCCAGACCCCCGTACTCCTCGGGAATCATCAGACCGAACAGGCCGAGCTCCTTGAGCCCCTCGACGATCTCGGTCGGGTACTCGTCACGGTGCTCCAGCCCGGTCGCGACCGGAATGATCTCCTTGTCGACGAAATCCCGGACCGTGGAGAGGATTTCCTGCTGGACGTCGGTGAGACCGGCGGTCTGGGCAAGTCGCGTCATGGCTACTTCTCCACGTTCTTCCGGGAAGGCTGGTCCGGGTCGGGACGGCCGGGCTGCTCCCCGCCGCGCTCCTTGATGTACGTCTCGGTGGGGACCATCACCTTGCGGCGGAACACGCAGACGAGCGTCCCGTCCTGCTTGTAGCCCCTGGTCTCCACGTACACGATTCCGCGGTCGCTCCTGGACTTCGACGGGGTCTTGTCCAGCACGGTCGTCTCGCCGTAGACCGTGTCGCCGTGGAAGGTGGGCGCGACATGCTTCAGCGACTCGACTTCGAGGTTGGCGATCGCCTTGCCGGAGACGTCCGGAACGGACATGCCGAGCAGCAGCGAGTAGACGTAGTTGCCGACGACGACGTTCTTGCCGAAGTCGGTCGTCCGCTCCGCGTAGTTGCTGTCCAGGTGGAGCGGGTGATGATTCATGGTCAGCAGGCAGAAGAGGTGGTCGTCGTACTCGGTGACCGTCTTCCCGGGCCAGTGCTTGTAGACCGCACCGACCTCGAACTCCTCAAAGGTGCGTCCGAACTGCATGATCAGACCTCCGGCGCTTCGAACTTGGAGGTGCGCTGCATACCGGCCGCGCGGCCCTTGCCCGCGACGACGAGCGCCATCTTGCGGCTGGCCTCGTCGATCATCTCGTCGCCGAGCATCGCCGAACCCTTCTTGCCGCCCTCCTCCGAGGTGCACCATTCATACGCGTCGAGGATCAGCTCGGCGTGGTCGTAGTCCTCCTGCGCGGGCGAGAACACCTCATTGGCGGCGTCCACCTGGCCGGGGTGCAGCACCCACTTGCCGTCGAAGCCCAGCGCCGCCGCACGTCCGGCGACCTCGCGGTACGCGTCCACGTCACGGATCTGGAGGAAGGGGCCGTCGATCGCCTGGAGGTCGTGCGTACGGGCCGCCATCAGGATGCGCATCAGGATGTAGTGGTACGCGTCCGCGCCGTACCCGGGCGGCTGCTGACCGACGACCAGGGTCTTCATGTTGATCGACGCCATGAAGTCGGCCGGGCCGAAGATCAGGGTCTCCAGGCGGGGCGACGCGGCGGCGATGTCGTCGATGTTCACCAGGCCCTTGGCGTTCTCGATCTGCGCCTCGATGCCGATCCTGCCGACCTCGAAGCCCATCGTCTTCTCGATCTGGGTGAGCAGCAGGTCCAGGGCGATGACCTGCTGGGCGTCCTGGACCTTCGGCAGCATGATGCAGTCGAGGTTCTGGCCGGCGCCCTCGACGACCGTGATGACATCGCGGTACGTCCAGTGCGTCGTCCAGTCGTTGACGCGCACGACCCGGGTCTTGCCCGTCCAGTCGCCGTTGTTCAGCGCGTCGACGATGGTGTGCCGGGCACCCTCCTTGGCCAGCGGCGCGCAGGCGTCCTCCAGGTCGAGGAAGACCTGGTCGGCCGGGAGGCCCTGGGCCTTCTCCAGGAACCGCGGGTTCGAGCCGGGCACGGCCAGGCACGAGCGGCGCGGACGCAGACGGTTCGTCACCTGCGTGGCGGACCCGCTCCCCGGAAGGCCGGCGGCGGGAGACGGGTGGGCGGACGGGGTCATGCGGGAACCTCCAGAGGGTCGAGCTTGTTCGCTTTCCGGATCTCGTCGACGATACGGCCGATGATCTCCGTGATACCGAAATCCTTCGGGGTGAACACGGCGGCGACACCGGCCCCGATCAGGGCCGCGGCGTCGGCGGGCGGAATGATCCCGCCCGCGATCACCGGAATGTCGGCGACGCCCGCCTCGCGCAGCCGGGTCAGCACATCGGGGACGAGTTCGGCGTGCGAACCGGACAGGATGGACAGACCGACGCAGTGCACGTCCTCGGCGAGAGCGGCCGAGACGATCTGCTCGGGGGTCAGCCTGATTCCCTGGTAGACGACCTCGAAGCCGGCGTCACGGGCCCGTACGGCGATCTGTTCGGCGCCGTTGGAGTGTCCGTCCAGGCCGGGCTTGCCGACCAGCAGCCGCAGCCGCCCGACGCCCAGGTCGGCCGCGGTGCGGGCCACCTTCTCCCGGACCAGGGCGAGCGGTGTGCCGGCCTCGGCGGTGACCGCTACCGGCGCCGACGAGACGCCCGTCGGTGCCCGGTACTCGCCGAAGACGTCACGCAGGGCCCAGGCCCACTCGCCGGTGGTGACACCCGCGCGGGCGCACTCCACCGTGGCTTCCATCATGTTCTCGGTGCCCGCGGCTGCCTTCTTGAGCACGGCCAGGGCGTCGGTGGCGCGGGCCTCGTCGCGGTTGTCGCACCACTCGTGGAGGGCGGAGACGACCTTGGCCTCATTGGCGGGGTCGACCGTCATGATCGCCGCGTCGAGGTCCGCGGTGAGCGGGTTCGGTTCCGTCGCCCCGTAGATGTTGACGCCGACGATCTTCTCGTCGCCGCCCTCGATGCGGGCCCGCCGGGCGGCGTGCGAGGAGACCAGCTCGGACTTCAGATAGCCGGACTCGACGGCCGCCATGGCGCCGCCCATCCGCTGGATGCGGTCGATCTCGGCGAGTGACTCGTCGACCAGCTCGCCCACCTTCGCCTCGATGACATGGGATCCGGCGAAGATGTCCTCGTACTCCAGCAGATCGCTCTCGTGCGCGAGAACCTGCTGAATGCGCAGCGACCACTGCTGGTCCCAGGGCCGGGGGAGCCCCAGCGCCTCGTTCCAGGCGGGCAGCTGGACGGCGCGGGCGCGGGCGTCCTTGGACAGGGTGACGGCCAGCATCTCCAGGACGATGCGCTGGACGTTGTTCTCCGGCTGCGCCTCGGTCAGGCCGAGCGAGTTGACCTGGACGCCGTAGCGGAAGCGGCGCTGCTTGGCATCGGTGATGCCGTACCGCTCACGGGTGATCCGGTCCCAGATGCGGCCGAAGGCGCGCATCTTGCACATCTCCTCGATGAAGCGGACGCCCGCGTTCACGAAGAAGGAGATCCGTGCGACCACAGCGCCGAACTTCTCCTCGGGCACCTGCCCGGAGTCGCGTACGGCGTCCAGGACCGCGATGGCCGTCGACAGGGCGTACGCGATCTCCTGGACGGGAGTGGCTCCCGCCTCCTGCAGGTGGTAACTGCAGATGTTGATCGGGTTCCACTTCGGGATGTGGTTGACCGTGTACGTGATCATGTCGGTGGTCAGCCGCAGGGAGGGGCCGGGCGGGAAGACGTGCGTCCCGCGCGAGAGGTACTCCTTGACGATGTCGTTCTGCGTGGTGCCCTGGAGCCTGCCGATGTCCGCGCCCTGCTCCTCCGCGACCACCTGGTAGAGCGCCAGCAGCCACATGGCGGTGGCGTTGATCGTCATCGAGGTGTTCATCTGCTCCAGGGGGATGTCCTGGAACAGCCGGCGCATGTCACCGAGGTGCGACACGGGCACACCGACCCGGCCGACCTCGCCGCGGGCGAGGACGTGGTCGGGGTCGTACCCGGTCTGCGTCGGCAGGTCGAAGGCGACGGACAGGCCCGTCTGACCCTTGGCGAGGTTGCGCCGGTACAGCTCGTTGGACGCCTCGGCGGTGGAGTGGCCGGCGTACGTCCGCATGAGCCACGGGCGGTCCTTCTGGCGGCCTGTCATGTCAGACACCCCGGCTGTGCTCGCCGGTCCGCTCCGCCGACGCGCCACGGAACAGGTTGATGGCGTCGACGTGCTTCTCGCGCAGCTCGTGGTCGCGCACGCCCAGACCCTCGCGGGGGGCCAGCGCCAGCACGCCGACCTTGCCCTGGTGGACGTTGCGGTGGACGTCGTGCGCGGCCTGGCCGGTGTCCTCCAGGGAGTAGACCTTCGACAGCGTCGGGTGGATCCTGCCCTTGGCCACGAGGCGGTTGGCCTCCCATGCCTCGCGGTAGTTGGCGAAGTGCGAGCCCACGATCTTCTTCAGCGACATCCACAGGTAGCGGTTGTCGTACTCGTGCTGGTAGCCGGACGTCGAGGCGCAGGTGACGATCGTGCCGCCCTTGCGGGTCACGTAGACCGAGGCGCCGAACGTCTCGCGGCCCGGGTGCTCGAAGACGATGTCCACGTCTTCCCCGCCGGTGAGTTCACGGATGCGCTTGCCGAAGCGCTTCCACTCGCGCGGGTCCTGGTGGTGCTCGTCCTTCCAGAACGCGTAGCCCTCGGCGCTGCGGTCGATGATCGCCTCGGCGCCCATCTTCCGGCAGATGTCCGCCTTCTGCTCGCTGGAGACGACGCAGACCGGGTTGGCGCCACCCGCCAGGGCGAACTGCGTGGCGTAGGAACCGAGTCCGCCGCTCGCGCCCCAGATCAGCACGTTGTCGCCCTGCTTCATGCCGGCGCCGTTGCGTGAGACGAGCTGGCGGTATGCGGTGGAGTTGACCAGGCCCGGGGCCGCGGCCTCCTCCCAGCTGAGGTGCTGCGGCTTCGGCATGAGCTGGTTGGACTTGACGAGCGCGATCTCCGCGAGGCCGCCGAAGTTGGTCTCGAAGCCCCAGATGCGCTGCTCGGGGTCGAGCATCGTGTCGTTGTGACCGTCCGAGGACTCCAGCTCGACCGAGAGGCAGTGGGCGACGACCTCGTCGCCCGGGTGCCAGGCGTTGACGCCGGGCCCGGTGCGCAGGACGACGCCCGCGAGGTCGGAGCCGATGATGTGGTACGGCAGGTCGTGGCGCTTGGTGAGCTCGCTGAGCTTTCCGTAGCGCTCCAGGAAGCCGAAGGTGGAGAGGGGCTCGAAGATCGAGGTCCAGACGGAGTTGTAGTTCACCGAGCTGGCCATGACGGCGACCAGTGCCTCGCCGGGGCCGAGTTCGGGCACCGGCACCTCGTCGAGGTGCAGCGACTTGCGGGGGTCCTTGTCGCGGGTTTCGAGCCCGGCGAACATCTCCGTCTCGTCCTTGTGCACGGTCACCGCGCGGTACGACTCGGGAATGGGCAGGGCCGCGAAATCCGCGGCGGTGCTGTCCTGCGATTGGATCGCGTCCAGGATGTCCTTCACGGTGTGCCTCCGGCGGATGAGGGCGCTGAGGGAACGCTGGGGGATCCCTGCGAGCAGAGGGGGAGCTGTGCGGTGTGGAGGTGCTGCCGTCGGTTCGGCTGGTGAGGCTGCGGTTCGCTCTGTGGAGCAGAAGGGTTTGCCTGTGACGCAGGCGTCCGGGCGCGCGGGCACATGGCTTGCGGGGACAGCCGGCGTACGTGAGGTCTCAGCACGCCGGCCGCCCGGACCACTTCAACGTATGGCACTCTGTGACACCTTGCAAGGCACTCGGTGCCATCAATTTCTCTCACCTGTCACCCAGTGGGCACGCATGAGCGATATGAGGGGTGTTCTGGGCGGTTTCTCCCCGTGGATGGGGTCGGTGCGAGAGCCGGTACACGTACGGAGTCGTGGGGTGCTCAGGGCCGGGAAGCCGAGGCGTCGCAGGATCGGGCGGCTTCGATCGGAGGCGTCGGCCTGAAGATAACCGCCGCCGCGCTCCGCCGCGACGCGGGCGCGGCAACCGGGGCCGCTCGGCCCGGGGCGAGCGGCGAGGGCCAGGGCGGGGGCGACGGGGGCGGGGCGACGGGCGAGCGGCTCGCGGGGCCGCACGGGCCTGTGGGGCCGCCCGAGGGGCCCACAGGCCCGTGGGGCGGCCGGGGCGGGCCGGGTCCGTTCCCGGGCGCGCGGGAACGGACCCGCCCGCCCTCGTTCAGTGCTGCTTGAGCGCCTGCTGAATCGTGTGCATCACTTCGTCGAGCGGCGCGTCCGTCCGCGCCACCGCGACCAGTACCCGGTCCTGGGCGGTCACCGACGCGGCCGGCTGCTTCGCCGGTTCGGTGCCGACGATCCGGCCCGCCCCGATACCGGTCCCGAACGTGTCGCGGACGATCGCGAAGGCGTGGTCGAGCTGGGCCTCCACATCGCCCTCGCCGCCCGCCCGCAGCCAGCGGCGCAGCACATGGTTGTGCGCGGTGACGACGGCGGATGCCGCGACCTCCGCGAGCAGCGGGTCATCGTTGCCGACATGGTGGTCGCGCTCGTCGAAGTGGCCCAGCAGATAGCGCGTGAACAGCCGCTCGTAGCGGGCCACCGAGGCGATCTCGGCCTCACGCAGCGTGGGAACCTCACGGGTCAGTTTGTAGCGGGCCACGGAGACCGCGGGCTTCGCCGCGTACATCTTCATGACTTCCTTGATGCCGCGGCACACCGTGTCGAGCGGATGCTCGTGCGCGGGGGCGGCGTTGAGGACGGCCTCGGCCCTGACGAGAGTGTCGTCGTGGTCCGGGAAGATCGCCTCTTCCTTGGAGCGGAAGTGCCGGAAGAAGGTTCGCCGGGCGACTCCCGCGGCGCCCGCGATCTCGTCGACCGTCGTTGCCTCGTATCCCTTCGTGGCGAAGAGTTCCATGGCGGCGGCGGCCAGCTCGCGGCGCATTTTGAGCCGTTGGGCGGCGGCGCGGGTGCCTGCGGCACTCTCCGGGGCATCGGACGCGGCGGAGGCACGGGCTGACCTGGCAGGCTGGGACATGGTGTGAACGTACTGCATCGGTGCGGGTGATGGTGCCCGTGGGGGCGGGCTGCCCGAAGGTTCGAGCAGCCCGCCCCATCCTGCTCCCGGCTCAGCGCCGGGCATGTTCGCGGAAGCCGCGCCCGGTCTTGCGACCGAGGCAGCCCGCGGCCACCAGGTGCTCCAGCAGCGGCGCCGGAGCCAGCCCCGGGTCGCGGAACTCGTTGTGCAGCACCTTCTCGATGGCGAGCGAGACGTCGAGGCCGACGACGTCGAGGAGTTCGAACGGGCCCATCGGATAGCCGCCGCCCAGCTTCATCGCGGCGTCGATGTCGTCGAGGCTCGCGTAGTGCTCCTCGACCATCTTGATCGCGTTGTTGAGGTACGGGAACAGCAGCGCGTTCACGATGAACCCGGCCCGGTCCCCGCAGTCCACCGGGTGCTTGCCGACCTCGGCGCACACGTCCCGGACGGTGGCGTGGACATCGTCGGCGGTGAGCACCGTACGGACGACCTCGACCAGCTTCATCGCGGGCGCCGGGTTGAAGAAGTGCATCCCGATGACGTCCTGCGGGCGCGAGGTGGCGCGCGCGATCGCCACGACCGGCAGTGACGAGGTGGTGGTGGCGAGCACCGCACCCGGCTTGCAGACCTTGTCCAGCGTCCCGAACAGCTGCTGCTTGACCGACAGGTCCTCGGCGACCGCCTCGACCGCGAGATCGACATCGGCGAGGGCGTCCGGCGAGTCTGCCGCGGTGATCCGGGCCAGGGTCTCGTCCCGCGCCTCGGCGGTCAGCCGTCCCTTGGTGACGGAACGCGCCAGCGACGCGGCGATCCGGCCCTTCGCCGCGTCCGCCTTCTCCTGGCTGCGGGCCGCGAGCACCACGTCGTAACCGGCCTTCGCGAAGACCTCGGCGATCCCCGAGGCCATCGTCCCGGAGCCCGCGACGCCCACCGACCGCACCGCGCGACCGCCGGCCGCCGACGCCGCCTCCCCAGGGGTGTGCGCGTCCGGCACCACGGTCTGGCTGCCGGGCTCCGCGTACGCGTAGAAGCCGCGGCCCGACTTGCGGCCGGTCAGCCCCGCCTCGCTGAGCTGCCTGAGGACGGGGGCCGGGGCGTGCAGCCGGTCCCGCGACGCGGAGTACATCGCCTCCAGCACGGTGCGGGCGGTGTCGATCCCGATCAGGTCGAGCAGGGCGAGCGGGCCCATGGGCAGGCCGCAGCCCAGCTTCATCGCCGCGTCGATGTCCTCACGCGAGGCGTAGTTCGCCTCGTACATCGCCGCGGCCTGGTTGAGGTACCCGAACAGCAGCCCGTCGGCGACGAAGCCCGGCCGGTCGCCGACCGCGACCGGCTCCTTGCCCAGACTGCGCGCCAGATCGGTGACCGCCGCGACGGCCGGTGGCGCGGTCAGCACCGAGGAGACCACCTCGACCAGCTTCATCGCGGGCGCCGGGTTGAAGAAGTGCAGGCCGAGCACGCGCTCGGGGTGCTGCGATTCGGCGGCGAGCCGGGTCACCGACAGGGCGTTGGTGCCGGTCGCCAGGATCGCGGTGGGGGAGACGATCGCGTCGAGCTCCCGGAAGACCTGCTGCTTGATCTCGTACGACTCGGGCACGACCTCGATGACCAGCTCCGCCTCCGCGGCGGCCCGGAGGTCGCCGAAGGTACGGAACCGGGCGAGGGCGTCGCCGCGCTCCTGCTCCGTGATCCTCCCGCGCCGCACGGCGCGCGCGGTCGTGGCTTCCAGGGCGGCGACGGCCTGACGGGCGGCCGCGTCGCTGATGTCGATACCGATGACCTCGTGGCCGGCGCGGGTCAGGACTTCGGCGATGCCGGTGCCCATGGTGCCGAGACCGACGACGGCGATGGTGCTGAGCGGGATGTCCATCACGGGACTCCAGAGAATGAGTGACGACTGAGAGGAGGCACGGCGCGCGCCGAACGGGCGCAGGGCGTGCGGGAATTGCGTGTCGTGGTGCTCAGGACCCGGGCGCGAAGGGCGCGTCCGGACCGGGAAGGGGCGACGGACTCTGTCCCGGAGTCACGTCTCGCGAAGCTGCCGAACCGACAAGCACTCCGGGTGGCTGCGTCACCAGGCCACCGGAGCCGACGGGAGTGTGTCCCGCTCACATGAGCTTAACCGGTGGGTAACGAGCGCGCCAGCCCCGCGTTGCTGTGGTCCGGCTCACACACACGGTCATCGCCGATACGCTGAGGGTCATGGACGAGGAGTTCCGGTCGCTGACGGACCGGCTGACGGACGAGGCGGGGGAGTCGGCGGCCTTCCGCGGACTGCTCGCCACCGACGACAACGAGGAACTGGCCCGCGTCCTCGTGGAACGAGATCGCCCGCTCTGGGCGCGGGAGCTCGCCGCCTTCCGGCTCGGCTGCGACGGCGACCGGCGGGCCTTCGAGGCGCTGGTCCTGCTGCTCAACCACCGCGACCCGGAGCGCTGCGTCAGCGCCGCCCACGCCCTGGTGCGCCTGGCGGATCCCCGTACACCCCGGGCCGCCGCCGCGCTGGCGACGAACCCCCTGCGCACCGCGTACGCCCTGCAGCCGGTGCTCCTGCTCACGGCGCTCCGGGCCCCGGAGTCCGTGCCGGCGCTGATGAGCACGCTGGGGCGCCTGCTGACCCCGGACGATCCGCACTGGCGGGTCGCGCTCGCCTGCGTGGAAGGGCTCGGACAGCTCGGGGGCCAGGAGGCCCGCCCGGTTCTGGAGGCAGCGCTGCCGCATCCGCGCCTGGGCGGCGCGGCGCGGGACGCCCTCAGCCGACTGCGGGCACGGGAGGGCTGAGGGGGTGCACGTACCGGACCATCGGGTACCGGACCGGGAATGGTCCGCGACGCCGTACGGGCCGTCCTGACACCTGGCCAGGACGGCCCGCACGCGAATCGGGCCTCGGGCCCGGCGGGGTGTCAGCCGCGGAACCCGAGCAGGCTGTGCAGGACGCTGCCCCGGGTGACGGAATCCGTCCCGTGGACGGACTTCGCCGCAGCCCGGTCGGTCAGCGGCTGCGGATCGGGGGACTTGGCGCAGACCGCGTCCGCCTCCGCTCCACCGCCCTTGCCGCGCGGGACGGTGCCGTCGGCGAGGTAGTCCGCCAGATAGGTGTCCAGGCAGTCGTTGCCGCTCAGCGTGATGCCGTGATTGCCGCCGCCCTGCTCGACGACCAGGCGGGAGCCGCGCAGCCTGCGGTGGAGGGTGACTCCGCCCTCGTACGGCGTGGCCGCGTCCTCGGTGGCCTGGAAGAGCAGCACCGGCGGCAGGCCGCTGTTGGAGACGCGCACCGGGTTCAGCGGCTCCACCGGCCAGTCGGCGCACGGCGCGTTGTACCAGGTGTTGTTCCAGGTGAAGAAGGGTGCCTTGGCCTGTACGTTCCAGCTGTCGTTGCGCCAGATGTTCCACGGGCGGGGCCACTCGGTGTCGCGGCACTGCACGGCCGAGTAGACCGAGTACCCGTTGTCGCCCTCCGCGTCGACCGCGCCGAACCTCTGGTACGCCTTGATCAGCGCGTTCTCGTCGTGGTCGTTCACATACGCCGCGAACGCCTCCGCCAGGTGGGGCCAGTAGCCGTTGTAGTAGCCGCCGGGCAGGAACGTGTCCTCCAGCTCGCTCGCCCCGACCTTCCCGCCCGCGGGGCGCGCCTTGACGGCCGCCCGCATCGCGTACCAGGCGGCCTCGACCTCCGCCGGATCGCTGCCGAGCCGGTACGCGCTGTCATGCTTCGCCACCCAGGCGGCGAACGCCTTGTGGCGGGCGTCGAAGGCGTAGTTCTGGCCGATGTTGTCGTCGTACCAGACGCCCTCCGGGTCGACGTTCGAGTCCAGCACCAGACGCCGCACCCGCTCCGGGAACAGCTTGGCGTACACCGCGCCGAGGTAGGTCCCGTACGAGTAGCCGAAATAGTTGATCTGCTGTGAGCCGGTCGCCCGCCGGATCACGTCGAGGTCCTTGGCGGCACTGACGGTGTCCATGTACGGCAGCAGATCCGGGTACTTGCGCCCGCACGCCTCGGCGAACGAACGGGCCCGGTTCCGGTTCGCCTCCTCGACGCCGGCCGAGTCCGGCACCGAGTCGGGACGCGGCGGCTCGAAGTACTTCGGTACGCAGTTCAGCGCCGGCTCGCTCTTCCCGACGCCGCGCGGGTCGAACCCGATCACGTCGTACTGCGCGGCAATCGCCTTCGGCAGCGAGGACGCCACGAAGCCGGCCATCGACAGGCCGCTGCCCCCGGGGCCGCCCGGGTTGACGAACAACGGGCCCTGGAAGGCCTTCGCCGTGTGCGGGATCCGGGACAGGGCGAGGGTGATGTGCCGACCCGACGGGTCGTCATGATCGAGTGGTGTGCTGACCGATGAGCACTGGAGCCTCGGGTACGACTTGGTGGCGCAGTCGGTCCAGGTGAGCCGGTCCGCCGCGCGCCGCACTCCGGTGTCGGCGGTTGCCGGAACCGGAGTGGCGGTCACCAGACCGGCGACCGTCGCCCCGGCTGCGAGCAGAATTGCTGGACGTTTCGTCATATGGCCTCCCGTGGTGGGGGAACGCGGCTGCGTGGGGCGCAGCCCCCGCGGCATGCTCCCCGCATTCCCGCCCGGTAGGACCTGTTCCGGTGAGAGTTGACCCATTTGCCCGCTCGGGAGGCGGGGTGCGGTGTGCTCGTTCGGGAAGTGCGGGGCCGTCCCGCCCTGCACGCCTGGATCGTCCCGCCCCCGGACGGGCGGATCGTCCTCGTGCCTGTGGGTCACCCCGCCCCCGGACGGGCCGGGGTCAGAGCAGGGAGAGCTGGGTGGGCTCGGAGCCGTCGGCCGGCGACCGCCGCTCCCGGCGCACGGGGAGCCGGCGGGCCGAGCCGCGATGTGAGGGGCCGATACCGAACTCGGTCGCCAACTCGTGGACGTGGCGCGTGATGCGCCGCTGGTACCACGTGGGAGCGTAGGCCCCCTCGGCGTAGAGCCGCTCGTAGCGCCGCACCAGATGGGGGTGGTGCTGCCCGAGCCACTGCATGTACCACTCCCGGGCACCCGGCCGCAGGTGGAGGACGAGCGGCGTCACCGAGGTCGCCCCGGCGGCGGCGATCGCCCGGACCGTGGCGCGCAACTGGTCCGGGTGGTCGCCGAGGAACGGGATGACGGGCGCCATCAGCACGCCGCAGTCGATGCCGTTCCGGCTCAGCGTGCGGACGGCGTCGAGGCGGCGCCCGGGGGAGGGTGTGCCCGGCTCCACGGTGCGCCACAACCCCTCGTCGATGAAGCCGACCGAGACCGAGATGCCGACTTCGGTGACCTCGGCCGCCTGCCGCAGCAGCTCCAGATCGCGCAGAATCAGTGTTCCCTTGGTCAGGATCGAAAAGGGGTTGGCGTGATCGCGCAGCGCCTCGATGATGCCGGGCATCAGCCGGTAAAGGCCCTCGGCGCGTTGGTAGCAGTCGACATTGGTCCCCATCGCGATGTGTGCGCCGTGCCAGCGGCCGGACGCGAGGCGGTCGCGCAGCAGCTCCGGGGCGTTGACCTTGACGACGATCTGCGAGTCGAAGCCGGTTCCGGTGTCGAGGTCCAGATAGCTGTGGGTCTTGCGGGCGAAGCAGTAGACGCAGGCGTGTGTGCAGCCCCGGTACGGGTTGACGGTCCACTCGAACGGCATCCGGGATGCGCCCGGCACCCGGTTCACGATCGAGCGGGCCCGGATCTCGTGGAAGGTGATGCCCCGGAACTCGGGGGTATCGAACGTGTGCGAGGTCACCGCGTCCGCGGCGAAGAGCGCGCCGGACCCGGCCTCGCGGGTGTTCTCGACCAGATTCTCCCAGCGCATGGACGCCTCCTCGGTAGCTCTGGAGCGAGAATAGAACACATGTTCCCTTGATCGTTTTCTCCCCTTCGTCCCCGGCCGGATTTTGAGCCGCGTCCCGGAGATGGTTGGCTCGGTGCACCCGGAACAACCGAGTGCTGGAGGAACAGCCATGGCGCAGGTCGAGGCCACGACAGAGCGAGTCATCGCGGCGGACGCGGAGACGGTGTTCGACGCGCTGGCCGACTACGGGGAGACCCGGGGCAAGGTGCTGCCCGGGCAGTTCAGCGAGTACGAGGTGCGTGAGGGCGGTGACGGCGAGGGCACCCTCGTCCACTGGAAGCTCCAGGCCACCAGCAAGCGGGTGCGCGACTGCCTGCTGGAGGTCACCGAGCCCGACGACGGCCGGCTCGTCGAGAAGGACCGCAACTCCTCGATGGTCACCACCTGGACGGTCACTCCGGCCGGCGAGGGCAGGTCGAAGGCCGTCGTGTCGACCGTCTGGAACGGTGCCGGGGGCATCGGCGGATTCTTCGAGAAGACCTTCGCGCCCAAGGGACTTGGGCGGATCTACGACGAGCTGCTGCAGAACCTGGCGGCCGAGGTCGAGAAGTAGCCCCACCCTGCTGTGATCGGCCTCACCGGTTCGGGTGGTCTTCTCGGCCCCTCGGTAGTGCGCCGTAGTGCCTCCCACCGGGGGCTAAGCCCCCTGAGTGCGCCGTCAGCGCCCCCCGTCGCGTTTGCCCTCCCTTGTCGCTCGATGCGAGAAATGGGCGGCGCAGATGCGACGAGGGGAGTGGCGCGTGGTGGGTGGGATCTCTCTGCTGGAGGACGAACCGAACGGTGCGGCGGGTGCCGAGGCGGCGGAAGCACCGCCGTCCCCGCCCCCTGACGGTAAGGCGACGGGCGAGGCGGAAGCGGCGTCGGCCCCTGCCGCGCCCACCGCCGTACCGGAGACCAGCCCCCCTCACATCCGGCTCATCTTCCTCGGGCTGATGCTCACCCTGCTGCTCGCGGCGCTCGACCAGATGATCGTCGCCACCGCACTGCCCAAGATCGTCGGCGAGCTGCACGGCCTGGAGAAGATGTCCTGGGCCGTCACCGCGTACCTCCTCGCCTCCACGATCGGGCTGCCGATCTACGGAAAGCTCGGCGACCTCTTCGGCCGCAAGGGCGTCTTCCAGTTCGCGATCGTCGTCTTCGTCATCGGCTCCGCCCTGGCCGGCTGGTCCCGCACCATGGACGAGCTGATCGCCTTCCGCGCCGTCCAGGGCATCGGCGGCGGCGGGCTCATGATCGGTGTCCAGGCGATCATCGCGGATGTCGTGCCGCCCAGGGAACGCGGCCGGTTCATGGGACTCATCGGCGCGGCATTCGGCCTCGCGTCCGTCGCGGGCCCGCTGCTCGGCGGCTTCTTCACCGACCACGCCTCCTGGCGCTGGTGCTTCTACATCAACGTGCCGTTCGGCCTGGTCACGCTCGCCGTCATCACCGTCGTCCTGAAGCTTCCCAAGCCCACCGTCCGGCCCCGCCTCGACATCCTCGGCGCGCTGCTGCTCGCCGCCGCCTCCACCTGCCTGGTGCTGCTGACCAGCTGGGGCGGTACGGAGTACGCCTGGGGCTCGCCCACCATCCTGGGGCTCGGCGCCGGAGCCGCCGGTACGGCCCTGCTGTTCGTCGTCGTCGAGCAACGGGCCGCCGCACCGATCATTCCGCTGCGTCTGTTCCGTGACTCGGTCTTCAACGTCACCTCCTTGGTCGGCGCGGTCGTCGGGGTCGCGCTGTTCGGCGCCGCCAGCTACCTGCCGACGTTCCTGCAGATGGTCGACGGCGCCACGGCCACGGAATCGGGACTGCTGATGCTCCCGATGATGGGCGGCGTCGTCGTTGCGTCCATCGTCTCCGGTCAGCTGATCTCCCGGACGGGCCGGTACCGCATCTACCCGTTGGCCGGCGGCGCCGTCTCCGTGCTCGGCATGCTGTTGCTCTCCCGGCTCGAAACCGACACCCCGCGCCTCGAATACGGCATCGCGCAGGCCGTGCTCGGCACCGGGATCGGCCTGGTCATGCCGGTACTGGTGCTCGCCGTGCAGAACTCCGTGAAGCCGGCCGACATCGGCGCCGCCACCAGCGCCCACAACTACTTCCGGCAGATCGGCGGCAGCGTCGGCGCCGCCGTCTTCGGGACACTCTTCGCGGGCCGCCTCGCGGACGCGCTCGCGGTCCGACTGCCGTCCGGCGTCGACCTCCCCGACCCCGAATCGATCACCCCTCAGCTGGTCCACGCCATGGATCCCGCGCTGCGCGACAGCTACATCCAGGCGTACGCCGACGCGATGCCGCGCATCTTCCTCTACCTCGTGCCGGTGCTCGCGCTCGGCCTGTTCCTCGCCTTCTTCCTCAAGGAGAAACCGCTGGTGTCCTCTCACAGTCCCGAGCCCGCTGCCGAAACCGCGCCGATCCCCACCGCCCGCACCACCGCTGCCCCTGCCGCCGCCGCCCCACCGCCGACCGTGTACCTGTCGGGCGTGCCGGTGTGCGGCAGCGTCCAGCATCCCGACGGCACGAAGGTCCCGCGTGCCGCCCTCACCCTCATCGACGTCCAGGGACAACAGGTCGGAAGGGGTGCGAGCGCGGACGACGGGCGGTACGCGCTGAGCGTGCCCGGAGGGGGCTCCTACGTCCTCATCGCGGCGGCGGGCGGCCACCAGCCGCAGGCCGTCAGCGTCACCGTGGGCGAACGGCCCGTCGAGCTCGATGTGGTCCTCGGCGGCGCCGGACGCCTGGCCGGGACCGTCGTCACCGCCGACGGCATCCCGGTGCGCGATGCCGCCGTCACCCTCACCGATGTGCGGGGCGAGGTGGTCGCCTCCACCCGCACCGGCCGCGAAGGCGGCTATGTGATCACGGAGTTGGTGGCCGGCGAGTACACCCTCGCCGCCAGCGCCCCCGCCTTCCGGCCCGCCGCGCTGCCGGTGAGCGTGCAGGCCGCCAGGGAGACCCGGCAGGACATCGAGCTGGCCGGTGGAGCGGTGCTGCGCGGGGTCGTACGGGCGAGCGGCGGCCGGCCCGTCGAGGACGCCCGGGTCACGCTCCTGGACGCGGCGGGCAACGTGGTCGACACGCTCACCACCGGGCCCGACGGCGCCTTCCGGTTCGTGGACCTGTCCAGCGGTGAGTACACGGTGATCGCGGCCGGGTACCCGCCGGTGGCCACCGTCCTCCAGGTCGCGGGTGGCGGACGTACCGAACGCGATCTCCAACTGGGGCACGAGGACTGACCGTCCTCGTCCGCCAGGGTGCCGGGCCGGCCGGAGCCTCACCGGCCGGCCC
>NZ_JBHVRW010000041.1:0-48063 GCF_042885475.1 Streptomyces sp. NPDC058051
GCAGAGTGTGGATGATGCGTCGTTCGTGGCGTTGCAGCGTCGTGATCAGCCTCAGGTCCGTACGGCGGTCACCGCGTTGGCGCATCTTCATGTCCAGGGGCACACCGTCGACTGGACGAAGTTGTTCACCGGGACCACGGCGTCCCTCGTCGACCTGCCCACCTACCCCTTCCAACACCAGCACTACTGGCTGGACATCAGCTCACTGAGTGCGCGCAACGCCGCCGGGCTCGGTCTGACCGCACCAGGACACCCGCTCCTGACGACGGCCGTCGAGCTGGCCGGCGGTGACGGTGCGGTGTTCACCGGCCGGCTCTCGCTGCACACCCACCCCTGGCTCGCCGACCACCGCGTCGACGGTGCCGCGACACTGCCCCCGGCGGCCGTGGCGGAGCTGGCGGTCCGTGTCGGTGACGAGGTCGGCTGCTCCGGCATCGCCGACCTGACGATCGACACCCCGCTGACCGTCCCGGAAAGCGGCGGAATCCAGGTGCAGGTCACCCTGGGCGCGGCCGACGAGGACGGATCCCGGCGGATCACCGTCGGATCCCGGCCGGACCGGGACGACCCGGTCGCGCCCTGGGGCGTCCACGCCACCGGGCTGCTCACCGAACCGACACCGGCCCCCCTGCTCTCGCTGGACGCCTGGCCCCCGCCCGACGCGACCCCGACCGGGCTCGACGGCTTCTACGAGCGGCTCGACGAGGAGGGCTGCGCCCACGGGCCGGCGTTCCAGGGACTGCGGGCGTTGTGGCAGCGGGGCGATGAGCTGTTCGCCGAGGTGCGGCTCCCCGATGACACGGACCTGGACACGTTCGGGATCCACCCCGCGCTGCTCGACTCCGCGCTGCACCCGCTGCTCGCCGCCGGGCACGACACCACCGGCCTGTCCTGGCACGGGTTCAGCCTGCACGCCGCAGGCCCGCGCTCGCTCCGGGTCTGGATCAGGCCCAAGGGCCCGGACGCGTACCGGCTGTGGCTGGCCGACGACAGCGGCGAACCGGTCGCCGAGGTCCGCGCGCTGCGCCGGCGCCCGGAGGCCCCCGCCGAACAGGTCGACCGCACGACAGGCGACTCGCTGTTCCACGTGGTCTGGTCGCCGGTCGTCCTCCCCGACCCGGAGGACCTCACCCCCACCCCGCTGGCGGTGCTCGGAAACACCCCCCTGGCGGTGCTCGGCACCACCCCGCTGGACGACCTCGCGCACCGGGTCGAGAACGTCGCGGACGCCGCCGGGGACATCCTCGTCGCCGTGATCGACGAGGTGGCCGCGAACCCGGCGGACACGGCGCACCGCACCACCGGACGGGCACTGGAGCTGGTGCAGGACGCGCTGGCGTGCGGGACCTCCCGGCTCGTCCTGGTGACGGCCCACGCCGTCGCCACCCACGACGGCGAGGATGTCGAGCCCGGCTCCGCCCCGGTGTGGGGTCTGGTCAGGTCGGCCCAGGTCGAGAATCCCGGCCGCATCACGCTGGTCGACCTCGACGGCAGCCCGGCGAGCGCCGAGCAGCTCCGTACCGCGATCGCGTCCGGCCACGACCAGCTGGCCATCCGTGAGGGACGGGCCACCACGCCCCGGCTGGCCAGGGTGCGCGGGGCCGTCACGGCCAGGCCGGAGCCGGATCCTGACGGGACGGTCCTGGTGACCGGTGGTACGGGTGCGCTGGGCGCCCTGTTCGCCCGGCACCTGGTCACCGAGTACGGCGTCCGCAACCTGCTCCTGACCAGCCGACGCGGCCCGGACGCCCCCGGCGCCGACGACCTGGCCGAAGAACTCACCGCACTCGGCGCCACCGTACGCACCGCCGCCTGCGACGTCGCCGACCGCACCGCACTCACCACCCTGCTCGACTCCATCCCGGCACACCACCCACTCACCGGCATCGTGCACACCGCCGGCGTCATCGACGACGGCATCGTCACCGCACTCACCCCCGACCGCATCACCTCCGTACTCCGCGCCAAGGCCGACGCCGCATGGCACCTGCACGAACTCACCGCCGACGCCGACCTCGCGATGTTCGTGCTGTTCTCATCCGTCGCCGGCGTCGTGGGCTCGCCGGGACAGGCGAACTACTCGGCGGCCAACCAGTTCCTCGACGCGCTCGCGCAGCACCGCAGGGCGAACGGGCTGCCGGCCGACTCGCTCGCCTGGGCGGCGTGGGCACAGGAGCACGGCATGGCGTCCCGGCTCTCCGAAGTGGACTGGAACCGGGCGACGCAGTCGGGTCTGCGGCCGATCTCACCGGCCGAGGGCCCGAAGCTGTTCGACGCGGCGATCACCACCGCGCACCCGACGACGGTGCCGATGCACCTCGACATCGCGCTGATCGAGCGGCAGCCCGGCCCGGTCCTCTCCGTACTGCGCGGCCTGGTCCGCAAACCGGCCAGGCGCGTGGTGAGCGCGGCGGCCGAGAACACCGGGCTGCTCGCGGAACGCCTGGCCCCGCTCGACGAGGCCGGCCAGCGGGAACTCCTGCTCGACCTGGTGCGCACCGCTGTGGCGACGGTGCTCGGCCACAGCGGAACCGAGGGTGTCGCAGCCACCACCGCCTTCACCGCGCTCGGGTTCGACTCGCTGACGGCGGTCGAGCTGCGCAACGGGCTGGAGGGCGAGACGGGCCTCCGCCTGCCGCCGACCCTGCTGTTCGACCACGACACCCCTGCGGCGCTGATCGAGTACCTGCGTGCGGAACTCGCCCGCCGGACCGAGTCGCCCACGCGGTCCACGGTGGACTTCGCGGCCGAGGTGCGGCTCGCCGAGGACGTGGTTCCGGCCGAGGACGTCATCACCGTGGTCACCGACCCCGGGGAGGTGTTCCTCACCGGGGCGACCGGGTTCGTCGGCGCCTTCCTCCTCAGGGACCTCATGCGCTCGACCGGGGCCACCGTGCACTGCCTGGTCCGGGGCTCCGACGAGGCGACCGCGCTCGACCGGTTGCGCGCCAACCTGACCTGGTACGGCATCTGGGACGAGATCGACGGCGACCGGCTGTCGGTCATCACCGGCGACCTCTCCGAGCCGCGCTTCGGCCTCGACGCCGAGCGGTTCGACCGACTCGCCCGCGAGATCGACGTGGTGTACCACGCGGGCGCGACGGTCAACTGGCTGCACCCGTACCCGTCGCTGAAGGCGGGCAACGTGACCGGCACCGAGTGGGCGCTCCGGCTCGCCGCGCTGCACCGGACGGTCCCCCTGCACTACGTGTCGAGCACCGGTGTCTTCGCCAGGCCGGCACCCGACGGCGCGGGCCTGAGCCCGCAGGACCCCACGGGCCCGCCGGAGGAGCTGACCAACGGGTACCGGCAGAGCAAGTACGTCGCCGAGAAGGTCATCGGACTCGCCCAGGAACGCGGCCTGCCCGTGTCGATCTACCGTGCCGACGTCATCTCCGGCGCGCAGACCAACGGCGCCTGCCAGACGCGCGACTTCGTCTGGCTGAGCCTGAAGGGCAGCCTGCAGGCTCGGGCGATGCCGACCGGTGCGAACGCGTTCTTCCCGATGGTGCCGGTGGACTACGTCAGCGCGGCCGTCCTGGCGCTGTCCCGCACGACGAACGGCCAGACGTTCCATCTGTTCAACCCCGTGGCAGTCAGCTTCGCCGACATGGTGGGGCGGCTGCGCGACTCCGGCTACGTCCTGGACGAGGTGTCCTGGGACGACTTCGTCGCCACCGTCCGCGCCGACCGGGACAACGCGCTCTTCCCGGTGATCGACATCTTCCGGAGCTACATGACCGCGGGTGAGGCCCTGTACATGCGGATGGACGTCAGCGCGACGGAAGCCGCCCTGGCCGGCACGGACATCGCCTGCCCGGAGATCGACGCCGAACTGTTCGGCAGGTACACGGAGTTCTTCGCCGGCAGCGGCTACTTCCCGGCACCGGTGAAGCTCGGGTAGGCGGGTAGGGCGCCCTTCGGGCGAGCGACGAGCCCGCGTACGGACGGGCATGCGCGCAGGCACGGGGCCACGGCGGTCGTTGAGACCGGCGCGGCCCCGTGGTCGTCGTAGGCGACGCCCCGTCCAACTCCCTTGTGAGGGGCGGCAGTCGGACGGGGCCGCTCTGTCAGTGGGTGGGGTGCGCCGACGGTGTCCGGGCTCGCAGGTCTCCCAGTCGCCTTTGGTACAGGGGGCCGGCGACGTGCGCGGCCCGTGCTGCGGACGGGGCCGCTTCCTCGATCAGGTGATGGGCAACGGCCTTGAGGTGCGCCGACCACGCCAACACGTGCTGTTGAGCGCTCCGGCCGCATTCCTGCGGTTCACCCGGAAGGCACAGCGGAAGCTCCGGACCAAGCTTGTTCGCCGCGTGCCGGACGTACCGGGCGATGGTGAGCCACTGGTCCTCATCCTTTTCAGCGCCCCCGTGTCCGTCCTGGAACCACCGGACGAAGTCGTCTCCGTGGTCGTCCATTTGTGCCCTCCTGTGGGTCTTTGGGTTACGCGGGCGCTGTGATCGTAGCCGTCTCCGGTGGCGCGCTTGCCGCCTTCGGGTCGCAGTGACCCACCGAGGGGACACACGGCCCGCACGGGCCGCACATGGGAAGGAACTGCGGGGGCGCACATACCTGGGCGCCCGCTCCATGCACTGCTCTGATCTCGGCTGTCACATCAGCCATTTGCGCGCCGCCCCAGATATCGGAGATCGACCTTTCCCGCACATTGCCCGTGGTCAGGAACCGGCCGAGCACGCACGGCCATACCGAGCCGTCCGGGCCGATGGCGCACTTCTCGTGTGCGCAGTGCCCGCACAGGTCCGCGATGGTCGGCGCGGCTCCCTTGCTCGCCCGCCCGAATGCGCGGGTCCGGTCACCACCGACCGTTCCGACTCCGAGTTCCGTAAGGTCCTGCGCGGCCTCATGTACGCGTTGCCCGTCCCGCACGGCGACGACTCCGCCCCGCAGCGGGATACCGAGTTCCAACGCCCTCTGTACGTTGGCGCGGGTCTTCTCGTGGGAGCCCCGGAGCCGGGTCACCTGGTCGTGCTCCTCGGCGGTGTCCGAGTAGTACGACGTGGCGAGCTTGACGCCGTACTCCGTGAACGCACCCCATAATTCCTCACGGATGTGGGTCATGTTCGAGAACACCTCGATGCCGAGGCCCCGCCCGTGGGCGTGCTTGATCAGCGCGGGCAGGCTCGGGTGAAGCGTCGGTTCGCCCCCGATGAACTGGACATCCATCGTGCCCATGTCCGCCAACTGGTCGATCACGTTCAACCAGTCCCGCACGGTCATCGTCCCGCGGGTGCCCCTGGGGCCGCTGTCCGCGTAGCAGTGATCACAGAACTCATTGCAGAGTCCCGTCACTTCGAGCCACGCGAACTTCAGTAACGTTGATGCCGCCATGAGTGATCCTTTCTCGCCATTGGGTCCTCGGTGCATGACCCGGCGGGGAAGCAGCCACTTCCCCGCCGGTTCCGCGCTTCCGGCGCCGGTCCTGGCGGAGGGCAAGGCGGGGAGTTGCAACGAGGATTCCGCCGAGATGGACGGTCGCCCGTTCATCACCCACATACGCCTCCGAGAGAAACTGACCCGTCACAACAGCTCACCACGGCTGCGACGGTTGGCACGGGAGATTTCGGCGCGCAGTCTCTCGGCGGGGGTGAGCGAGCGCACCCACTCGGGTTTGGCTTCCCACTCGGCACCACCACCGACCGGCCGCAGGGACCAGTACGGGCCGGCTTCACCCCGAAACTCCCCGATGCGGTCCTTACGGCTGGTGTCCACCATGAGCGCGCCGGGGGTCGGTACCAGCTCTGTATCCACCTGTCGTGTCCCCTTTCCCTGCGAAACCGACTGTTCGCTCTAGGCAACCGCGCGATCACACCCGGCGGTACGGTTGGGACACGCACAGGGATTAAGAGCGTTAAGCGCTTGAAGCATTCGTGCATGGGGAGTTGACCGACCGTGGGCACCAGCGAGCCGAACACAGCACTGGAGCGGCTATTCCGCGAAACAGGATGGACGCTGCGGCAATGCGCCCAAGCAATCAACCGGGTGGGAACCGAGCGCGGCACCCCGAAGCAGTACCGTGCACCTTCCGTTCACCAATGGCTGAGCGGGAGCGTGCCGCGCGAGGATGCCCGGTCGCTGATCCTGGAGGCGTTCACCCGGAGGCTCGGGCGACCCGTCACGTACGCAGAAGTCCGCTTCCCGGCCCCTGAGAGTGGACCAGAGGCAGCGCCGCCCAGCACCGTTGACGGGATCATTGATCTCGGAAGGCTGGACATGGACCCTGCCCGCCGTAGCGTGCTCGGCGTTGCGCTGTTCTCCGTGGCACTGACGGTCCCCGATTGGCCGAACGTGGTAGGGCGCATGGAAGCCGCTCAGCAAGGCACCCGGACACGCATCGGCATGTCCGACGTGCACACCGTTTCCGCCATGACAGAACAACTCTCTTCGATGGACGACCAGTTCGGCGGCCGGACTGCCCGCCCGCTCGCCGCTACCTTCCTGGTGAACACCGTTGCCCCGTTTCTCCGGACGAACGGCCCCGAGGATGTGCGCAAAGCGATGATGTCTGCGGCTTCCGATCTGTGCTATCTCACCGGATACATGGCCGTGGATGAGGGGTTGCACGGCCTTGCTCAGCGCTACTACCTGAAGGCTCTGGAGCTTGCTGGCGCATCGGAAGACCACTTGACGTATTGCACCACGCTTCGGGGTATGAGCGTGCAAGCGGTAGACCTGCATCAAGGCCCCATGGCTATGCGTCTCGCGGATGCCGCGGCGGCGTCATCCCCTCAGGCCGGTCCACGGATGCGGGCTTTCCTCGCTGGTCAGCAGGCTCACGCAGCCGCGCAGATCGGTGCCCGCCGCTCGGCGCTCACATACTTGCAGGAGGCGGAAGTCGCCATGGAGCGCGCAGAGTCGCACGGTAAGGCTTTCGGCTCGTACGACCCCGCTTCGCTCAACTACCACACCAGCCAGGTGCGATTCGAAATGGGCGACGTGCACGGTGCTGTTGCCGCCATGCAGGAATCGGACCGGCTTCGGTACAGCGTCTATCGCCGTACGCGCGTAAAGGAACGCGCCATCCTCGCGGAACGGCAGCTGGCCGTGGGGCATCTCGAAGCGGCGTGCAAGACATGGGCACTCGCGTTGGATGACTACCCCTTGGTCAATTCGGGGCGCATCGACAAGCGCATGACGGATATGTTCAACCTCATTCGCCCCCATACCAGGAATCACGACGCCCAAGCCCTGTACGAGCGTGCGCGGGAGATGGTTCGACCCGGACTGATTCCGGGATGACGAAAGCCCCGCCGCACCCCCGAATCGGGGTGTGGCGGGGCTTTGGTCATGCTGTCCGGCCGTACGGCTCCGGGCCGAGCAGGAAGGGGGTCACCCCCTGGTCGGAGCGGCGGACGGGGCCGTGGCCCGCTCCGTTCCGGTCAGCCGACCGTGCGGTAGAGGGAGATCTCGGTCAGGCTCGGGGTGTACTGCTCCGTGGCGATCTGGCCGGTGAGGGCCACCCGGAGCTTGGTGGTGGTGACGCTGCCGAAGCCGGTCACGGTGAGGTCGTGCCCGATGCCCGTGTCACGGCTCGCGAAGGTCACCCAGGTGCCCGTCGCCGCGTCCCAGCGCTGGAGGTCGAACGACTGCACCCGCGGGTTCGTGCCCGAGTCGGTGTACTCGTCCAGGTAGACCTGGTCGAAGGTGGTGTCCGTGCCGAGGTCGATGTCGAGCGTGATCGGATAGGTCGCGTCGTCGGCGGCGGCCCAGCGGGTGGCGAGGTCGCCGTCGGTCAGCTTCTCCGCGCCGAGCGAGCCGTTCGCGCCGGGGTGGGTGGAGCTGGCGGTCACCGGCTTGCCGAGCGCGAGGTCGACCCGGTTGTCGGCCTCCTCCTCGATCGGATCGTCGTCGACCGGGTGGGCGACCCGCTTGCCGGCCTTCGTCTCGGCGATGCCGATGTCCGGGGCGTCACCGTAGTAGAGGTGGGTGCCGAGGAAGTCCGCGGTGCCCAGGTGCGCGTTGTAGCGGCCCGCGTCGATCAGCGGCGAGTCCTTGCGCAGCGAGAAGTGCGCGGCGGCCTTGCGGATGTGGTCCACGCCCGCCCCGGTGACGTAGTCGGCGGGGTCGCCGACGAACTTCGGGTCGGCGCGCAGCCCGTCCGGGTCGGCCGGTTCCTGGGTGGAGTGCTTGCCGCTCGCCTCGTAGTAGTCGTTGTGGGAGAACACGGCCTGTCGCAGGGCGCCGGTGCGGCGGTACCACGGTGTCTCGGTCGTCTTCGAGGTGTTGTAGAAGATGTTGTTCAGGAAGTAGACGCGGCTCAGGAACGTCTCGTCGTGGACGTAGTCCATGTCGGCGCCGTCGTAGACGAAGGTGTTGTTCGTGAAGTACGTCGGCGAGTAGTTCGTCGACAGCATGTTCTTCACGAGGACGCCGTTGTCGTTGACGCTCAGGTTGTAACGGGCCACCGAGTTCGAGCTGTTGCCCATGTAGGCCATCCAGCCCGCCGCGTTGTCGTGCGAGTAGTTGTACTGGTACGTGACGTTGAAGTTCGTGTACTCCAGGTCCCAGGGGGTGCCGTCGTACTCGTTGGCCGGACCGCCGTACACCTCGTTGTACTGCATGGTCGAGTCGGCGCCCGCCCACAGGTACAGGCCGCAGGACACCGCGTCGTAGCGCTCCAGGAAGCCGTTGACCTCGTTGTACTCGACCGTCATCCGCTGGGTGTCGGCGAGCTGGAAGGCACCCTGGCCGATGCTCTTGGCGTAGTTGTGGCCGATGTAGACGTCACGGCTGTACAGGTCGCGGGAGCGCACCCACAGCTGCTCCCAGCCCTCGTGCCACTTGCCGCTCTCGTCGTACTGGCCCGAGTCCGCGGTGTCGGCGGCGAACCAGTTGAACGCGAACTGGACGGCGTGCAGTTCGACGTTCTCGAAGGTGTTGTCCTCGATCCGGACGTCCTTGAAGTAATAGCCGCCGGTCGCGTATTCCTTGTAGCTCTTGCTGCCGAAGACCTGGAAGTCGACGGCACCGTAGTGGATCTTCTGCCAGCTGCTCGGACCGTCGAGGTTGTGGACGAACACCTCCGATATACGGAAGTGGTCCATGATGTTGTCCTCGCCGGCCTTCAGCAGGTCGGCGTTGATCGAGACCATGATTCCGTCGCGGACGTACGACCCGGTGGTGATGTCGGTCGCGAAGTCGTCGTCGTTGGACAGCTCGACGTTGTTGATCTCGTAGTACTGCTGGTTGCGCAGGACGATGGCGCCGGTCAGCCCCACGGTCTGGGGGTTCTTCGTGCCGTCCGCCTTGAACGGGCTGGGCACGTTGCCGTTCGTCGCGATGTAGGGCCGGCCGGCGCGCTTGTCGCCGTACGCCGAGATGGTGATCGGCTTGCCCTCGCTGCCGGAGCCCTTGGGCCACAGCTGCTCGTCCTGCCACTGCTCACCGGCCTTGAGCAGGATGCGGTCGCCCGGCTTGAACGTCGTCGCGTTCGCCTTGGCCAGGGTGCGCCAGGCGGCCTTCGCCGAGGTGCCGGCCGCGTTGTCGTGGCCGAGCGTGGCGTCGATGTAGTAGTCCTTGCCGCCGGTCTTGTTCGGCTTGTTGCCCGGCCAGGACTGCCCGGCGGCAGAGGCCGGGGCGGCAGTGGGCTGCTTGGGCTGGGCCGCCGCGTGCGCGACCGGGGCGAGCGACCCCACGAGCAGCGCGGCAAGCAGGGAGGTCAGGCCCGCGCGAAGCGTCCGCGCGGTGATCCGCACTCGCTTCGGCGCCGCCTCGTCAGCGGGTGGGCCGACGTCGACAGGTCTCATTGCTGCACATCCTTCGCGTTGATGGCGGCCACCGCCGGGGCATCGACGTCCATCGAGGCGTCGTCGACCCGGCGTTGGAGGTATGCGTCGAACTTCTTCGCGACGAGCGACTGGCGGATGCGCTGGGCGTACTCCGTGAACGCCTTGTCCCCGTCAGTCTTCTTGCCGTCGAGTTCGTAGTAGGTGATCTGGCCGGTGCCCTTGACGGGCTCGGAGATCTGGCCCGGCTTGAGCTTGCCGAGCACGGACACGAGGTCCTGGTCGTGGGTGTTCAGCCCGGTGGAGCCGCTGCCGCCGTAGGTGGCGGTGGTCAGCTCGGCGTCCGGTTCGCCCGTGAGGGCCTTGAGGTGCCCGGCGGCCTTCACCCGGCGCCGGAGACCGGTGGCGAAGTCCTGGGCGGCGCCGTCGGGCACCTGCACCACGAGTTGTGTGTACGTGTACGTGGTCGCGTTGGCGCTCCAGGCGTCCGGGTCGGCGTCGAACGCCTTGCGGACCTCGGCGTCGGTGACGTGGAGCGGGTCGCCGGAGTTCTTGCTGAGGCCGGACTTGAGGCTCGTGGTCAGTTCGGTGAGCCGGTGGGTGTAGTACTCCTCGGGCGAGAACTCCGAGACCCCGTAGACGGTTTGGCCGGCGGCGATGGCCCGGGCGCGGGACTCGTTCTCCTTCGTGCGTTCGGCGGCGAGGTCGGCGTAGTCCACGGAGTCGACGAGTTTCTGCCCCTTCGCGAGGACGAAGGTGGTCTTGTCCTTCCGGATCTCGTCGAGCGCGCGGGTCTCCAGGCGCTGGAGCGCGGTCCTGTCCCCCGTCTGCACGTTCCAGGTGAACGTGGCTCGCAGGTGGTATTCGGTGCGCAGTTCGTTCTGGACGGTGGGCGCGAGCCGCCGCATGTGGAAGAGGAGTTCGTCGCGGGTGACGGGGTGGCCGTCCATCGAGGCGACCTCGTCGGTGCGGTCGTGGCCGCCGATCGTCGTGACCGCGGTGACGACCAGTGCGGCGAGGACGAGGCAGCCGCCGATCAGGGCGGCGAGGGTGCGCCGCGACGGTGTGCGGGAGGTGGCCTGCGGGCGGGAGGCGGCACCGCGTGCGGCGGCCGGTCTGCGGGCACCGGGCTTGCGCGACCCGCCCGGCCGACCGGAGCCGCCCGTCCTGCGCGCGGTGCCCGGCTTGCGGGCGCCGCCGGTTGTGCGCGTGGCCCCCGGTGTGCGAGTGCCCTGCCCGCCCCGCTCTCCCGGGCCCCCCTGCCCGCCCCGCTCTCCCGGGCCACCCTGCCCGCGAGCGCTCTGTTTTCGGGCGCCCTGCCCGCGAGCGTTCTGCTTTCGGGCGCCCTGCTTACGAGCGCTCTGGTTTCCGGAACCGCCCGGTGTGCGCGGCGCCCCCGCCCCCGGCGCCGCGCCCTTCACGAAACCGCCCCGATCGCGGCCACCCGGGCGAGGACAGGGGTGTCCCGGGACCGCGTCACCTCGAACACGACCGTGTCGACCTCGGCCGGCGGGAAGGTGAGGACGCGCTGGTAGCCCACCGCGTCGGTCTCGGCGAGTGTCGTCCACGCACCGCCGCGACCGCCCCGGACGACGACGTGCTCGACGCGCTGCCCCTGCGTGATGTCCTCGCCCAGGACGACCGCCTCGACCGGGCGGGGTTCCGGGAACGCGAGGGTCACGGCGGGCCGGAGGTCGGCGTCGTCGGGCCGCCAGGGCGTGCCCGCCCGGCCGGGCCAGGCGGTGGCGACATCGCCCGGGGTGCCGGAGGTGACCGTCGCGGTGGCCTCGATCCGGCGGGAGCGGAAGTCCTCGACGCGCTGTCCGAGGCCCGTCAGCGCCGCCACGTCGGCGTCCCGCAGGCGACCGTCCGCCGCCGGAGGGACATTGAGCAGGAAGCAGGAGTTGCCCCCGACCGAGCGCAGGTAGATCGTGAACAGCTCGTCCACCGAGCGGACCTCGGTGTCCTCGGCCGTGTGGTGGAACCAGCCGGGGCGGATCGAGGTGTTGACCTCGGCCGGGTACCAGACCAGGTCGGACTCGTGCCCGGCCAGCGCGGCGCGGCTGCCCAGGTCGCGGTCGTCGCTGCGGACGAGCCGGGCGAAGGCGCCGTCGTCCGCCTGCTGCGAACGCTCCGCGATCCGTTCGGCGTCCTGGAGGGCGCGCGGCACCACGCTCCACTCGTCGGGGCGGGTGTCCCCGGCCTCGTTGCCGCACCAGCGGACGTCGGGCCCGCACACGTTGATCACCGCGTCCGGCTGCAGTTCGCGGACCACCGCGTAGTAGCGCTCCCAGTCGTAGACCTGACGCTTGCCGTTCGGGCCCTCGCCGTTCGCGCCGTCCAGCCACACCGAGAACACCGGGCCGTAGCGGGTGAGCAGTTCGGTGAGCTGGGCGACGTAGAAGTCGTCGTAGCCGGTCCCGGAGCCGTAGGACGCCTCGGTGCGGTCCCACGGGGACAGGTAGACGCCGAACTTCAGGCCGTGCCGGCGGGCGGCGTCGGCCACCTCGGCGACCACGTCGCCCCTGCCGCCGCGCCACGGCGACGAGGCGACCGAGTAGTCGGTGGCGTCGCTCGGCCACATGCAGAAGCCGTCGTGGTGCTTGCAGGTGAGGATGACGCCGGTCATCCCCGCGCTCTTGAGGGCCCTCACCCACTGGTCGGCGTCCAGGTCGGACGGGTCGAAGAGGGCCGGGTCGTCGTGTCCCTCGCCCCACTCCCGGTCGGTCATCGTGTTCATGCCGAAGTGGATGAACCCGTAGAACTCCATCTCCTGCCAGGCGAGTTGCCGTGCGCTCGGCCGGACCTGGGCCAGCGTCCGTCCGGACGCCACGGCGCTCAACGGAACCGCCGGTTGTACGAGGCGAGCAGGGCGAGCAGCCCGGCCAGCGCGACGAGCATGACGGCGAGGTGTCCCCACCCGACCGTCGTCCGCTCCACCACGACGAGGGCCACGCAGGCCGCCGCGATCAGCGTGCGGACGGTGACGAGCAGCGCCGTACGCGTCGAGTCCTTCATGTCGGTCTTCCTTCCGCTGGGCCGCGAGGGGCCGTCAGCCCTTGACTCCGCCGGATGCCATGCCTTCGATGAGCCGCTTCTGGATGAAGGCGTAGACGATCAGGACGGGCACGATGACGATGACCATGCCTGCGTACAGGCGCCCGTAGTCCGCCGCCGCCTTCTGTGCGGTGAACAGGTTGAGCAGGCCGACCTGGACCGTCTTGCCCTCGCCGGGCAGCAGGGTCAGCGAGATGATGAAGTCGTTCCAGTAGGCGAGGAAGTTGAACAGGATCACCGTGGTGACCGCCGGGCGGGCCATCGGCAGCATGATCCGGGTCATGATCCGGAAGCGGGACGCGCCGTCCAGTGACGCGGCCTCCTCGTACTCGACCGGGATGGACCGGAAGTACGCGGTGAGCAGGTAGATGGTGAAGGGGATCGACGTGGCCGCGTAGACGAGCGACAGCATGGCGGGGTTGTCGAGGAAGAGCCCGCCGGGGAAGAGGTCGATGAGCGCCTTGTCCCAGTCGACCAGCATCAGGAAGATCGGTACGACGATGTAGTTGACGTTGACGAAGAGCCCGCCGAGCAGGGCGATCTCCACGATGCCCTTGCCCCGGAACTCGTACCGGGCGATGACGTACGCCGCCGGCACGGACACGGCGAGGACGAAGACCAGGCCGAGCACCGTCACGAACACCGAGGTCAGGAAGTACTGGCCCATGTGCGCGTCGGTGAACGCGTCGACGTAGTTCTCCAGGCGCAGCCCCTCGGGCAGCGTCCAGGGACTGCCGAAGAACTCGCTCTTCTTCTTCAGCGAGGCCAGCAGCACCCAGACGACCGGCACCGCGATGGCGAGAGCGAGGACGATGACGAGCGCGTAGGTGAGCACGCGGCCGATCCGCGAGCGGGGGGCGCGCGGGCGGGAGGAATTGATCACGGTCATGGTGCCTGTCCTCAGAACTGGAGGGGCTCGCGCCGGGTCGCCCGGCTCACCAGGAGCGACACGAGGAACGAGAACACGAAGATGACGACACCGATGGCCATGCCGTAGCCGTACGACGAATTCGTGTACGCCTGCTTGTACATGTAGCTCAGCAGGACCTCGGAGGAGCTGTCGGGACCGCCGCCGGTCATCGCGCGGACCAGGACGAAGCTGAGGTTGACCGCGCTCATGATGAAGAAGGTCAGCGAGGTGCGCAGGTTCTGCCAGATCAGCGGCATCGTGATGGAGAAGAACTGCCGGCCGCTGGAGGCGCCGTCGAGCGAGCTGGCCTCGTACAGCTCCTCGGGGATGCTCGACATGCTCGACATGTAGAGGACCATGTAGTAGCCCAGCGACTGCCAGACCATCGCGATCCCGACGGAGTAGAGCACGATCTTCTGGTTGCCGAGCCAGACCTGCTGCCAGCCGTCGAGGGACAGCAGCCGCAGCGTGCCGTTGAGCATGCCGTTGTTCTGGTCGTAGACGGCGGAGAAGATCGCCGCGATCACGACCACCGAGAGCACGTTCGGAACGTAGAGGACGAACCGGAGGAAGTTGCGGCCGCGCAGCTTCTGCCTGGTCATGATCGCGGCCAGGAACAGGCCCATGCCCATGGTCACCACGGTGACCACGACCAACAGTGCGACCGTGTTCTGGAAGGCGCGCACGAACTGCTTGTCGTCGATCAGGTGGCGGAAGTTGTCCAGCCCCACGAACTTCATGTCCGGCGAGAATCCGCTCCAGGTGAAGAGCGACATCCGGAACACGTTCACGGTCGGGTAGACCATGAACACCGCGAAGAGCACCAGAGCGGGAAGCAGGCAGGCAAGCACGAAGCGGGTGTTGCCGCGTCGGCGGGCCGGGGATGTGGCGCCGCGCCGGGAGCCCCCGGCGGACGGCTCAGGTTTCGATGCGGAATCCGCTGAGCCTTGGGGTGGGGTGGAGAGGGTCGTCACCGTGCCGATCCTTCGGTCGTACGAAGCAGTCCTGGGTGAGCCGAGAGGATCTCCCGGGTCTTGGGGGCACCGGCGGCGACCCGGACGAGGCGGGTCGCCGCCGGGCCGGTCAGTTGCCCGCCTGGCGCAGCTTCTCGCTGGCCTCGTTCAGCGCGGACTGCCACTTGGACTCGGTGGTGTCGCCGCTGATGATGCTGTTGGCGGTGTCGAAGAGGGTGGACTTGATGTCGACGCCCTCGACGGGCGCGGTGGAGGCGAAGCCGCCGACGAGCGCGGAGACCGACGAGTCCTCGTAGAGCTTGTAGAACTCGGCGCTCTCACCGGTCAGGCTGTTCGCGATGCCCTCGACGGGCTGGATCGCGTTCGACTTGGCGAAGATCTTCGCGGCCTCGTCCGAGTACAGGTAGGCGATGAACTCCTTCGCCGCGTCCTTGTGCTGGGCGGCGCTGGGCACCCAGACCGACTCGACCGAGGTGGTCAGGTAGCGCTTGCCGCCGTCGGTGGCCGCCGGCAGCGTGGTCAGACCCCAGGTGAAGCCGTCGGCGCGCGGGGCGTCGGCCATCTCACCGGTGATCCAGGTGCCGTTCGGCATGAACAGCGCCTTGTTGTCGAGGATCGACTGCTGGTTCTTGGTGAAGTCCTGCTCGTTGGCGTAGCCGACGGTGGACTTGGAGGCGTAGCTCAGCAGCTTGGTGGTGAGGTCGAGCGCCTTCTTGGCGTTCGCCGTCTTCCAGACGTCCTTCTTGTACGTCATGACGTCGTTGTAGAACGGCTCCCCGCCGACGTCGGCGAGCAGGGCGTAGAAGTACGAGTCGAGGTACCCGGCGGTCGGGTAGGTGAACAGCGCGATGCCCTGCTTCTTGGCCTTGTCGCCCAGCTCGAACATCTCGTCCCAGGTGGACGGGACCTTCCAGCCGTTCTTCTCGAACAGGCCCTGGTTGTAGAAGAGCCCGGTCGGCGCGTAGTACATCGGCATCAGGTACGTCTTGTCCGTACCGTACGGGTTGGTGTTGAGGTTGCCGATGATGCCGTCGGTGAGCTTGTCACCCACGGTCTTGTCCTCGCCGGGGACCTTGGTCCCAAGGACCGGGGTGAGGTCTTCGAGGGCCTTGTCCTTGACCAGGGTCTCGGTGAGGGCGGCCTTGCGGCCCTGGCCGAGCACCACGACGTCCGGGTACTTGCCGGCCTTCATGTTCGGGGTGATCTCGTCCTCGATGCTCTTCGAGATCTGCAGCTGGACGTCGACGTCCGGGTGTGATGCCTCGTAGGCCTTGATGACCTGCGTGTACATGTCCCGGCCGTAGCCGCCTTCGAGGGCGGCGACCTTGAGGGTCGTCTTGCCCGAGTCCGCGCCGTCTGTGCCGGACGAACAGCCGACGAGCAGCGTGAGCGCTGTGACCGCGGTGCCTGCAAGGGCGAGCGATCGCCTCATTTGGGGGTCCTTCCCGTGGGCAGTTGCCCACCTGACGTGTGCGGTAGAGCGGGCCCGGCGCGGCCCCCGTTGAAGGCGGCGGCGCCGTGACACCACGCCACCGCATCCCGGATTCCCCCTGTCGGACGACCCAGGATTGTTACGGTGGCACCGATAACATGATGCGTACGATGGCATCGATCACATGAGTGCGCAAGGGGTCGGATACAGGCTGATTCAGTAAATGACCGAGACGTGACTCACTGCGGGCGCGGCGGGGCCGTGGAGGCACGCACCGACAGCGTGGCGCTGACCACGGACTCCTCGACGGTGGCGTCGCCCTGCAGCAGCAGCCTGACCGCCGCCGCGCCGTATCCGAAGAAGTCCTGCCGGACGGCCGTCAGTGGCGGCGTGCAGTACGCGGCCAGCGCGATGTCGTCGACGCTCACGATGGACACCTCGTCGGGCACCGCACGACCGCGCTCGCGCAGGGCGCGGATCACCCCGAAGGCCATCTCGTCGCTGGCCACGAAGACCGCGGTGACCTCGGGGATCATCGCGACGATCTGCCCCTGCCGGTACCCCGAGTCGGGCGACCAGTCGCCCTCCAGGGGCGGCGGCGCCTCGATCCCGGCCGCCTCCAGGCACTCCTGCCAGCCCTGCCGCCGCTGGCGCGCCTCGATCCACTCGTCCGGCCCGGAGACGTGCCACACCTGGCGGTGCCCCAGGTCGAGCAGGTGCTGCGTGGCGATCCGCCCGGCCTCCATCTGGTCGATGCCGAGCACCCGGGCGCCCGCGGTCCGCGAACCGTCGAGGGTGACGGTCGGGATGTCGCGGGTGATGTCCTCCATCTTCTGCGTCACCGAGATGAGCGGCACGGCAATCACTAAACCGTCGACACCCTGATCTGCGAGTTTGGCCAGGGAACGCTCCATCAGGCCGACGTCCAGCGCGGAGATGGTCGCGATGCTCACCGCGTACCCGGCGTCGCCGGCCGCCGACTCGACACCGGCGGTCACCGCCGAGCGCGAGTAGTAGCCGCCGGAGGCCAGCAGCACGAGCCCGATGGTGTGGCTGCGCCCCGAGGACAGCGCCCTGGCGGCGCTGTTGAACCGGTATCCGACCTGCTCGACGGCGGCCAGTACGCGCCGGTTGGTGTCGGGGTTGACGTTCGGCGATCCGCGCAGCGCGCGCGAGACCGTCTGGGCCGACACCCCGGCGACGCGGGCCACGTCGGCCATGCTCGGCTGCCTCGGCCGAACGATCTCCTCGTTCATGACGCTCCCTCCCCCGACGGCGATCAGTGGACCTTACCAAGCTTGTTAGTCATGTCATCGATAACATACTCTCCTTCCGTGACTGAGTCGCCCACGACGCAACTTTCCGAGCCACGGAGCACGACCGACACGGCGCCCGGCGCCGACGGCGCCGTGCTCTCCTGGCGCGACGGCCGCCTGTACCGAGGCGGCGTTCCCCACCGCATCCTGTCCGGGGCACTGCATTACTTCCGGGTCCATCCCGACCTCTGGCGGGACCGGATACGCCGGATCGCCGACCTCGGGCTCAACACGGTCGACACCTACGTGGCCTGGAACTTCCACCAGCCCCACGAGGGCCGGGCGCCGCGCTTCGACGGCTGGCGGGACCTGGAGCGGTTCATCCGCACAGTGGGTGAGGAAGGGCTCGACGTCGTGGTCCGGCCCGGCCCGTACATCTGCGCGGAGTGGTCCAACGGCGGCCTGCCCAGCTGGCTCACCGGCAAGGACCTCGCCATCCGCAGCTCGGACCCGGCGTTCACCTCGGCCGTCGCCCACTGGTTCGACGACCTGATCCCGCGCCTGGCCGCGCTCCAGGCGTCCCGGGGCGGCCCGATCGTCGCCGTCCAGGTGGAGAACGAGTTCGGCAGCTACGGCGACGACCACGCCTATGTGCGCTGGAACCGCGAGGCCCTGACCCGACGGGGCATCGACGAGCTGCTGTTCACCGCCGACGGACCCACCGAACTCATGCTGGACGGCGGCACCCTGCCCGGCACCCTGACCGCCGCCACCCTGGGCTCCAAGCCGGAGGCCGCCCGGCGGCTCCTCGCCGGCCGACGGCCCGACGAGCCGTTCGTGGTCGCCGAGTTCTGGAACGGCTGGTTCGACCACTGGGGCAAACGGCACCACGTGCGCGGGGTCGAGAGCGCGGTCCACACCCTGCGCGGCATCATCGCCGACCACGGCAGCGTCAGCATCTACATGGCGCACGGCGGCACCAACTTCGGTCTGTGGGCGGGCGCCAACGAGACCGAGGGCCGGCTGGAGCCCATCGTCACGAGCTACGACTCGGACGCGCCCATCGCCGAGGACGGCCGGTTCACCCCCAAGTTCTTCGCGATGCGCGAGGCACTGGGCAGACAGGAACCCCTCCGCTCGCCCGAGCGGATGCCGACCCTGCCGCCCACCAGCGTCCCGCTGGTCCACCGCGCCGATCTGCTCGCCGCCCTGCGCGCCGTACCGGCGAGGACCACGACCTCCCCGCGCCCCGCCTCGTTCGAACAGCTCGGGCTCGACGCGGGCATGGTCCTGCACACCGCCCACCCGCGCATCCCCGCCGGCGAGCACCGGCTGCTGTTCACCGACGTACGCGACCGGGCCCTGGTCTTCGTCGACGGCGCCCTCCTCGGCGTCGTGGATCCCGACTCCCCGGAACTGCCCGTGCCCGGAACCGGCGAGGTCGTACGCCTCGATGTCCTGGTCGAGAACCTGGGCCGGGTCAACTACGGCCCGGGCGTCGGCCGGCACAAGGGCCTGCTCGGCCCGGTCCTCGTCGACCGGCGCATGGTGCAGGGCTGGCAGAACACCCCTCTCGCACTCCAGGAGTGGTCCGAGGCCGAACTGTCCGACGCGCTCGCCGCAGGCCCCGCGGCCGTGTCCGCGGAGTCGGCTCCCGCGACCACGTCCGCCGGGTTCGCCGTCGCGGAAGTCCACGTCGACACCCCCGCGGACACCTTCCTCGCGCTGCCCGGCTCCTGCCACGGCCTCGTCTGGGTCAACGGCTTCCTGCTCGGCCGCCACTGGGAGATCGGTCCCCAGGTCACGTTGTACTGCCCGGCACCGCTGCTGCGCGCGGGCGCCAACACCGTCACCGTCCTCGAACTGGAACGCCTCGGCGGGATCCTGGAACTCCGGGACCGGCCGGAACTGGGCCCGCCGGAGGAGTACGTGGAGGAGTTCGACTGACCTCCGCCCGTCGCGACCTCTGCCCCAGAGGGCCGTCGTGACCTCCGCCCAAGAGGGCCGTCGTGGCCTGGCGACCGGCCCCGGGCGGCCACGGGGTTGTCGATTGCCGCCGGGGACGCTCAGCGCCCCCGGCGGCTCTTTCGAGCCATCGGGGGCGCGGTGGGCGGCGCCGCAGGATCCGGGCTCAGCTGCCGTCCAGGAACTGGAAGAGCTCCTCGTCCGTCGCGTCGGTGACGTCGAGCCTCGCCGCGGACGGGTCGGCGGAGTCCCGGAACGCACGCAGCTTCACCAGCAGGCCCTCGATCCGGTCGGCGATCTCGTCCCCGTCCGGGCCGGTCGCCGAGGACAGGGTCAGCACCGACTCGACCCGGTCCAGCTCGGCCAGCACCGAACCCGTCGGTACCGGGGCGCGGGCGGCCAGCGTACGGACCAGCTCGCGGACGACGGCGGCGGCGGTCGGGTGGTCGAACACCAGGGTCTGCGCGAGCCTCAGGCCGGTCTCGGCACCGAGCCGGTTCCGGAACTCCACGGCGGACACCGAGTCGACCCCGAGGTCGGAGAACGCGCGCTCGGGCTCGACCGACCGGCCCTTCGGGTACTGGAGCACGTCGGCCATCAGGGTGCACACCAGGTCGAGCAGGATCTCGTAGCGGTCGTCCTCCGGCAGGCCGGCCAGCCGGTCCACCACGGAGCCCGCGCCGGCGGACGCCGCCACCGGCCGCGGTGACCGCCGCACGCCCTCCCGGCCCGCGAGCCGCCGCAGGATCGGGGGCACGTCCGCCTGGGCGCGCACCAGGGTCAGGTCCAGCGCGACCGGAACCAGCACCGGCTCGTCGAGGCCGAGCGCGGCGTCCATCAGGGCGACGCCCTGTTCCGACGAGGACAGGGTCACGCCGAACCGGGCCAGCCTGACCAGGTCCACGTCGGTCAGGTGCTCGGTCATCGTGCTGCGCTCGGCCCACATGCCCCACGCCAGCGACACGCCGGGCAGCCCCTGGGCGCGCCGCTGCTGCGCGAGCGCGTCCAGGTAGGCGTTGCCCGCCGCGTAGTTCGCCTGGCCCGCCGGTCCGATCAGGCCGGACATCGAGGAGAACAGTACGAACGCCGACAGGTCGAGATCGCGGGTCAGTTCGTGCAGGTTCCACGCGGCGGTCATCTTGGGGCTCAGCACCGCGTCGAGCCGCTGCGGGGTCAGGTCGGTCAGCACCCCGTCGTCGACCACACCGGCCGCGTGCACGACCCCGGTCAGCGGGGTCTCGGCCGGGATCCCGGCGAGCAACCGGGACAGCGCGGCGCGGTCGGCGGTGTCACAGGCGGCCAGCACGACCTCGGCCCCCATCGCGGTCAGCTCGGCCGCCAGCTCCACACCCCTCGGGGAATCGCCGCCCGCGCGGCTGACCAGCATCAACCGCCGCACCCCGTGCGCGGCCACCAGGTGCCGTGCCACGACCGTACCGAGCGTGCCGGTGCCGCCGGTGACGAGCACCGTGCCGGTGCCGAACGCCGCCGGCGGCGCGGCGCCGTCGCCGACCTCGGCCCGGACCAGGCGGGGCACCAGTACCCGGCCCGACCGGACCGCCAGCTGCGGCTCCTCCTCGACCAGGGCCGCCACCGCGTCCCACGACACCGGCCCGGAGTCCACGTCCACCAGCCCGAACAGGCCCGGGTTCTCGGTCTGCGCCGACCGTACGAGGCCCCACACACCCGCCTGGGCGAGCCCGTCGACCGGCTCCCCCGGCTCGACGCCGACCGCTCCCTCGGTCACGAGCACGAGCGTCCCGGAGGCGAACCGCTCGTCGGCGAGCCACTCCTGTACGACGGTGAGCACCGCACCGGTGACCTGCCGGGCGTCCGGCCCGGCCGGGCAGCGCAGGAACACCACCCCCGGGTCGGCGGGAACGTCCGCCAGCCCGTGCGCGTGCGTCCACCGCACGCGTTCCGCCGACGGCCCGGCGGGCGCGGCCGACCACTCCACCCGGAACATCGACTCCGCGGGCTCGCCCGGCCCGGCCACCGGCATCTGCCGGAACCTCAGGGTGTCGACCGACGCCACCGGCGCACCGGCCGCGTCGTCGAGCCGGATCGACACCGCGTCCGGCCCCGAGGGCGACATCCGCACCCGCAGCGTGGACGCCCCGACCGCCGACAGGGACACGCCCGACCAGGCGAACGGCAGGACGGCACCGTCCATCCCGTCGACGAAGGAGCCGAACCAGACCGCGTGCAGCGCCGCGTCCAGCAGCGCCGGATGCACGCCGAACCGGTCCGCGTCGGCCGCCTGCTCCGGCGGCAGGGCGACCTCGGCGAACACCTCGTCGCCGCGCCGCCACAACGCCGTCAGCCCCTGGAACGCCGGGCCGTAGTCGTAACCACGCGCACCGAGTCGGGCGTACACGTCGCCGATCGCGACCTCTTCCGCCCCTTCCGGCGGCCACACGGTGGCCTCGGACTCCGTCGGCCCGGCCGAGTCGGTCAGCGAACCGGAGGCGTGCCGGACCCACTCGCCGTCGTCCGGCTGGGCGTGCACCGACACCGCCCGGTGCCCCGACCCGTCGGCGTCCTCGACCACGACCTGGACCCGGGCCCCGCCCCGCTCCCCCAGCACCAGCGGTGTGTGCAGGATCAGCTCGTCGAGCAGGTCGCAGCCCACCTCACGGCCGGCGCGCAGCACCATGTCCACGAACGCCGCGCCCGGCACGACGACCCGGCCGAACACCGCGTGGTCGGCCAGCCACGGCTGGGTCTCCAGCGACAGCCGGCCCGTCAGCGCCGTCCCGCCGGACTCCGGCAGTGCCAGCACCGCGCCGAGCAGCGGGTGCTCCCCGGCGGCCAGGCCCGCGGCCCGCAGATCGCCCGCCCGCTCCGGGACGTCCATCCAGTACCGGTCGCGCTGGAACGCGTAGGTCGGCACGTCCGCGGGGGCCGCGCCCGTCCCGGCGAACACCTGGCGCCAGTCCACCTCCACGCCGTGCACGTGCGCCGCGGCCAGCGCGGTCAGTACGGTGGCCGGTTCCGGGCGGTCGGCCCGCAGCACCGGCACCGCGACCGCCGCCGGATCCTGTTCCGTGAAGCATCCCTCGGCCATCGTGGTCACCGCGGCGTCCGGCCCGACGCCGACGAACCGGGTGACCCCGTCCTCGCGCAGGCGGCGCACCGCGGCGGCGAACCCCACCGGCTCGCGGACCTGGCGCACCCAGTACTCCGGTGAGCACACCGACTCCGCCGACAGCGGCTCGCCGGTGACCGTCGACACGATCGGCAGCACCGGCTCGTGGAACTCCACGCCGGCAAGGACCTCACGGTAGGGCTCCAGCATCGGATCCATCAGGGGCGAGTGGAACGCGTGGCTCACCCGCAGCCGCTTCGTCCGCCGGCCGAGGGACGCGAAGTGCTCGGCGACACGCAGCACCGCGCCCTCCTCGCCCGACACGACCACCGACTCCGGACCGTTCACGGCGGCGATGCCGGCCTCGTCACCCGCCGGTACCGACGCGACCTCGTCCTCGGTCGCCTGGATCGACACCATCGCGCCGCCCTCGGGCAGTCGCTCCATCAGGCGCCCGCGCGCCGCCACCACCCGGCAGGCGTCCTCCAGCGTCCACAGCCCCGCGACGAACGCCGCCGACAGCTCACCGATCGAGTGCCCGGCCAGCACCTCCGGCCGCACACCCCACGCGCCGAGCAACCGGGTCAGCGCGACCTCGACCGCGAACAGCGCGGGCTGCGCCCACCCGGTCCGGTCCAGCAGCTCCGCGCCCGGGCCCTCCTCCGCGAGCAGCACCTCGCGCAGCGGACGGTCCAGCAGGCCGTCGAACCCGGCGCACACCTCGTCCAGCGCCGCCGCGAACGCCGGGAACGCCGCGTACAGTTCCCGGCCCATGCCGAACCGCTGGGTGCCCTGCCCGGCGAACACGAACGCGGTGCGGCCGGGGTGCGCGACCCCCCGCACCACACCGGAACCCGTACCGCCGCGGGCGATGGCCCGCAGGCCGTCGCGCAGCTGGTCCCGGTCCCCCGCCACCACGGCGGCCCGCTGCTCGAACGCCGTCCGGGCGGTCGCCAGCGAGAACCCGGCGTCGAGCGGCTTGAGGGAGTCCGCAGCCGCCAGAAGCCGTCCGGCCTGGTCGGCCAGCGCCTCGGGAGTCCTGCCGGACAGCACGAACGGCACGAGCGGCAGCGGCGTTCGTGCGTCCGGCTCGGCCGCCTCGGCCGCCGGTGCCTGTTCCAGGATCAGGTGGGCGTTCGTGCCGCTGATCCCGAACGACGACACCGCGGCCCGCCTCGGCGCGCCCGTCACCGGCCACTCGCGCCGCTCGGTCAGCAGGTTCACCGTCCCCGTCGACCAGTCCACGTGCGACGACGGGGTGTCCACGTGCAGGGTCTTCGGCAGCACCCCGTGCCGGAGCGCCAGCACCATCTTGATCACGCCACCGACCCCGGCCGCGGCCTGGGTGTGCCCGATGTTGGACTTCAACGAGCCCAGCCACAGGGGGCGTTCGCGGTCGAGGCCGTACGTGTCCAGGACCGCCTGCGCCTCGATGGGGTCGCCGAGGCTGGTGCCGGTGCCGTGCGCCTCGACCGCGTCGACATCGGCAGGGGACAGGCCGGCGTCGTCGAGGGCCTGCCGGATCACCCGCTGCTGGGACGGTCCGTTCGGCGCGGTGAAGCCGTTCGACGCACCGTCCTGGTTGACCGCGCTGCCGCGCACGACGGCCAGCACCGGGTGCCCGAGCCGCACGGCGTCCGAGAGGCGTTCCACCAGGAGCATGCCGACGCCCTCGGCCCAGCCGGTGCCGTCGGCCGTGTCGGCGAAGGACTTGCAGCGCCCGTCCGGGGCCAGTCCGCGCTGGCGGCTGAACGCGACGAGCATGCCCGGGGTGGACATCACCGTGGCGCCGCCGGCCAGCGCCAGCGTGCACTCGCCGCGGCGCAGCGACTGGACCGCCAGGTGGAGCGCGACCAGGGACGAGGAGCACGCCGTGTCGACGGTGACGGCGGGCCCCTCGAAGCCGAAGGTGTACGCGATCCGCCCGGAGGCGGCGCTGTTCGTGGTGCCGGTGAGCAGGTGCGCCTCCGCACCGCCGGTGGCCTGGTGCAGCCGGGGGCCGTAGTCCGGTGCCATCGCCCCGGCGAACACCCCGACCCTGGCGCCGCGCAGCGAGGCGGAGCCGACCCCGGCCCGTTCCAGCGCCTCCCACGAGGTTTCCATCAGCAGCCGCTGCTGCGGGTCCATCGCCACCGCCTCGCGCGGTGAGA
This sequence comes from Streptomyces sp. NPDC058051, assembly GCF_042885475.1. Lineage (NCBI taxonomy): Bacteria > Bacillati > Actinomycetota > Actinomycetes > Kitasatosporales > Streptomycetaceae > Streptomyces > Streptomyces sp. NPDC058051. Next base: position 24,573 of record NZ_JBHVRW010000041.1, read on the forward strand.
TCCCGAAGAACTCGGGGTCGAACTCCGTGGCCCCGCGCAGGAATCCGCCGCGCCGGGTGTAGGTGCGGCCGGGCGTGTCGGGGTCGGGGTCGTACAGCGACTCCATGTCCCAGCCCCGGTCGGTGGGGAACTCGGTGATCGCGTCGCCGCCGGTGTCCAGCAGCCGCCACAGTTCCTCCGGCGAGCCGACGTCGCCGGGGTACCGGCACGCCATGCCGATGATGGCGACCGGTTCCTGACTCCCCTCTTCGGCGTCCCGCAGCCGTTGCTTGGTCTGCTGCAACTCGGCCGTGACCCGCTTGAGGTACTCGACCAGCTTCTCTTCGTTACTCACAAACCCTCCGTCAGGACATGCCAAGTTCGCCATCGATGAGGTCGAAGAGCTCGTCGAGCTCCAGCCCGTCCAGCTCACGGTCCGGGCGCGCGGGCTTCGCGACCGGTTCGGCCGGGCCGGGTGCCGGGCCGAGCGCCGCCCCGAGGTGGGTGGCGAGTGCTGACGGCGTCGGGTAGTCGAACACCAGCGTGGCCCGCAGGCGCAGCCCGGTCGCCGTGCCGAGCCGGTTGCGCAGCTCGACCGCCGTCAGCGAGTCGAACCCCAGCTCCTTGAAGGTCCGGACGGGATCCACCGCGCCCGGTGCGCCGTGTGCCAGCACGGTGGCGGTGTGCTCGCGCACCAGGCCGAGCAGGGCCTCCTCGCGGTCCGCCTCGGACATCCGGGCCAGGCTGTCGCCGAGGGACGCCGCGCCGCCCGGCCTGCCCGCGGCGGCCTCCGCCCGCCTGATCCGCTCGCGGACGACACCGCGCAGCAGCGCCGGTACCGCGCCCTGGGCCCGTACCGCGGACGGTTCGAGCCGGGCCGGGACGAGCAGGGCCTCGCCGGAGGAGACCGCGGCGTCGAACAGGGCCAGTCCGTCCGCCGAGGACAGCGGCGCGAGGCCGGCGCGACGCATCCGGCTCAGGTCGGTGTCCGCGAGGTGGCCGGTCATTCCGCTGGCCTGCGCCCACAGGCCCCAGGCGAGCGACACGGCCGGCAGGCCCCGCGCCGCGCGGTACTGGGCCAGGATGTCCAGGAACGCGTTGGCGGCGGCGTAGTTCGCCTGGCCCGGCAGCCCGAGTACCCCGGCGACCGACGAGAACAGCACGAACATCGACAGGTCGAGCCCCCGGGTCAGCTCGTGGAGGTTCAGCGCGGCGTCGACCTTCGGCCGCAGGACGCGTGCGAGCTGGTCCGGCCGCATCGCCTCGATCACGCTGTCGTCGAGCAGCCCGGCGGCGTGCACGACACCGGTCAGCGGGTGCGCGGCGGGGATCGACGCCAGCAGTGCGGCCAGCGCGTCCCGGTCGGCGACGTCGCAGGCGGCCACGGTGACCGTGACCCCCGACTCGGTCAGCTCCGCGGCGAGTTCGGCCGCACCGGGGGCGTCCGGCCCGCGCCTGCTGGTCAGCATCAGGTGGGTCACCCCGTACCGGGACACCAGGTGCCGGGCGAACAGGCCGCCGAGGGTGCCGCCGGCGCCGGTGATCAGCACCGTGCCCGCAGCGAGGTCGGGCCGCGTCGCCGGCAGGCCGGCGACCCTGGCCAGCCTGGGGACGACCGGCTGTCCCTTCCGGACCGCGAGCTGCGGCTCCCCGGTGGCCAGTACGGCGGGCAGCGCCGCGACCGACGCCTCGTGACCGTCCAGGTCGACGACGACGAACCGGTCCGGGTGCTCCCGCTGTGCCGACCGGACCATGCCCCACGCCCCGGCACCCGCCACGCCGAGGACATCCGTCTCGACCGGCTCCACGACCTGCTCCACGGCCACCGCGTTCTTGGTGAGCAGCACGAGCCTCGACCCGGCGAACCGCTCGTCCGCCAGCCACTGCTGGATCAGCAGCAGCGCCCGGCCGGCCACGTCGTGGGCGCCGCTCGCGCTGGCCTCCCCGGTGAGCGCGGCGAACACCACCTCGGGCACCGGTCCCGCGTCGGCCAGCGTGCCGAGGTCGGCGTGGGACGGTACTCCGACCCCGAGTTCGTCGGCACCGACGACCGCCCACGGCCGGGGGTCCTCGGTGGTCTCCGGCACGCGGGCCTCGACCCAGTCCACCCGGAACAACGCGTCCGGCGGTCCGGCGGCCGGCCCACCGGCCGGGACCGGCCGCAGCGCCAGGGACTCCACCGATGCCACCGGCGCGCCGGTACCGTCGGCGAGCCGCAGCGAGACCGTGTCCGGACCGTCCGGCGTGATCCGCACCCGCAGCGCCCTCGCGCCGGTGGCCCGCAACGACACGCCCTGCCAGGAGAACGGCAGGCGGCAGTCCTGACCGTCCGCGACCGCGGCGTGCAGCGCGGCGTCCAGCAGGGCCGGGTGCAGCCCGAACCGGCCGGCGTCCGCCTCGGTCTCCGGTGGCAGCGCGACCTCGGCGAAGGTCTCCGTACCCCGCCGCCACCAGGAGCGCAGCCCCTGGAACGACGGGCCGTAGTGGTAGCCGAGTTCGGTCCAGCGGTCGTACCCGCCGTCCCACTCCACCGGGGTCGCACCCGGTGGCGGCCAGGAGGCCAGGTCGAACTCCTCGCCCCGGCCGGAGGCGAGCACCCCGCTCGCGTGCCGGGTCCATCCGCCGGAACCGTCCGCCGGGCGGGCGTGGACGGCCAGTTCACGACGGCCCGACGCGTCCTCCTCGCCGACCGTGACCCGTACGGCGACCCCGCCGTGCGGCGGCAGGACCAGCGGCACCTCGCACGTCAGCTCCGCCACCTCGTCGCAGCCGACCTCGTCACCCGCACGGATCGCCAGTTCGACGAACGCCGTGCCGGGCAGCAGCACCGTGTCGCCGAGCCCGTGGTCGGCCAGCCACGGCTGGGCCTGCACGGACAGCTGACCGGTGAGCAGGAGACCGCCGGAGTCCGGCAGTTCCACCACCGCGCCGAGCAGCGGGTGGTCCGCCGCGGCCAGTCCCGCCGCCTCGACGTCCGCCGCCTCGCCGGCCGCGGCCGGCTCCAGCCAGTAGCGCTGCCGCCGGAACACGGTGGTCGGCACGTCGACGCGCCGTGCGCCCGGGAAGACGGCCCGCCAGTCGGGGGTCACCCCGCGCACGTACGCCTCGGCCAGTGAGGTCAGGAACCGCTCGATGCCGCCCTCTTCGCGGCGCAGGGAGCCGATGGCGACCGCGTGCTCCGCCACGTCCTCCACGGCCGCCGTCAGCACCGGATGCGGGCTGAGCTCGACGAACACCGAGTGTCCCCGCTCGGCCAGCAGACCGACCGTCTCGGCGAAGCGCACCTGTTGGCGCAGGTTGCGGTACCAGTAGTCGCCGTCCAGGCCGGTGGTGTCCAGCACACCGGCGGTCACCGTCGAGTAGAACGGGATCGCCGACGGGCGGGGAGCCAGCCCGGCCAGGACCGCGGCCAGTTCGTCCGCGATCCGCTCCACCGGCGCCGCATGCGACGCGTAGTCCACCGGGAGCCGCTTGACCCGCACCCCGGTGGCCTCGCAGTCGGCGACCAGTTCGTCCAGCGCGTCGAGTTCGCCGGCGACCACGACGGATCCCGGACCGTTCACCACCGCCACCGAGAGCCGGCCGGCCCACCGGCCGAGGCGTTCGGCGGCCGCGTCCTCGGACAGTGCGACGGAGACCATCCCGCCGGTGCCGGACAGAGCCAGGATGGCCTTGCTGCGCAGGGCGACGACCTTCGCCGCGTCCGCGAGGCCGAGGGCCCCGGAGACGCAGGCGGCCGCGATCTCCCCCTGCGAATGGCCCACCACCGCGGCGGGTTCCACTCCGTAGGAGCGCCACAGGGCGGCCAGCGACACCATCACCGCGAAGAGTGCGGGCTGCACCACGTCCACCCGCTCCAGCGCGGCGGCGTCGCGCAGCACCTCGAACAGGTCCCAGTCGACGTGCGGGGCGAGGGCCCGGGAGCACGCCAGCATCGTCTCGGCGAACACCGGCGACGAGTCCAGCAGGTCCACCGCCATCCCGGTCCACTGCGAACCCTGGCCGGGGAAGACGAACACCACCCCGCCCGCCTCCTGCGCGGTGCCGCGCACCACGCCGGGTGTCTCGCCGCCGTCGGCGAGCGCGGTCAGGCCCCGGCGCAGCGCGGGCAGGTCCGCGCCGACGACGGCGGCCCGGTGCGGCAGGCCGGACCGGGCGGCGGCCAGCGAGAACCCGGTGTCCGCCCGGTTCAGCCCGGGATGCGCGTCCAGGAAGGACAGCAGGTCGGCGGCCTGGGCCGCCACCGCGTCCTCGCTGCTCGCGGAGAACGTCCACGGCAGCACCGGACCGGCGGGCGCACCGGGCTCCGGCACCGGCTCCGACTCCGACCCGCGCGCCGGCTCCGGCGTCTGCTCCTGCTGTGGCTCCTGCGCCTGCTGCAACTCCGGCTGCGGCTCCAGGTCCTGCTGCGGCTCCGTCGGAGCCTGCTCGATGATCACGTGTGCGTTCGTGCCGCTGATCCCGAACGAGGACACCCCGGCCCGGCGCGCCCGGCCGGTGTCCGGCCACTCCCGCGCCTCGGTCACCAGCTCCAGCGCCCCCGCGGTCCAGTCGACGTGCGGGGTCGGCTCGTCGACGTGCAGCGTCCTCGGCACCACCTCGTGCCGCAGCGCCTGCACCATCTTGATCACACCGGCCACCCCGGCGGCGGCCTGGGTGTGGCCGATGTTGGACTTCAGCGACCCCAGCAGCAGCGGACGGCCCGGCTCCCGGTCGCGCCCGTACGTGGCCGCGAGCGCGTCGGCCTCGATCGGGTCGCCGAGCGTCGTCCCGGTGCCGTGGGCCTCGACCACGTCGACGTCCCCGGTGGACAGCCCGGCGCCGGCGAGTGCCTGGCGGATCACCCGTTCCTGGGCGACGCCGTTCGGCGCGGTGAGCCCGTTCGACGCACCGTCCTGGTTGATCGCGCTGCCGCGCACCACGGCGAGCACCCGGTGCCCGTTGCGCCGCGCGTCCGACAGCCGTTCGAGCGCCACGATCCCCGCGCCCTCGGCCCAACCGGTGCCGTCCGCGGCGGCGGAGAACGCCTTGCACCGGCCGTCCTCGGACAGCCCGCGCTGCCGGCTGAACTCCACGAACATGCCGGGTGCGGACATCACCGCGACACCGCCCGCCAGTGCGAGCGAGCACTCCCCGGCGCGCAGGGCCTGCGCCGCGAGATGCAGTGCCACCAGCGACGACGAGCACGCGGTGTCCACGGTGACCGCGGGGCCCTGGAGCCCGAGCGTGTAGGCGATGCGGCCGGACGCGACGCTGATCGTGCTGCCGGTCAGCCGGTAGCCGTCGGACTCGGCGTGCGCGGCGTGCAGCCGGGGGCCGTAGTCCTGCGCCATGGCCCCGACGAAGACCCCCACGGATGCGCCGCGCCGGTCGGCGGGATCGATCCCGGCCCGCTCCAGCGCCTCCCAGGACGTCTCCAGCAGCAGCCGCTGCTGCGGGTCCATCGCCAGCGCCTCCCTCGGCGAGATGCCGAAGAACTCGGGGTCGAACCGGTCGGCGTCGTGCAGGAAGCCACCGTGCCGGGTGTAGGACGTGCCGGCCCGGTCCGGGTCGGGGTCGTAGAGCCGGTCGGTGTCCCAGCCCCGGTTGTCGGGGAATTCCGAGATCGCGTCGGTCCCGTCCAGGACCAGCCGCCACAGATCCTCCGGCGAGGCGACGCCGCCGGGGAGGCGGCAGGCCATCCCGACGATCGCGATCGGCTCGTCGGTCGGGGTGTCGGCGGCGGGGCCGGCGGACTCCTCGCCGCCCGACGTCAGAGTCCGCAGGTGGTCGGCGAGTCCGGCCGGGGTCGGGTGGCCGAACAGCACCCCCGCCGGAAGCGCGAGCCCGATCGCCGCGCTCAGCCGGTCGCGGATCTCCACGGAGGACAGGGAGTCGACCCCGAGTTCCTTGAACGTCGTGCCGGGATCCACCGCTTCGCCGCCCGCGTGGCCGAGCACGACCGCGAGGGTCGACCGCACCAGCCCCAGCATCTCGGGCCCGGCGAGGGCAGCGGCCGGGGACACGTCGGGCGTACCGGCGGACGGTACGGCCGAGGTCGCCGCGGACTCCGAGGGCCCCGTGTCGGGGACAGCGGCCCGGACGTCGGTCTCGGTGAGCCAGTGGCGCTCACGCTGGAAGGCGTACGTGGGCAGACCCACCGTGCGGGCGCCGCGCAGGCCGAACACGCGGGACCAGTCCACCGCGACCCCGCGTACGTGCAGTTCGGCGAGCGACGTGAGGAACCGCGCCGGGCCGCCGTCGCGGCGGCGCAGCGAGCCGGTGACCACACCGGTCTCCAGCCCGGCCCGCTCCACCGTGTCCCGCAGCGCCGGCAGGAGCACCGGGTGCGGGCTGCACTCGACGAAGACCGTGTGCCCGTCCCGCACCAGCGCGGAGGTCGCCTGCTCCAGCTCCACGGTCTGCCGCAGGTTCCGGTACCAGTACGCGCCGTCCACCCCGGCGGTGTCCATCGGACCGCCGGTCACCGTGGAGTAGAACGGCACCGGCGCGGACCTCGGCCGGATGCCGTCCAGCACGGTGTGCAACCGCTCCCGGATCTGTTCCACCTGGGGCGAGTGGGACGCGTAGTCGACCGCTATCCGGCGGGTCTCGACGCCCTCCTCGGTCCACCGCGCGACCAGCTCGTCCAGCGCGTCGGGGTCGCCGGAGAGCACCACGGACGACGGGCCGTTCGCCGCCGCGATCGACACCGCGCCGTTCCACTCGGCGATCCTCTCGCGCACCTCACCGGCCGACAGCAGCACCGACACCATGCCGCCGCCACCGGACAGCGCCAGGAGGGCCTGGCTGCGCAACGTCACGACCCGCGCGGCGTCTTCGAGCGACAGCGCGCCCGCCACGCACGCGGCGGCGATCTCACCCTGGCTGTGGCCGACCACCGCCGCCGGCTCGACCCCGCAGGAGCGCCACAGGGCGGCCAGCGACACCATCACCGCGAACAGCGCGGGCTGCACCACGTCCACCCGCTCCAGCGCGGTCGCGTCACGCAGCACGTCGGTCAGCGACCAGTCCACGTGGGGCGCGAACGCCTCCTCGCAGGCCCGTATCGACTCGGCGAACTCCGGTACGGAGTCGAGCAGTTCGACCGCCATTCCGGCCCACTGCGCCCCTTGTCCGGGGAAGACGAACACCACCTTCCCGGCCGCCGTCGCCTGTCCCTCGACGACGCCTGCGACGGCCGCGCCGCCCGCGAACTCGGCGAGGCGGTGGCGCAGTTGCGCCCGGTCGTCGCCGACCACGACCGCGCGGTGCCGGAAGGCGGTCCTGGTGGTGGCGAGGGACAGCCCGATGTCCGCGGCGGAATCCGCCCGTTCGTCCACGAAGGAGAGCAACCGGGCGGCCTGGGCGCGGAGTGCCTCGCCCGAACGGCCGGCGATCGGCCACGCCAGCGCGCCCGCCTCGGACGGCACGCCGGCTGCCGAGGACCCGCCGTTCTCGGAGGACCTGGCAGCCTCCACGGACCCACCGGCCGTCGGGGACACGGCAGCCTTCACAGACCCATCGGGTCCTGAGGACCCGGCAGCCTCCACAGATCCGCCGACCTCCACGGTCCCACCGGCCGTCGAGGACCCGCCGCTCGCCGAACCCCCGCCACCCACCGCGGCGTTCGCCGGGGGTTCGCTGACCACCAGGTGGCAGTTCGTGCCGCCCATGCCGAACGAACTCACCCCGGCCACCAGCGGCCGGTCCGGTTCCGGCCACGGCGTCAACTCGGTCTGCACGCGCAGCCCGAGGTCGTCGAGGGGGATGTCCGGGTGGGGCGTGGCGAAGTTCAGGCTCGGCGGCAGCATCCGGTGCCGGATGCTCAGCGCCACCTTGAGCAGCCCGGCGATGCCGCCCGCGCCCTCCAGGTGCCCGATGTTGGTCTTGACCGAACCCACCGGCAGCGGCGAACCCGGCTGCCGGGCGCGCCCCAACGCCGCACCGAGCGCCGCGGCCTCGATCGGGTCGCCGACCTTCGTGCCGCTGCCGTGCAGCTCCACGTACTGCACGCCCCGCAGCGCGACGCCCGCCCGGCGGTACGCCTGCCGGACGACCTCCTCCTGCGCGGAGCTGCTGGGCACGGTGAGGCCGGTCAGCTCGCCCTCGCCCGCGCCGTCGTTGTTCACGGCGCCGCCGTCCAGGACGCAGTAGATGTCGTCGCCGTCGGCGACCGCGGCGGCCAGCGGTTTGAGTACGACGGCGCCACCGCCCTCGCCCCGCACGAATCCGTTGGCCCGCGCGTCGAAGGTGAAGCACCGGCCGTCCGGCGACAGGCCGCCGAACCGCACCGCGCCGAGCGTCGTCTCGGCCAGGATGTTCAGGTTCACGCCCCCGGCGACGGCCACCCCGCACTCACCGCGGCGCAGGCTCTCGCACGCCAGTTGGACCGCCACGAGCGAGGAGGACTGCGCGGTGTCCACGGTCATGCTCGGTCCGCGCAGGCCGAGGAGGTGGGAGATGCGGTTGGCGATGATCCCGCGGCGGGTGCCGGTCATCGTGTGCCGGCCGACCCCGGCCGCGCCGAGGCGGTCCTGCAGCGCCGCGTAGTCGTCCCACATGACGCCGGCGAACACCCCGGTGTCGCCGCCGCCGAGGTCGGCGGGGACGATCCGGGCGTCCTCAAGCGCCTCCCAGGACAGCTCCAGCATCAAGCGCTGCTGCGGGTCCATCGAGGCCGCCTCGCGCGGTGAGATCCCGAAGAACCCCGCGTCGAATCGGTCGATCCCTTCGATGAATCCGCCGCGGCGGTGCGGGAGTTCGGCGCCGCGCCAGCGGTCCTCCGGGGCCTCCCGTACGGCGTCGGTCCCGTTCCTCAGCAACCTCCAGAATTCGTGGCCGTCGCCGGCCCCAGGTAACCGACAAGCCAACCCGACCACGGCAATCCGTCTCATGTTCACAGTCAACAAGGTGCACTGATGAGAAGGCTTGTTTCACGGGCCCAAAATGCGGAAGGAAATCTGGTGGCCGATGACAACGAGGACCGGCCGAATAATGATTCGCAAACAAAAAGGCGCATCGGTATTGCTTGGCAGCCACCGAATTATCCCGGCTGCCGAGCAATACCGACGCATGGGGTACGGAGACGAATGGCCACACCGAATGGGAATGGCCCGGAGTCTCAGTAAAGGAGGGTCACTGCCGGGTGAACATCCAGCAGCGCACGGCTGTAGTCCTCAAGAATGATCGGCGCGTTCAGAGCGTTGTGCCGGCTCATCACCGCGATATCACGCCAGAGGCGCTGCAGCGGGTTCGACAGGGCGAACGCACTGCCCCCGACAACGTCGAGCAGCTTCTCCACACCCGCCCGCGACTTCTCCTGAGCGGACCTCTCGTGCATACGGATCCGCGCACGCTCCGCCCACGGCATCGTGTCGGTCTCCGACTTGCCGTCGAGGCTCTTGCCGACCTCCACCAGGTGCAAGTGGGCGGTCTCGATGAGGTGCGTGGCCTCGGCGAACCACATCTGCACCGACGGCGCGTCGGAGGCCGCCTCGTAGTTGACGTACGTGATGGGCCGCTTCTTGTCCAGCGTCTGCCTGGTGACCTCCACCGCGCCCAGCGCCGCTCCCACGATCGCGGCGAGCGACTGCGCGCTGCCCTGGATCAGCATGGAGTCACGCTGGTCCTCACCCACCAGGTCCGCGAAGCTGAACGCGACCGCCCGGTGCTCCGGGACGAACAGGTCGTCGACCACGACCGTGTGGGTGCCGGAACCGGACAGACCGGCCGAGTGCCAGGTCCGCTCGATCTTCAGGTCGCTCATGGGCGCGACGAAGCCCACGAGGTCCGTGGTCTCCTTGCCGTCCTCGTGGATCTGCACGACGGGGACGTAGGCCCAGTCCGCTATCTCGCAGCCCGAGCTCCACGGGAACGTGCCGGTCACCCGGAACCCGCCCTCGGCGCGCGCCGCCTTGGTGGTGCTGAGGTGGGCCGTGGAGATGACGTACGCGTCGGGGTTGTCCCCGAACACGTCCGACAGCGCGCTCTCCGGCATGCCGTCCAGGGCGAACCGCGTCGACGCGGTGTCGATGGACAGGTTCCAGCCGGCCGAGCCGCACGCCTTGCCGACCTCGACGATGATCGAGAGCAGATCCGACATCCCCAGGTCGTAACCGCCGAACCGGGTCGGCGTCGTGAGCCGGAACAGCCCTGCCTCCCGCAGCGCGACCACGACCTCCTCCGCGAGCCTGCGGTCCTGCTCGGTCTTCACCGCGTTCTCGCGGATCAGTGGAGCAAGCTCGCGGGCACGCTTCACGAGCTCCGCCGGGTCGACCGCCGGTCCGGCCGCCTCTTCCGCCCGCTCACTGGTCACTGCTGTCACTGAATCCTCCTTCAGTTGTGGGGCGTAGGCCGACCCCGATCGGGGAGGGCTGACCGCACCACGTCTCACGGTGGAGTCAATCGGCTCCGGCCGATCCGGCCCAGCGTCGAGCACCCAAAAACCGGCCGCCGCGCTGGTACTCGGAACCAACTCCGAGTACCGGCCGACGACCGGTTTCCGGTCGGACGCTGCCGCTGCGGGGCACGGCGCAGCCGCCGGGCACGGTGAACTCCTCACCGACCACCCGGCCGACCCGCACCGCCGCGGAGCGACGGATCAGACGCTGGGCACGGTGGCCGCTTCACCGACCTCCGGGTCGGCCTGCGCCGTCACGTAGCGGTCGAACAGCACACCGCAGACGACCGCCCCGGCCAGGAAGACCATGGCGCCCCAGAAGAACGCCGTCGTGTAGCTCTCCACGGCGGCCTCGGCGGCCAGTTGCGGGGTGGGCGTCTTGCCCTTGACGAACGAGTCCGCCGCGGTGATCGCCAGGGTGCTGAGCAGCGCGGTGCCGATCGAACCGCCCACCTGCTGCACGGTGTTGACCAGCGCCGACGCGGCACCGGCGTCCTGGGGCTCGACCCCGATCGTGGCGACGGCGGCGCCCAGCGAGATGACCAGCCCGAAGCCGATGCCGGCGATGAACGACGGGGCCAGGATGCCGGCGGCGTACGAGCTGTCGGTGGTGAGCCGGCTGAGCCAGAACGACCCCACCGCGGCCAGCACGAGGCCGGCCGGGATCAGGACGCGCGTCCCGAGCTTCGGTTCCAGCGCCGGCGGGATGGTGGTCGCGCCGATCCCGATGCCGACGATCATCGGCAGGAAGGCCAGGCCGCTCTCGATCGCCGAGAACTCAAGGACCAACTGGAGGTAGTAGGTCAGGAACAGGAACTGTACGAACAGCCCGATGCCCAGCAGGAACATCCCCAGATACGCGCTGCCCCTGTTGCGGTGCAGGACGATCCGGATGGGCAGCAGCGGGTTCTGCGAGCGCAGCTCGAACAGCACGAACGCGACCAGCAGGACCGCACTCCCGAGGAGGAAGCCCCACACGTCGACGCCGCCCCAGTCGCCGTCGTCGGCGTTGGACAGACCGTAGGCGAGGCAGAACAGGCCGACGGAGGCCGTCACCGTACCGGGCAGGTCGAGCTTCTCCGCACGGTTTGCGGACTGCCGGTTCTGCATCGTCAGGAACGCGCCGACGAAGACGGCCGCCGTGAAGATCACGTTGACGTACAGGCACCAGCGCCAGTCCAGCCAGTCGGTCAACGCGCCACCGAGAACGAGGCCGAGCGCGAGTCCACCACTGCCCAGCGCGCCGTAGACCCCGAACGCCTTGACCCGTTCCTTCGGGTCCTTGAACGCGGTCAGCAGGAACGACAGCGCTGCGGGCGCGACGAGTGCGGCGAACGCACCCTGGAGCGCGCGTGCCGTCACCAGCAGGGCGAAGCCGTTGGCCGCGCCACCCAGCACCGACATGGCACCGAAACCGACGATCGAGATCATCAACGACCGCTTGGCGCCGATGAGGTCGACGATTCTGCCGCCGAGCAGCAGCAGGCTACCGAAGGCAAGGGCGTAGGCGGTGACGATCCACTGCCGGTCCCCGTCGCCGAACCCGAGGTCCGCCTGCGCCGACGGCAGCGCGATATTGACCACCGTCGTGTCGAGGAAGATTGTTAACTGCGCGACGCCGATGACCGCTAGGATCCGCCAGCGGTTGACGTAGTGGAGGTCGGGCGCGCCCTCCGCCGCCACCTTCGACTCGGAATCTGCTGACTCTGGCATTCCCTTACCCTCTGTTGATCAGACCGGACCATCGGGCGATGGTCCGGCAAACTGTGTCCGGCAGGCGTCAGGTGGAAATTGTCTCGAATCCGTGCTGCTTGGCGAGTTCGACCATCACGTCCACCCGCTCACGGGTGAGAGTGTCGTCGCCGATCGATCCGCCGCCTCCGGACAACGCGAGAGTGATTACTTCCGCCACCCCTGCCAACAATTCACCCGCACTCAGTGAGGCGCTGACGCCACGTGGCAGAATACCGTGATTACTTATGGAAAGTACACCGCACCGCACGTAGCGGAGATCATCGCGAGAAGTGACTGCTGCCGACTCGGCGCCCGTACCGAAGAAGGACAAGTCACCGATGACAGCGCCGTCGGCGAGATGTTTTTCGTCAAGCACCGGAACGGCGCTCGAATGTGCCGTGAACACCACCTGTGCATTCGCCACCGACAAAAGATCGTCGGTCACGACGACGAACGGGTTGATGTCATATGCCTCGTCGAGATATGCGGCGACGGCCTCGCCACTCGGCTCGTCGCCCGAGCGCCCGTCGGCCAGCCACCCGGTGACGAGCGGTTCGGTGGACAGCGCCGCCGCGATGCCGGTCAGTTCACCGCCGGCCGCGATCCGCGTCCACGCCTCCTGGTAGATCCGGTGCTCCGTGGCCCGGAGCCGCTCGGCCGAACCTTCCCGGCCGCTCCCCACCAGAACGATCTTGGCGGCCTGTCCGGCGCTCAACGCGCCGATGGCCGACCCGATGTGCCCGCCACCGCCGACGACCGCCACCGTCAACCCGTCGAGCCCACCGAAGCGTTCGGTCGCGGCGGCCTCGACGGCGGCCAGGGCCGAGCCGGCCGCCAGCGCGCTGCCCGTGGTCACCCTGACGCCGGGAACCCGAAGTGCCCGGCCGTGACCGCTCACCGCACCGAGGCCGAAACCGAGGCCGACGGTGTCGCAGCCGTCCGCCTTCGCCGCGCGCACCCGGCGGTCGAGGTCCAGGCCGATCAGGAAGGTCTGCCCGGAGACCTGGTACTCCCTCAGCTGCTGCTGGGTCACCAGCAGCGGGTAGACGGTGAGGTCCACCGACGTGCCCTGCGGCGAATCGAAACGGACCGGCGCGAACGCCGACAGGTCCTTGAGCAGTTCGGACCGCCGGGCGTAGGCGAACAGGCGGTCGTCGTCCAGGTCGGCGAGCGACGGGTCGAACTCCCGCAGCATGTCGGGGGTCAGGGGGTAGCTGACCAGCCCGACCTTCCGGGTGGCCGGCTCGCCCGCGCCGGCCGGCTCGTCCGCGTCGTCCGCGGCCGGTCGGAAGTCCTTGGTCTCCGTGCGCGGCAACTGCTCCTGTGCGGCACCGGTCAACGGGTGGACGAGCGGCAACGCGTCCTGGTGGCGCAGGATCCGGCAGACCTGGGTGAGGCCGGCCCGCAGCTGGTCGATCTCCTCGTCGCTGATGTAGATCGACGGCTCGATCCGCAGCATGGTCGGCACGCTCGCCGTCGGGCCGGTGCGGATGTGGTGGGCCAGCTGCAGATAGCTGCCCAGTTGGAAGACGAGCAGGCCGGCGAGCGCCTTCTCCCGGATGATCGGGGAGGAGGCGTTGCTCTGGTCGGCGAAGTCGATTCCGATGAGCAGCCCCTTGCCGCGGACGTCGGCCACGACGTCCGGGTACTCGGCGGCCAGTTCGCGCAGCATGCCGATGATGCGCTCGCCGCGTTCCGCGGCACGGTCGTAGGCGGCCCCGTCCCCGTCTTCGAGGAGATTGAGTGTCCGCAGGGCGATGGCCGTGGAGAAGCCGTCCTTGGCGAAGGTCGAGCTGTGCACCAGCTCGAACTCCGGGCGGTAGCGCGACTGCCGGACGAGCATGGCGGAGGTCTTGCCGATACCGCCGCCGAGCGACTTGCCCAGCACGTAGTAGTCGCCGAGCAGCCCGATGTGGGAGCTCGCGAAGAACTTCCCGGTCCGCCCCATCCCGGTCTGGATCTCGTCGACGACGATCGGGCACTCGATCTCGTCGCAGATCTGCCGGATGCGGGCGGCGAACTCGGCGGTCAGCTCGTGGATCCCGCCCTCGCCCTGGATCGGCTCGACGATCAGGCCGGCGACGACCGGGAAGGGGCGCTCGACGAGCGTGACCCTGCCGTCCACGACCTGGACGTCGAGGACGGTGACCCCTTCCTCGGAGACGATGTCCTCGAACGCCGACGCGTCGTTCGGCGACACGAACTTCACCGTCGGCCCGAGCGACGCGAACGCCCCCCGGAACGTCTGGTTGTAGGTGAACTGGGTGCTGCCGACGAGCTTTCCGTGGAACGCCCGCTCCAGCGCGAAGAACACCGGGCTGGTGCCCGCCTTCGCGAAGTTGTGCCCGGCCAGCGCGCCGATCAGCGCCGCGAACTCCTCGGTGTTCGTCGGCACCGGAACGTCGCCGGGCAGCAGGGACGTGTCGTCCGGCAGTGCCGCGGACCCGTCGCGCACCGCGTTCAGCGCCACGTCGACGTGCCACTCGATCTCTTCGAACAGGGACTTCATCCGCAGCACGCGGTCGAACTCGCAGTGCTTGACGGCCGCTTCGACCGCCTCCGCGCCACTGTTGGCGAAGGTGATCGAGTACGGCTCGGCCCCGGGGAACTCACGGCCGAGTATCCCGTTCAGCACCGCGCCGACCTGATCGGCGACCGGATGCGAGGAATGCTGCGAGTGCACCGGCCAGCCGGCGTCCAGCAGTTCCTTCGCGTAGGCCACGATCTCCGGGTGGTTGTGTCCGAGCATCAGCGAGCCCCAGCCGCCGACCAGGTCGAGCACCGGCACCTCCGCACCGGTGTCGTCCAGGTAGTACAGGCTGTTCTTCTCAGCCCGGACGTACTCGACGTCCAGGCCGAAGGTGCCGAGCATTCCGGTCAGTAGGGCTTCGGCGTATCGGATGGGTGCGTTCACCATGTCTCCTGGTGTTCAGCGGTGCGGGTTGACGGAAGAGCGGCCCAGTTCCCTGTCGATGAAGTCCAGGACCTCGTTCTCGGTCGCGTCGGCCAGGTCCGTCCCACTGGTGCCGGGGGCCGCGTCGGGCCGTGCGTCGGTCCAGGCCTTGTTCCAGCGGGAGAGGATGGCGTTGAGCCGGGCCGTGATCTCCGGCCCGGAGTCCTTGTCGTCCGCGTGGTCGACCGGGACGGCCATCAGGACGGCCTCCAGCTTGTCCAGTTCGGCCAGTGCGGAACGGTGGCTGACCCCGTCGGTGAGGTCGAGCCGTTCGAGCAGGTGGTCCACCAGCGCGCCGGGTGAGGCGTAGTCGAACACCAGCGTGGTCGGCAGGGTGAGGCCGGTCTGCTCACCCAGCCGGTTGCGGAACTGCACGGCGGACAGCGAGTCGAATCCGGAGTCCCGGAAGGACACCTCCCACTGGAGGTTCTCCGGCGTCGCGTGGCCGAGTACCCCGGCCGCCTCGGCACGTACCAGGTCACGCAGGTACGTCTCGGCCTCGGCCCTGCTCATCTCCGCGAACCGGTTGGCCGGCAGGTCGGCGCTCGCCTTCCGGCGCTCACCGCGGGGCACCAGTCCGCGCAGCACCGCCGGGACCTGCGTGGCGTCGCGGCGCAGCACCGTCAGGTCGAGCGGGGCCGGTGCGACCACGGCGTGCCCGGTGGCGAGCGCGGCGTCGAACAGTTCGCGCGCCTCGTCCTCGGCGATCACCCGCAGGCCGGACTGCCCGCTCTCGACCATCCGTCCCCACGCCATCGACACCGCGGGGCGTCCTCCGGCCCGGCGATGCGTGGCCAGCGCGTCCAGATACGCGTTCGCCGAGGCGAAGTTGGCCTGCCCCGGGCTGCCGAGCATGCCGACCACCGAGGAGAACAGCACGAACAGTGCGGGCGGGGCGTCCGCGGTCAGCTCGTGCAGGTGCCATGCCCCGTCCACCTTGGGCCGCAGGACGTCCGCGACGCGCTCCGCGGTCAGCCCGGTGAACACGCCGTCGTCCAGGACGTTCTCGGTGTGCACGATCCCGGTCAGCGGGTGGCCGGCGGGGATGTCCGCGAGCATTCCGCGCACGGCCGACCGGTCGGCCAGGTCGCAGGAGGCCACCGTGACCGTCGCGCCGAGACCGGTCAGCTCGCCCCGCAGCAGCGCGGCGGGCGCGTCCTGGCCCTGCGGGTGGGCGAGCACCAGGTGCTCCACCCCGTACGCGGTGACCAGGTGCCTGGCGAACAGGGCGCCCAGCGGTTCGTGGGCACCGGTGACGAGCACGGTGCCGCCTTCCGCCGGTGCCGCCGGCACCGCGTCCGGCGCGGTCGACGGCACGAGCCGCGGCGCGAGCATGCGGCCCGCCCGGATGGCCAGTTGGGGCTCCCGCGCCTGGGCCGCCAGGAACAGCGCCTCGGCCGAGGCCGGGTCGTCGTCCAGGTCGACCAGCACGATCCGGTCGGGGTTCTCCGCCTGGGCCGACCGCAGCAGGCCCCACACCGCGGCGCCGGCCGGGTCGCGGACGTCGTCCTCCGGCTCGACGGCCATCGCGCCCCTGGTCACCACGACCAGGCGGTTGTCGGGCAGGTCCTCCTGGGCCAGCCAGGACTGCGCCGTGCCGAGCGCCCGTTCCACGGCGCGGTGCACCTCGGCCACCTGGTCACCGGCCGTGCCCGGCCGGGACGGCCGGGTCAGCAGGACGTCCCACGGGGTGTAGGACGCCGCCGCCTCCTCGATGTCGCCGAACCGCAGCGGCGCCACCGCGTCGAGGCCGCCGGTGCCGTCGCCGAGCAGGGCGAGCAGGCTCTCCGGCTCGTCGTCGTCCACCGGCTCGACCGGGATCCATCGCAGTGCGAACAGCGAGGCCGTACCGGCGGGCGCGGACGCCGCGCCGTCCCTCGGTTTCAGGGTCACCGGGGCCAGGCGCACCGCGTCGGCCACCAGCACCGGCAGCCCGGCCTCGTCGACCGCCTCCAGGCGGAACGCCTCCGGTCCGGCCGGGGCCAGGCGCACGCGCAGAGCCGTCGCCTCGGTGGCGTGCAGGGCGACGCCCTCCCAGGCGAGGGGCAGCCGGGTCGTACCGTCCGACGTGCTCCGGGGGCCGCCGATCAGCAGCGGCTGCACGGCGGCGTCCAGCAGGGCCGGGTGGATCCCGAACCCGCCGGTGTCGGCCGCCGCCCGTTCGGGCAGGCGGACCTCGGCGAACAGCTCGTCACCTCGGCGCACCACCGATTCCAGGCCCTGGAACACCGCGCCGTAGCGGTGGCCCGCGTCGGCGAGGTCCTCGTACGCCCAGTCCAGCGCCCCGGCTCCGGCCGTCGGCCACGCGGTCGGATCGACCTCCGGCAGACCGGCCGCGGGGGCCAGCACGCCGGTGGCGTGGCAGGTCCACTCCCGCAGTGCGTCGTCCGCGCCCGGGATGTCGGCGGGCCGGGTGTAGATCCCCACCGTTCGCCGCCCGCTCTCGCCGGGGGCACCGGTCACGACCTGGAGCTGCACGGCACCCTGGTCGGGCACCACGAGCGGCTCGGTGACGGTGAGTTCGGCCAGCACCGGGCAGGCAGTCACGTCGCCGGCCCGGATCGCCAGCTCCACCAGGGCCGGCCCGGAGAGCACCGGCACGTCGGCGACGACGTGGTCCGCCAGCCAGGGGTGGGTCGCGAGCGACAGACGGCTGGTGAAGACCAGCTCGTCCCGGCCCGCCACCGGGACCGCCGCGCCGAGCAGGGCGTGCTCCGCGGAGTCGAGGCCGAGGCTCCCGGTGTCACCGGACTCGGCCGCCCAGTACCGGTCGCGCTGGAACGGGTACGTGGGCAGGTCCGTGCGGCCGGCCCCGGTTCCGGTGAACACGGCCGCCCAGTCGACGGCCGCCCCGGCGACGAACAGGTCCCCCACGCCTTCGAGCACGGTGCGGATCGGCGGCCGGTCCTCCTGGAGCAGGAGCACCGAACGCTCAAGCACCCGCCGGGAACCCGACTCGGCGAACCGGGTCACGCGCTGCTCGCCCATCCACCGCTCGGCTGCGGCGATCCCCTCGGATCCCGCGGACCCCAGCGGGTCGTCGGCGGTGAGCGGCAGGCCGGTGCGCAACGACACCACCGGGAAACGCGGTTCGGTGAACGCCACCCCGGCCGGGTCTGCGGCCGTCAGCAGCCGGCCGGCGTCGGCCGACGAGAGCGCCCCCGCGACGTACGCGGCGGCGACCTCGCCGACGCCGGTCCCGGCGACGCAGCCGAACACGACGCCCCAGGACTCGACGAGGCGGAACAGCGCCACCTCGGCGGCGAACAGGGTCACGTCCTCGCCCTGCTCGCCGAACTCGGCCAGGATCTCGTCGAACGCCTTGGCGTACACCGGCGACGCCTCGTACAGGTCGTGTTCGGGGCCGTCCGCGGACCGGCGGGTGAACAGGTACGCGGTCCGGCCGTCCAGGGCGGCGGGTGCGTCACCCCCGGCGATCGCGCGCAGTCCGGTCAGCGCCTCCTCGCCGCCTTCGGTGACGAGCACCGCGCGGTAGTCGAACACCGACCTGGCCGCCAGCGAGAACCCGACATCGAGCGGGTCGGGCGCGGTGTCGGAGTCCACCAGGGACAGCAGGCGGGTGGCCTGCGCACGCAGCGCCTGGGGCGACTTGGCCGACAGCACCCACGGCAGAGCCGGGAGGGACACCCCGGCCCCGGCCGGGGTGCCGGCCGACTCGTCGGGGGCCTGCTCCAGGATGACGTGCGCGTTGGTGCCGCTCATCCCGAACGCGGACACGGCGGACCGGCGCGGCCGGTCCAGCTCCGGCCACGGGCGGGCCTCGGTCAGCAGTTCCACGGCACCCGACGACCAGTCGACGGCGGACGTCGGCTGTGTCACGTGCAGCGTCTTCGGCATCAGGCCGTGCCGCATGGCCATGACCGCCTTGATCAGCCCGCCGGCTCCGGCGGCGTGCTGGGTGTGTCCGATGTTGGACTTCACCGATCCCAGCCAGATCGGCTGGTCCGCGGGCCGGTCGCGGCCGTAGGTCGCCATCAGGGCCTCGGCCTCGATCGGGTCGCCGAGCCGGGTGCCGGTCCCGTGCGCCTCCACGAGGTCCACTTCGGACGGTGCGAGGCCGGCGTTCGCCAGCGCCTGCCGGATGACGCGCTGCTGCGACGGGCCGTTCGGAGCGGTCATGCCGTTGGACGCGCCGTCGGAATTGACCGCGCTGCCGCGGATCACGGCGTGCACCGGGTGCCCGTTCCTACGGGCGTCGGACAGCCGCTCCAGCACGAACAGGCCCACGCCCTCCGACCATCCGGTGCCGTCCGCGGACTCGTCGAACGCCTTCGACCTGCCGTCGGGCGAGAGCGTCCGCTGCCGGGAGAACTCGACGAACCCGATGGGCTGCGCCATCACCGTCGCGCCGCCCGCGAGTGCCAGGGAGCATTCGCCGCTGCGCACCGCGTTCGCGGCGAGGTGCACCGACACCAGCACCGACGAGCACGCCGTGTCGATGGACATCGTCGGGCCCTCCAGCCCGAGGACGTAGGAGATCCGGCCGGAACCGAAGGACGTCGTGGAGCCGGTCAGCAGATATCCCTCTTCGGCCGCGTCGGCTCCGGCCCCGTACTCCTGCGCGGTGAGCCCGGTGTAGACGCCCGTGCTGGTGCCCCGCAGCGACAGCGGGTCGATTCCGCCGCTCTCCAGTGCTTCCCACGAGGTCTCCAGCAGGAGCCGCTGCTGCGGGTCCATCGCCAGGGCCTCACGGGGCGAGATCCCGAAGAATCCGGCGTCGAACCGGTCCGCGTCGTAGAAGAATCCACCCTCCCGCGGATAGAACGTGCCCGGCTTGTCCGGATCCGGATCCCAGAGCCGCTCGATGTCCCAGCCGCGGTCGTCGGGCATGTCCGCTATCGCGTCCACCCCGTCGGCGACCAGTCGCCACAGCTCCTCGGGCGTGGTGGCCCCGCCGGGGAAGCGGCACGCCATCCCGACGATCGCGATGGGCTCGTTCTCACCTCCGGGGCCGGGGACCGTCGCGGCGACAGCCGTGGCGTGCGCGGGCAGGTCGCCGCTCAGCTCGGCCAGCAGGTGCTCCGCGAGCGCCGAGACCGTCGGATAGTCGAACACCACCCCGGGCGACAACCGGAGGCCGGTGGTGGCGGACAGCTGGTTCCGCAGTTCGACCGCGGTCAGTGAGTCGAAGCCCAGCTCTCGCAACGGCACGTTCTCGCTGACCCGTTCACCCGCGCCGAACCGGAGCACGGCGGCCACCTCGGTCCGCACCAGGTCGGTGATCTGCTCGTGCCGCTCGTTCGGGGGCAGCGCGGCCAGCCGGTCGGCCAGGGCCCGCTGGTCTCCCGCACCCTGCCGGACCACGCGGCGGACCGGACGGCCGACCAGGGTGCGCAGCATCGGCGGGACCGGAGCCGACCCGGACCTCAGCGCCCGCAGGTCGAGCCACGCCGGCAGGGCCACCGGGCGGTCCGAGGCCAGCGCCCGGTCGAACAGCGCCACCCCGGCCTCCGCGGAGAGGGGCCGCATACCCGTGTGCCGCAGGTGGTCGTTCCCGCCGGCGGTGACGCCGGTCTGCATGCCGCCCTCGGCGGACCACAGGCCCCAGCCCAGCGAGACGGCGGGGAGGCCGTGGGCGCGGCGGTACTGGGCGAGTGCGTCGAGGAAGTGGTTGGCCGCCGAGTAGTTCGCCTGACCCGAGTTGCCCATCGTTCCGGCCAGTGAGGAGAACAGCACGAACATCGCGAGTGGCTGATCGCGGGTGAGTTCGTGCAGGTGCCATGCGGCGTCGGCCTTGGGGCGCAGGACGGAGGTGACGCGGTCGGGGGTGAGTGCGGTGACGATGCCGTCGTCGATGACGCCGGCGGTGTGCACGATGCCGGTGAGTGGGTGGTGTGCCGGGATGGAGTCGAGCAGGGTGGTGAGTGCGGTGCGGTCGGCGACGTCGCAGGCGGCGGTGCGTACGGTGGCGCCGAGTGCGGTGAGTTCTTCGGCCAGGTCGTCGGCTCCGGGGGCGTCCGGGCCGCGCCGGCTGGTCAGGAGCAGGTTGCGGACGCCGTACTCGGTGACCAGGTGCCGGGCGAACAGGGCGCCCAGCGCACCCGTACCACCGGTCACCAGGACCGTCCCGTCAGGCGCCAGTTCCGGACCTGCCGTGTCCGCGGCGGGCCGCGACACCACGCGTGGCACGGTCACCGTGCCGGCGCGTACCGCGACCTGGTCGTGGCCCGCCTCCAGCACCGCGGGGAGGACGAGGAGGGAGGCCGGGTCGTCGTCGACGTCCGCCAGCACGATCCGGTCGGGGTGCTCCGACTGCGCGGACCGCAGCAGACCCCACACCGCGGCACCCACCAGGTCCGGGGCGGCATTGTCCTGGTCGGTCACCACCGCGCCGCGGGTCACGGCGACGAGGCGGCTCGACAGGAACCGGTCGTCGGCCAGCCACTCCCGCACCAGGTCCAGCGCCTCGTTGACCGTGTCGTGCACCGGTGCGACGACCTCGTCGCCCGGCTGTCCGGTGTAGACGGCGAGCAGCACGTCGGCGCCGGCCGCCTCCGCCAGGGTCTCGCGGCGTTCGACCGCCAGCGCCTCGCCGACGGCCGGGTCGGGGGTGCCGAGCAGGGCCCACTGCCCGGTCGGCTCGGTGGGGGTCGTCTCGACCGGGATCCAGTCCACGCCGAACAGCGATCCGGCCGTCTCGTCCCGTACGGCCGGCCGCCCGGCCGCCACCGGGCGCGCCTCCACCGACTGCACCTCGGCGACCGGTTGTCCCGTCTCGTCGGCGAGCTGGACCTGGCAGGAGGTCGCTCCCTCGGTCTCCCTGCCGAGGACCACCCGGACCCGCAGCGAGGTCGCGCCGGTGGCGTAGAGGCTGATCCCGTTCCACACGAACGGCAGCAGCAGCGTGAAGTCGTCGCCCGCGTCGGCGATCGCGGCGACGACCCGCGGGTGGATGGCCGCGTCGAACAGGGCGGGATGGATGCCGAACCGCGCGGTGTCCGTGTGCTCCGGCAGCGCCACCTCGGCGAAGAACTCGGCGCCGTCGGCCCCGTCACGGCGCCAGAGCGTCCGCAGTCCGCGGAACATCGGGCCGTAGACGTAGCCGTGGTCCGCGAGCCGGTCGTAGAACCCGTCCGTCGCCATGGGCTGGGCGCCGGCCGGCGGCCATTCGATCAGGTCGAAACGCGGCTCCGGGGCCGTGGGTGCGAGCACGCCGGTGGCGTGGCAGGTCCACTCCTCGCCGGTCTCCTGGCAGGAGTGGATCGCGAACGGCCGGTGCCCGGTGTCCTGCGGCTCCTTCACCACGACCTGGACCCGCACTCCGCCCGTTTCGGGGACGGTCAGCGGGGCGGTGACGACCATCTCGGCGACGCCGCCGCAGCCGGCCTCGTCACCGGCCCAGATCGCCATGTCGAGCAGCGCGGTGCCCGGTACCAGGGCCACGCCGCCCAGCTCGTGCTCGGTGATCCAGGCGTGCGTCCGTGCCGAGAGCCGGCCGGTGAACACCACCTCGTCGGCGCCGGCGACGCGCACCACCGCGTCCAGCATCGGGTGGCTCGCGGCCGTCTGCCCTGCCGAGACGACGCCGCCCGACGACGACTCCTCCAGCCAATAGTGCTGGTGTTGGAAGGGGTAGGTGGGCAGGTCGACGAGGGACGCCGTGGTCCCGGTGAACAACTTCGTCCAGTCGACGGTGTGCCCCAGGACATGAAGATGCGCCAACGCGGTGACCGCCGTACGGACCTGAGGCTGATCACGACGCTGCAACGCCACGAACGACGCATCATCCACACTCTGCGCACCCATCGCCGTGAGCACACCATCGGGCCCGATCTCCAGGAACCGGGTCACCCCCAGCTCCCGCAACCTGCTCACATGATCCGCGAACCGCACCGGCTGACGAATGTGATCCGTCCAGTACCCGACCGAACACACCTCACCCGCACCCGCCGCCATCGCAATGACAGGCTCGGCCAACTCCACCGACCCCACCACCGCACCGAACTCCCCAAGAACCGGATCCATCAACGGCGAATGAAACGCATGACTCACCGCCAGCCGATTCGTCTTACGCCCCCGCTCCCGCAACTCCCCAGCAACCGCAACCACCACATCCTCAACCCCCGACACCACCACCGACGACGGACCATTGACCGCCGCAATCCCCACCCACTCCTCCCGCCCCCGCAACAACTCCACCACCTCATCCTCAGCCGCCTGCACCGCCACCATCGCCCCACCCGCCGGAAGCGCCTGCATCAACCGCCCCCGCGCCGCCACCACCCGACACGCATCCCCCAACGACAACACCCCCGCCACATGAGCCGCAGCCAGCTCACCCACCGAATGCCCCGTCACAAAGTCCGGCACCACCCCCCACGACTCCAACAAACGGAACATCGCCACCTCGACCGCGAACAGCCCCGGCTGCGTCCACCCCGTCTCATCCAACCCCTCCCCACCGAACACCACATCCCTCAACG
>NZ_JBHVRW010000042.1:0-47598 GCF_042885475.1 Streptomyces sp. NPDC058051
GGCGCGGGCGGCGCGGGCGCGGGCGGCGCGGGCGCGGGCGGCGCGGGCGCGGGCGGCGCGGGCGCGGGCGTGCCATGAGCGTGATCCGACGCCGTGCGTCACCCAGTGACCGCGGGACGACCACCACCGGGATCAACGCTACGGGGAACAGCGCCTTGCACCAACGCGAGCAGCAGCACGCATCGACCGTCACCGAGCTTCATGTCCTGGTTCATTCGGGACTCAAGCCGTACTTCGACCCACCACGGGCCCTGCTCGGCGCGCTCCGCTCCGGCTTGGACCGGGTCGACTTCATCGACCCGGAGGAACTGACGTCACCCTGCGGTGCGCTGGATCTTCCGGTGCTGATGCCGGTCACCGGCGAGTTCCAAACCGAGGAGTTGCAAGCGGTCAGGGTGCGGCATCCGCTGTCTCTGCTCGTCGCGGTCACCCGTGATCTTTCGGGTTACCGGACGTATGACGCGATCCGTTCAGGTGCGAATTTCGTGCTCAATCTCGCCATACCTTGCGAGAGTCAACGTGACGTGCTGTACGCACAGCTTCGGGCGCATCTCGTGGTCACGTCCGGCAACGCCGTGACTGCCGGGCCGCAGGGTATTCCGGCGGGTGAGGTGGTTCGTCAGCGCTGCCGCTACACCGGCGGGGAGACCGCACCCAGTGTGGAGGCCGACCGCGAGGGCGACATATCTGGAGGGCACCCACCGTCCGCTCTCCCTTCGTACGACGCGGAGTTGATGCGGCTGCTCTGTACGTCCATCACGGTTTCCGAGATCGCGCGCCGCTACTACTACTGCTCGGAGCGGTCCATGTACCGGCGAATCCGCAGGCTCTACGACGATGTGGGAGTCGGGGGCCGTGCCGAGCTGATTTCGCTGGCCGCTGTGCTTGGTCCTCGACAGCCGTTGAGCGCACGCGCCTGCTGAGAACGAGCGGCGCACGCGGGAGCCGGCGCGACGCGGCCCAGGTTCGACCCCAGGTTCAGCGGACCGAATTCCGTATGCACGGACGCGCACGTACGGACGCGCACATGGGGACTCCGTAGGGATGGACTCCGCGCGCTCGCACACTCACATGGACGTGCAGGGACGGGCGCGCGTCTCGGGCCGGGTCCGTCCCTGGGTGGTCGCCGTGGCGTGGGGCTTCGGGGCTGTCCGCCATCCGCCATCCGCCTCGGTCATACGTCTCGGTCATCGGTGTGTGGGTGCGGCGCCGGTCAGCGGATGCCTGCATCGGCGGATTCCAGGAGTCGGAAGAAGCCGGCTTCCACGTCTCCGTCGATGGCGAGGTCTGCCAGTGAGCCTTCGTACTGTGTCCGACCGGCCACCAGTACGTGCACTCGGTCGCAGACTTGGGCGACTTCCGCCAGCTGATGACTGGCGATCAGCACCGCCACGCCCTCGTCGGCCAGTGAGCGAATGATGCCGCGCATCTCGCGGATGCCTACGGGGTCGAGGCCGTTGGTGGGCTCGTCGAGGACGAGCAGCCGGGGTTTGGCCAACAGGGCGACGGCGATCCCCAGCCGCCAGCGCATACCGAGGGAGTAGGCGCCGACCTTCCGGCCTCGTGCGTCGGTCATCTTGACCAGGTGCAGTGCCGGCTCGATCCATGCCTGCGGCACGCCTCGCAGCTTGGCGTGTACCTTCAGCGTCTCGTCGGCCGTCAGTGTCGGCCAGAGCCCGGGAACTTCGATCAGGGCGCCGACTTCCGCCAGCGACTCCCGGCCGACCGACCTGCCGAAGATCTCGATGCTGCCCGACGTCGGGCGTTGCAGGCCGAGCAGGGCCTTCATGAGCGTCGTCTTGCCCGCGCCGTTCGGTCCGAGAAGGCCGTACACCTCTCCTGCCCCGACCGTGAGGTCCACGCCGTCCAGGGCGTGGTGCGAACCATAGTGCTTGTGCAGGCTGCGGATCGTGAGCGCCGGTGTCGTCCGGTCCTCTGTTGTGCCGGTCGTGCCTGTTGTCGCGGTCATGGTCAGATCTCCTTACGGCGCATGTGCATGCTGCCGACGAGCAGCAGGACCACGGTCAGCGCCGCGGCGAGGCCCACGGCGAGCGGAATGGCCGACATGTCGGTGACCGGGCTGTCCTTGGGCAGCGGCACCCCGTTGGGTCCGATCCCGGCCAGCGGCAGGACCACCCGCATGGGCCAGGCGAACGGAACGGCGTACCAGAAGACCTTGTCCGAGACGAGCGCCCCGCACAGCAGGCCCGCGACGCCTACCCCGATGCTGGGGCCCATGCCCCACACCACCGCCACCAGTACGGCCAGCGCGGTCATGGACAGGCCCACCAGCCAGGGAAGACAGACGGCCGCGACCACCGTCCCCATGGCCTCGGGGAATCGGCCGCTGATCATCGCGCCGAGGGAGAGCATCACCAGCAGCACGGTGGAGGAGGCCAGGCCCAGCACACCGAGTGCGGCCACCTTGCCGATGAAGTAGCGCCCGCGCGGCACGCCGTAGGAGAGCAGCAGCCGCCAGGCGTCCTGGTCGGCGCGGACCGAGAGCGCCGCGGCCAGGCCCGCGGTCATCGGGACCAGCACACCCCAGAATTCAAGGGTCACGTTGCGGAACACCTCGAAACTCTGGCCCGCCTTGGCCTCGGAGGAGCCGAGGGCACCGAGAAAGAGAGGGACGGTGATGATGACAGGGGCGAGGAGGTGGTACCACAGGATGAACCCTCGCTTGTTGCGCGAGAGTTCGGTGCCCACCACCGTCGCCACCGAGGGGTTGTCGCGTCGCCCCACGAGGGGTGGGGCCGCCATGCCGTACACCATGTGTGCTCCTGATGGGCCGCTGTCGGTTGCACCAGGTACGTAGCGGTGGCCGACGCGGCGGTTCACAGCCGGTGACGCACAGGCCCGGTCCCCACGGTCGTGGGCACCCGGTGACGCACAGGCCCGACCCGCGGTAGGGGGCAGTCGGTGGCGCACAGGCCCGACCCGCAGCCGCGGGCAGCCGGCGGACGACTGACGGACAGCGGGCGGCCGGCTGACAACCGACTGCCAATCGCACCGCCGGGGGCAGCGTCCCGCGGTGCCCGGATGGGAGCGTCGTAAGCAGCACCGGCCTGTCCGCGCCCCGGAATACCCGTCGGCACGGCCGACCGCACCGGCACCATCAGGGAGGAACGCTCATGAAGACACTCCGCCGCACGTTCGCCGTCGGGGTCCTGGCTCTCACGTTAGGGGGTCTCGTCGCCCCGACCGCTTCCGCCGCCCCCACCGCTACCCCCGCCGGCGCGGCACAGGCGGCCGTCACGCACGGGTTCGGCGTCATGAAGACCTGGCACGCCACGGTGCAGTGCCAGATCGTCCGTATCAGCGACAACAACGTCGTGAAGTACGACAGGGCCGACGGCACGGGTAACACCGAGCAGGCGGCCATCAACGACGCGGCACGCAACATCCCCGTCCCCCCGGGCCACTACAAGCGCCATTGCGACGCCAAGCGCACCTGGTAATGTCGACGAGGGGGCGAGTCGTTTCGCCCCCTTTTGCCGCCCCGTCCGCCCTCTCCCTTCCCCCTCTCTCCCCCCCTCTCCTTTCTCTTCGCCGACCTGGGACGTGAGCGATGCCCGAGAACCCGAGTGTCTGGGAAGTCCGGCTGGGTGTGTACGCCACTCGGCAGCAGGCCGAGGAGATCGAGGAACGCATCTCCAGGCTGCTGTGCCCCGACCCCGACCACGCCCCTCCGTGCCCGATTCCGTGGTCGGTCTCCCTCCTTCACGGCTCGGGGCTGGAGGAAGACGGTTCGTACGCGGAACTGATCGAACAGGCCGAGGCGGAGAAGCACCTCCGCCCGTGACCGACCGGATCGACGGGCAGCGGCCGAGGAGCCACCGCCCACGCTTGTGCATATGACGTGAAGATCGGCTGAAGATCCTCGGGATCCCGGTCGCGCCGAGAAGCCCCCTCCCCCTCCTCGACCGGGGCATGTACTCCGTCTGTGCACCTCATTGCCCGTGCGGGGTCGGCCCGCGCCTCTGCCCCGCCCTGTCCACAGCCCCAGGTCCTCGATTGCCTCAGCGCCGGTCGAGTTGATAGGCATGGCACCACATTTGTTTGCCCGGCTCAGCAGGGGGACTGGATGAAGTTCGACATGGGGGCGCAGGTTCTTACGAGTCTGTCGTCGAAGTCGCGTGGTTCGAGTGATGATCTGGGGACGTTGATTCGTCAGTTGGTGCAGGCCGCGCAGCCGTTGGAGGGGAAGTTCAATGGTGCGGGGCGTGCGGCGTTCGATTCGTTCAAGGGGCGGTCGGACGAGATCACGGCGGCGTTGAACGGTTCGTTGTCGGCTCTTCTGGGTGGTCAGTCGGGGATGGAGTCGGCGTTCAGCTCGGGTGATCAGGAGCAGGGTGACAACGCGCGGCAGCAGATGTCGGCGGCGAATTTCGATGCGGCGCGCTTCGGCGGCCGGTGACTTCGGGGGGCTTGGTTTCTGATGGCTGGTGACAGCGACCGTCGTTCGTACGACATGGGTGCGTCCGCGGATGCGCAGGGCAACATCCAGGTGGTGATCGCGCGGCTGGAGGAAGTGATCGCGGCGCGTGACGCGCAGGTGAAGGCGGCGATGGCCGACTTCGCGGCGGATGGTGTGGCGGATGAGTACCACGGCAAGGAACTGCGGTGGAACAGTTCGTCGCAGGAGGTCAAGAACATCATCCAGCTGCTGAAGACGACGCTGGAGAAGAACGACGGCACGGCGCAGCACACGATCACGCGCGCGAAGGCAGCCGTCGACAACATCGGCTGACTCGTCGGGGGGCCCGCCTGACGGCGGGTCCGGGGGCGGGGCGGTAACGGGGAGCATGAGGTAACGCATGACCGGCTGGGATCTGAAGCCGCAGGGTATTTCGGGTGTGCTGAAGACGACGGGTGAGATGGCGGCGAAGATCCAGACGCACGCGACGTCGTACGGGAAGCATCTGTCGTCGGCGGCGTCGAGTGCGGGCACGATCACCGCGGACGACAGCGGCGGTGGAGGTGGCGGTGAGGGTGGTGAGGCGGTCGGTGGTCTGGTCGCGCTGGCCCTCTCGCAGTTCGCGGAGCACACCACCCCTGACCTGAAGTACATCGCGGCGCGGGCCGGGAAGTCCCTGCAGGGCGCGGTGGACGCCACGACCGCCTACCTCGACGGTGATCTGGCGATGGCCGCCGAGGCGCAGCGCAAGGCGTTGGGTGCGGTGGATCTGGATCCGAAGAAGCCTGGGGTGCAGGCGCGGTGATCAAGCCTGAGGCGATTCCGCAGTACACCGGTGATCTGGGTCAGCTGGAGAAGGACCATGCGAGTCTGACGGCGGACGCGGGGCATGTCCGGGACACGGGTTCTTCCGTCCATACCCATTTCCAGGCGTTGTCGGCGTATTACCAGGCGCCGGAGGCGGAGCGGTTGTTCGCGTCGACGAAGCCGGTCCAGGACCGTGCGGACGGGTTCGCGGACGATCTGGAGAAGGTCGCTTCGTCGTTGTCGGACTACGCGACGGAGATCCGTCCGCTGGTCTCGAAGCTGGCCCGGCTCAAGACGGACGCGACGACGTTCGTGAACGAGAACAAGGACGACGAGGACTGGCAGTACGACGGGGACAAGGTCGAGGAGCACAACCAGCTCCGTGACGACATCACCGCGACCGTCGCCGCGTTCTGGGCCGCCGAACGCACCTGCCACAACAAGATCACCGCCCTGTTCGGCGGGACGCAGATGGTCGCCGGGGACGGTTCCGAGCGCAAGGACCAGTACGGGTTCGACGCGGACGACCTGAAGAACGCGAAACTGCCCTGGGGCGACCCCGTCGAGGAGAAACACCACTGGTACGAGGTCGGGCACTGGGTCAAGTCGTTCGTCTGGGACGGGCTGATCGTCGACGGGATCTGGGGCACCATCAAGGGCCTGGGCACCCTCGTCGGGTTCGGCGGCTGGGACGCCATGGGCCAGGCCTGGAAAGGACTCGCCCAGCTCGCCACCGGCCTCGCCATCACCGCCATCCCCGGCGCCGGCGCCCTGTTCTGGACCCTGCCCGACGACAAACTCCCCTCCTGGCTGCGTGACTCACGCACCGCGATGAAAGAGACCGGCAAAGCCCTGGTCGCCTGGGACGAATGGGGCAAGAACCCCGGCCGGGCCGCCGGAGCCGTCACCTTCAACGTCCTGACCACCGTCTTCACCGGCGGTGCCGGCGGCGCCGCCGCCGGAGCCGGAAAAGCCGGAGCCGTCGCCAAGGTCCTCTCCGTCGCCGGAAAGGCAGGCAAGGTCATCGACCCGATGACCTACATCGCCAAAGGCGCCGGCGCCGGCCTCTCCAAGATCGGCGACATCACCAAGGGCCTCAAAGGCATCGGCAACATCGAGATCCCCACCCTCCCCGACAACGCGATCACCCTCCCCGAGGGCTCCTTCAAACTCCCCGACGGCACCGTCCACCTCCCCGACGGCGCAGCCGTCCCCGACGGCGGGATCAAACTCCCCGACGGCAACGTCAAACTCCCCGACGACGTCCCCGTCCTGCCCGAGAACACCACGAAACTCCCCACAGCCACCGACGCACCGGTCCAGTACTTCGACCACGACGGCAACCTCCTCGACCACAACGGCGACATCGTCCAGCACGCCAAGGACGCACCCACCGAAACCACCCCCCACACCCCGGACACCGACACCCCAGGTGCCACCACCCCCCACACCGACACCCCCTCCCCCACCAGGGAACCCGCCCTCGTCGGCGCGGGCGCCCACACCGCGGACAACGCCGCCCACGCCGCCACCCACGCCGACCAACCCCTCCACCTCGGCAACAGCCTCGACACCGACCTCGGCGACATCGGCCGCGTCGGCGACGACGTCCCGGGCAGCACCACCCCGCACGTCGGCGACAACCTCCCCGGCGGACACGCGGGCGACAACCTTCCCGGCGGCCACGCCGGCGACAACCTTCCGGGCAGCCACGCGGACGACCTCGGGAACGGCCCCTCCAACAGCCACGAGCCTCCGTCCGGCCACAACGACGGCCCCACCGGCGGTCAGGGGGACGGCCCCGGCACCGGTGGTGGGCATGACAGCTCCACTCCGGGACACGGTGAAGGCCCCTCCGGTGGCGGCCACGAGACACCTTCGGCCGGTACGGGCGAGCCCGGCGGGTCGGCCGGAGGAGGACACGGGGAGACTCCCGGTCATTCCGACACTGCTTCCGGGGGGCACGAGGCCCCGGGCACCGAGCCGGTCGGCGGTCCTCCCGCGGACCGGGTGAATGAACCCCTTCCGGAACTCACTCCGCAGGAGCGGGCCGATCACTGGAATCACCTCGACGAGGTGGAGCAGCGCAGCCCCGAGGACTTCGATCAGCTGCAGCGCGACCCGGACAAGAACGGCGGCATCTCAGAACCCTCGAAGGACGAAGCACGGGTGGGTCTGGACCTTCGTGAAGAAGCACGGCTTCCCGATGACATCCAGCGTCCGACTCAGGCCGACCGTGGCGAGTTCTACTCTCCGAGCGCGGACAAGTATTACGATATTAAGGGCGTGCACTCCGACTGGCCGCCATTCAACAACGTTCGCGACAAGTCGCTGCCCTTCAAGGGTGCATACAACCCCGCCAACAATGGCAAGTGGGTCACGAAGCTCTCCGAACAGATCGTCGACAAGAACCGCGTTGTTATTCTTGACGTCCGTAATGCAAGTCAGGCAGCGATCGACGATATCAAGTCCGTCGTCGAGAAGAACGGTTGGGAAGACGATGTCATCTGGTACCCGTAAGGGCTGGGCACCGCGCCGGTACCCTGACGACCGAACTGCCGCCGATCGCCTTCGCGAATGGCTGCAAGGCCCGGACGACAGCGGGCTCGATGCTGTGGGCCTCGACTTCAGCGGCGCGGATCTGACGGGCGGCGACTTCTCCGAATCATGGTTCACCGACGCCAGGCTGGCCGGTACGAACCTGACGGGAGCGGAGTTCTACCGTGCGGATCTCGAAGGGGCCGACCTCTCTGGAGCAGACCTGACCAACGCTTCACTGGTACGGGCGAACCTGGACGATGCCACGCTCCGGGGCGCGACTCTCGACGGTGTCGATTTCGTCAAGGCTTCGCTCTACGGCGTCGACGCCTCAGGGGCGAGCTTCCGTGGCGCTCGGTTGATGGGGGCTTCCCTGCTGAACGTCGACCTCCGCGGGGCAGATCTGACGAACGCGGTGACGGACGAGAATTCATTCAAGGTGAAGCTCGACGAGAACACAGTTCTGATCGGCTTCTCCGGAACAATTTTCGGTCCGGTCGGCATCGTCACCGCGGAAGGCATCGAAGAACTGGGCGGTCCGGGTCTCGAAGAATGGATTCGTGACAGAAAAGGAAATGCGAAGGTAATTCCTTCACGATCCGCACGCTGATCAGAAACAGAATGGCGGCACCGGCACGGCCAGATCCTTGCCCCTGCCGGTGCCCCGAGCCACGAACGGTGGAACGGGGCCCGGTCGTGGGACCGACCACAACGACGGTCTCACCGGCGGCGGTCAGGGGACGGCGCATGTGCCCTGGCGGACATGACGACTCCACTCCGGGGCACGAGCCCGTCCGGCGACGGCCACGGAGACGGACCCCGGCGGTGGCGGAAGAGTCCCCAACGGCATGTACTCGCCCAGTTCCAACCCCATGCCAGGAGGACGGCCTTGATCGCCACCACCCCCGTCGCCCGGTGGTCCTGGGGTGACCGCGGGCACGCGACCGACCTGGTCCAGGAAGCCGTTCGCAGGTTTTCGCCGGCGCTCGGCGTCCTCGACCGTCACCGCCCGGGAACCCCGCACGGCGGAACGGTGACCGCCGTGGTTCCGGAGCCGGGGCGACAGAAGTTCGTGCTCCGGACCGATCTCCCGGTCAACGACGCCCTCGTGTCGGAGATCAGGAGAAGGACCACCGACGGCACGGTGGGCGGCGTGGAACTGTCCGCGTCCTGCGACGGCCTCGTCGAGACCGGCGACGGCGCCCACGCGGTCGAAGGGCTGTTCACGCTCGCGGTCGATGTGTCCGAGAGCTTCTTCCATGTGGAACTCACGACGTTCTCGGACGCCTGGATGCCGTTCGATCTTCGCGGACGTGACCAGAAGGACGTCTTCACACGCAACCGCCCGCGCCTGGCCGAGGCCCTGGCGGACATCTCCGAGGCCCTCGACCTGGAGATCGATCCCGAGGACCCGACCTGGTTCGGGATTCCCACCGAGACAGGGGTCGAGAACCACTTCGAGGACGGCGACGGAGCCCCCTCCGACGTGTGGGGACGGTTCGAGATCCCCCACCGCAACGGCATCTTCAGCCAGACCCCGAGCTTCAAGTCCGGCTACCGCCGCGACGCCTCCGGCAGCGTCCAGTACCTGCCGGTGCGCCGCGGGCACGACGTCCTGGGGTATCTCTGGGCATCGGATGCCGAGAACGCGGCAAGTTTTGAGCCGTGTGACGCCGCCGACCTGGACGGTTACCGGGCCGGTCTGATCTGGCTGGACCGGCTGCAAGCCGCGCACGACCGCGGGCTGTCCCCCTCGGCCGCACTCGCCGAACTCGGGAATGCCGCGCAGGACCCCGTGGCGGGACAAGCGGCAGGGGTCGAGCCGGTCGGGGCGGACAGCCTCGCGGTGCTGCGGGAGCTGGCCGGCAGCTGAGGAAGGTCCGGTTCTCACGACCGACGTGACACGCATCGACATCGACGACCCGAGGTCGGTACGGATGGAGGGCAACGCCTGCTGTACGGGGGCGAACTCTTCACCGGTGAGGTCGAGGAGCTGCTGGGAGGCGCCGTCAGCCTGGACTCCTTGTGGCCGGGGGCGGCACGGTCCCGGCCGCGCGGCGTACGAGGACGGCACGCTCCGCTCCGAGGGGACGGCCCGCGGGGGTTCCTCCGCGATCCACCCGCGATCGGTCCGCACGTGATCGGTCGGCACGTGATCGGTCCCACGTGATCGGTCAGCACGTTGGACCGCACGTGATCGGACCGCACGTGATCAGGAAGAAAGGCAGCACCGGCCCGGATCGCATGATCCCGGGCCGGGCCCGATTCCTCCGCTGATCAGTTGGCCTTCGTCCGCCACTCAGTTGAACGCGGCGGCGAACGCCCCGGTCTCGTAGGAACCTCCCCGCTGGTGCACGATCACGGCGAGCCGGTTGGCCGCGTTGATCAGGGCGACCAAGGAGACCAGTGCCGCGGTCTGGTCGTCGTCGTAGTGCTTGCGCACCTGCGCCCAGGTCTCGTCGGACACGCCTTGGTGGGTGTCGGCGAGCCGGGTGCCCTCTTCCGCGAGCGCCAGCGCGGCCTGCTCGGCCTCGGTGAACACGGTGGACTCGCGCCAGGCGGCGACCAGGTTGAGCCGGACCGCGGTTTCACCGGCGGCTGCGGCCTCCTTGGTGTGCATGTCGATGCACCAACCGCAGCCGTTGATCTGGCTGGCGCGCAGCGACACCAGCTCCTGCGTGGACGCCTGCAGCGACGACCGGTGAATCACCAGGGCGGCGTTGGCGAACCGCTTGCCGAACTTGGCGGCGATCTCGTTCTCGAACATGTTGAATCGGGCGTCCATGATGTCGTCCTCACTCGTCGGTGGTGCACATGACGAACACGAGATGCCGGCGCCCCGCTCCCTGTGACGGGACGACCGTGTGACGTGCGCCACCGCTCGCGGGTGTCACAAAGCTGCGGGGAACGGCGTCTTGTGCGCGGGACACCGTACGGAGCGAACAGGCAGGAGCAGCCGGTGAACAGCGAGCACACAGAGCACAGCGAGCACACAGAGGACACGGCCGGGCAGCTCGGCGGCGGACGCGCGGACCCCGCCACCGAGACGTTCGTCGCCCATCGCAACCTGCTGTTCACCGTCGCCTACGAGATGCTCGGCTCGGCCGCCGACGCCGAGGACGTCCT
Source organism: Streptomyces sp. NPDC058051 (assembly GCF_042885475.1). Lineage (NCBI taxonomy): Bacteria > Bacillati > Actinomycetota > Actinomycetes > Kitasatosporales > Streptomycetaceae > Streptomyces > Streptomyces sp. NPDC058051. Next base: position 10,892 of record NZ_JBHVRW010000042.1, read on the forward strand.
GCAGGAGACCTGGCTGCGGTGGGCGGGGGTCGATCTCGGCATGGTGCGGGATCAGCGTGCCTACCTGGTCCGGATCACCACGCGCCAGGCGCTCGGCCGGCTGCGTACGCTCGGCCGCCGCAAGGAGTCCTACGTCGGCGCCTGGCTGCCCGCGCCGCTGCTCACCGCGCCCGACGTGGCCGAGGACGTCGAGCTGGCCGACAGCGTCTCGATGGCGATGCTGCTGGTGCTGGAGACGCTCGCGCCGACCGAGCGGGCGGTGTTCGTGCTGCGCGAGGTGTTCGACCTCGGGTACGAGGAGATCGCCGAAGCCGTCGACAAGAGCCCGGCGGCGGTCCGGCAGGTCGCGCACCGGGCGCGGGCACACGTCGCGGCGCGCCGGCCGCGCGGGGCCGTCTCCCCGGCCGAGACCCGGGACGCGCTCGACGCGTTCCAGCAGGCGGTCGAAACGGGCGATCTGCAGAGCCTGCTCGACATCCTCGCGCCGGATGTCGTCCTCCTGGGCGACGGTGGCGGAGTCAAGAAGGCCATCCTGCGGCCCGTCGTGGGGGCCGACAAGGTGTCCCGCCTGCTGGCCTCCGGGCTGGGGAGGCTCGCCGACGCGGTGTCACTGCGTCAGGCACAGGTCAATGGCTGCCCGGCGCTGGTCATCCGGCTCGACGGCGCGCTCGACACCGTCATGGCGGTGCGCATCGACGACGGCCTCATCACCGGGCTCTACGCCGTGCGCAATCCCGAGAAGCTGTCGCACATGCGGCAGGAGACCGCCCTGCGCCGCTGAGAGACGGGTCGGCCGGGAGTGACGCGCGCGAGCGGCGTCCCGGCCGATGTCCTGACCCCGTCGGCGCCGGACCGGCCCGCCCGACGGGGCCCGGGTCGGAAGGGTCCGGTCAGGACGAGGCGCGGTGCGTACGCGATGTAGTCGAGATTCGGGTTCAGGGCCCGATCGCGTCGTAGCCCACGAACTCGAACAGTCGGTTGCCCGTACGCAGGGGTAGCGGCGTGCCGACGAACCGGTGCACACCGACCCCGTAGCCCGTGCCCGGTTCCGACAGCCACTGCAGTTCGAAGCCCTGGGCGCCGAACCATGCGCAGATCAGCGGCACCCGGTCGGGGGCGGCGCGGTTCCGGGTCCAGATGACGGTCCCGCCGGTTTTGCACAGTTGGTTGCAGGCACCGATCGTGCGCTCGATGTCGCCGTCGGAGATGTTGCCGAACACGCCGCAGATCAGAACGAGGTCCGCGGGGGCCTGGTCCTGGTACTGGTCGATGAGTGAGGCGTCACCCGTCACCACCTCGACCTGGCCCAGGTCCGCCCGGCGCGCCGCCACCGAGGCCGCGGCGGTGTTGCGTGCGTCCAGCTCGACGAGCTTGGCCCGCACCTCGTGGCGGCGGGGGTGATCGGCGAGGACATGTAGGAGGTCGCGGCCGTCCCCGGCGCACAGGCTGATCACCTTCAGCGGCCCGGCCGGAGCATCGTCCAGGGCGGCGCGCGTCCGTGCTTGGACGGTCCGCAGCCGCCGCGCCATCCACGAGTCGGCCACGTCGTACCGGTCGTGCCAGGTGTTCCAGTCCATTGCCGTACACCCTAGGGGCTGTCCCGACAGCCCTTGGGCGTATTGATCACGAACGCAGACGACCCGGGATTCGCGACGCGCGTCGGTCGGCCCGAAAGACCGACCAACGCGCTCACACGCGCCTCCCCCGAGCTCTTGCTGTTGTGTTCAGCCGTGCTCGGGCTCCACCGGGAGCCACAGTTCGGCGTCGGCCCCGGTCTTGTCCGGCGACAGGCGGGTGCGCAGGATCTCGGGACCGGTGCGGCTGCGGTAGGGGTTCGACGGGAACCACTCGGTGAAGACGTCCCGCCACAGCTCCTGGATGGCCTGCGGCGCCGGCCCGGAGGTGGTGAAGACCGCCCAGGTGCCGGCCGGGACGGCCAACGCGGTCGTGCCCTCGGGCGCGGCCACGGAGGTGATCACGCCGTGGTGATAGTCGAGTTCGGTGCCCTCGGCGCGGCTGGGGTCCAGGTCGTCGCAGACCGCGACGATGCCGTGCGGCTCCTGGTCCGACAGCTCCTCCAGGCGCTCCAGGGTCCCCGGGTCGATTCCGCGGACAAAGTCCATGATCGCCTGGTTCGGCCCCGCATGCACCAGCGGTACCCGGGTCCTGAGCCCGACGACGGTGAAGTCCGCCTTGTCCACAACGCGGTATCGCATGCTGCTACTCCCTTCAATGGTGAGGCGGAAGGCCATCCGGGACTGGGAGCTGAGCTCGGCACCGGTACGTCGGGCGTCGCCCGGTCCGATGCCGTGCATGGCGCGGAACGCCCGCGCGAACGCCTCGCCGGAGCTGTAGCGACAGCGCACCGCGATCTCCAGCAACGTCTCACGCCCCGCGAGTACTTCGGCGCCCGCGAGGGTGAGCCGACGGCGCCGGATGTACTCCGACAGTGGTATGCCCGCGAGCGCGGAGAACATCCGGCGCAGGTGGTACTCCGAGGTGGCCGCGATACGCGCCAGTTCTTCCACCTCGATGTCCTCGTCGAGATGGCGTTCGATGTGCTCCATGGCCTGGTTCAGCCGCTCCAGCATGCCCGGTCTCCTTCCTCTTGACGACCACCACGCTAAGCGGCACCTACCATGCCGGACCCGACATCTTGTGCCCGATCAAGTCGGGTGCACGCGGCAGCCCGGAGGCCCGAGCGGGGCCCGGTGAGTTCCGGCAGCACGGTGAGTTCCGGCAGTCCGGTGAGGTGCGTCGCGTGTGCCGGGGCGCGGTACGGCGCCACGTCGTCGGTGCCTGTCGCGGCGGCGGAATCACTCCGCGGCCACGCCCTGCTGGGCCGACGGCTCAATCCACTGCCTGCATGCCCATGAAGGTGCTCCACAGTTCGGCATACCGCCCTCCCCGTTCCAGGAGTTCTTCATGCGTTCCGTCCTCCGTCGGCCTCCCCTTGCTCAGGACCACGATCCGGTCGGCGCGGGCTGCCGTGGTCAGTCTGTGGGCGACGATCAGTGTGGTGCGTCGACGAGCGAGCCGCTTGGTGGCGGCGTTGACCACGGCCTCGGATCTCAGGTCGAGCGCGGCGGTGGCTTCGTCGAGCAGCAGAATGTCCGGCGCGGCCAGCTCCGCACGGGCCAGCGCTATCAATTGCCGCTGACCGGAAGAGAGGTTGTTGCCGCCCTCGGCGACCTCATGGAGGTAGCCGCCCGGCAGAGCGGCGACCATCTCGTGTGCGCCCACACTGCGTGCGGCCGACTCCACCTCGGCGTCCAGCGCCTGAGGCCGTCCGAACGCGATGGCGTCACGCACAGTGCCCCTGAACAGGTACGGCTCCTGGGGCACGATACCGAGACGCTGCCTGTATCCCGTCAGGTCGAGGTCGCGCAGGTCCATTCCGTCCACGCGCACCGTGCCCGAGCTGGGGTCGTAGAACCGGGCAGCGAGCTTGATCAGTGTGGACTTGCCCGCGCCGGACTCACCGACGAACGCGACGGTCTGGCCTGCCGGCACGACGAGATCGACACCGGTGAGTGCGGTGGTGCCGTCTCCGTAGTGGAAAGCGACATGGTCGAAGGCGAGTTCTCCGCGCAGCGCCTCCACGCACCGGGGCTGTTGCGCGGCAGGTGTGGAGGACTTCTCGTTCAACAGCTCCCGTACCCGACCGAGCGACTCGGAAGCCTGCTGGTAGCCGTCGAAGATCTGCGACAACTGCTGGACAGGGCTGAAGAAGAGGTCGATGTACAGCATGTACGCGACGAGCGCCCCTGCCGTCAGCGTGCCCGCCACCACACGTCCGGAAGCCAGGCTCAGCACTCCGACGGTGGCGAACGAGGCGAGCAACTGCACGTACGGGAAGTAGACGGCTATGAGCCACTGTCCGCGTATCCGGGCCTGCCGGTAGTCGGCGCTGTGCCCGGCGAATCGCTGGGCACGATCCGCCTCGCGTCCGAAGGACTGCAGGATGCGCAGTCCGGCAAGGGACTCCTGGAGATCGCCGTTGAGCACGCCGGCGTGCTCTCTCGCCAGGCGGTACGCCCGCACGCTGTGCCGTCGGAAGAGATACGTGCCGATGGCCAGGGGCGGGAGGACGGCAAGGACGACCAGGGCCAGTTGAGCGTCGATCGTGACGAGGGCCACGAGAATGCCGACGAAGGTGAGAACGGCGACGAGGGCGGACGCCAGCCCCGTCTGGAGGAAGACGGACAGCGCGTCGATATCCGTGGTCATCCGCGTCATGATCTTGCCCGGCAGGTGCCGCTCGTAGTAGTCGAGTCCGAGCCTCTGCAGATGAGCGAAGATCTTCACACGCAGCGCGTAGAGGGCACGCTCGCCGGTACGGCCGGTCAGCTGGACGCCACCCACCTGGGCGGCCCACTGACCCACCACCACCAGGAGGGCCAGGGCGGCAGCCACCCACACAGCACTGACCATCTGCCGTCGTACGCCTTCGTCGATGCCGTGGCGGATCAGGACGGGCAGCAACAGGCCGGCTACGGCGTCGAGGGCGACGCAGGCCACGGCCAGGGTGAAGGGCACCCCGAGGCCGCTCAGCAGTCGGCGCACGCCGAGGGAGGACTCGGACCGCTCTGCGGCTTCCTCATCCATGTGCGGATCAGGAGCGACGGGTGGCTGTGCGGGCGACCCGGCCGCCGGGGCATCACCGCGTGCCGGCCCCTTCAGGAGACCGGCTCGGGCCGCGGGTGTGTCAAGCCTCCCTGGTGCGGTGCGGCTCGCGGGCGTCCTCCACAGTTCGGGAGTGACGCCATCCCCGTGAGGCAGCTCGGTGTCCGCCTCACGCGCGGCCGGTGCTTCGGGGGCGTGTTCGTCGAAGTCGTCGAGCAGCCGCCGGTACTCGGCGCACGTCGCCCGCAGGGTGTCGTGCGTGCCGAGTCCGACCAGCCGACCGCCTTCGAGGACGGCGATCCGGTCGGCCAGTTCCAGAGTGGAGCGCTGGTGCGCGATGAGCAGGACGGTGCGGTCCTCCAGGACGTCGCGCAACGCCTCATGGATCGCCTTTCCGGCGAGGGGGTCGATCGCTGACGTGACGTCGTCGAGCAGCAGAACCGGCGGCAGGCCGACAAGCGCCCGCGCCAGGGCGATGCGCTGGCGCTGCCCACCGGACAGAGTCAGTCCGTGGGGGCCGACAACCGTGTCGTAGCCGTGGGGGAGCTCGGTGACGAATCGGTCTGCCTGGGCGACCCGGCCGACCGACCGGACCTCCTCGTCGGTCCCGTCCGGTGCCCGCAGGACGATGTTCTCGCGCACGGACTCGGAGAACAGGAAGATGTCGCCCGGGGCGACGCCGAGGGCGGCACGCAGCGAACGCAACGTGAGCCGACGGACGTCGTGGCCACCGACGCGTACGGTTCCGTCCTCGACGTCGTAATGGCGCGACACCAGCGACGTCAGCGTGGACTTGCCGGATCCCGACGAACCGACCACCGCCATGGTCTCACCGGGTTCGACCCGCAGGGAGAAGTCCTTGAAGACCGGCGCCCCCTCCGCGTAGCCGAAGGTGATCCGGTCGAACTCGATGTCGGTCGGCGTGCCCGGCGACAGTTCTTGCGCATCCGGTGCCTCGTCGACGTCGGGCTTCATGTCGATGAGCGCGAACACCCGCTCCAGACCGGCTCGGGCCTGCTGCCCGGCCGTCAACGTGGACGCGAGCATCCTCACAGAGCCGACGAGCTGGGCGAAGTAGGTGGAGAAGGCGACGAAGGTGCCGAGCGTGATGTCGCCGCGCGTGGCCAGCCAGCCGCCGAGCGCGAGAACGCAGACCTGCCCGAGTGCGGGAACCGCTTGCAGAGCCGGGGTGTAGCGGGCGTTGAGCCGCACGGTGCGCAGCCGAGCAACGAAGAGGCCGCGGCTGGCAGAGCGCAGTTTCTCGATCTCCTGGCTCTCCTGGCCGAAGCCCTTGACGACGCGGACGCCGTCGATGCTCCCGCCCACGACGGAGGCCACCGCACCGGCCTGTTGCTGAGCGTGCCACGTCGCCCGGAAGAGCTGAGCGTGGCTGCGGCGCGCGACCCAGGGCAGCGTCGGCGCCACGGCGAGCGCGATGACGGTGAGCACCGGCGAGAGCACGAGCATGACCGCGAGCGAGACCACGAACAGCAGGACATTGCCGATCAACGCGGGCAGCAGCCCCAATTGCCTCTGGATCAGCTGGAGATCGGTGGTGCCGCACCCGATGACCTGGCCGGTGGACAGCTCGTCCTGACGCCTGCCGTCCAGCCGCACGAGCGACTCGTACATCTCGGTGCGCAGATCGTGCTGGACCTCCAGCGCCAGCAGGCCCGCGTAGTAGCGGCGGACACACGTGAGCAGGTAGACCACGACGGCGGCAGCGGCCATGAGGGTCAGCCACGGAGTCAACTGCCGTTCGCCGCCGTGGACCAGATCATCGATGACGAGTCTCGGGATCAACGGCGTGAGCGCCGTGACGCACATGGCGACGATCGATGCCGCGAGGGAGAGCAGAAGCCTTCTGCGGTATCGAAGGCAATGCCGCAGCAGGCGTCGCGCCCAACCGTCGGTGCCACTACTCAACAGGATCCTCCGTGGTGTCCGTCCGGATACGCCGACGGTCTGTGCGCAACGATGGGCTAGTAAATCGATAGACCAACTCTGAACACAAGAGCACAGTCGCGATCTCTTCACCAGGCGACAGGATGTGTTGGTTTGATGCAGTCTTGCTCCTCCAAATCCCTTATGCACAGGGCGAATTCATTGATCAACGGGTCATTGACTCGTTCCTGATGTCGGTGCAACGATGCACCGGCTGTCCGAGGGGCAGCCGTTCCGTCCGGTCGTGAATCGTCACGTTCCGGTCGTATCGCCGGGTAGACAGCGAGGGGAGAATGCATGGCGCGACCAGGAGCACTCGGAGACTTGCTGGCCTGGGCCGCCGGCCGCGGAGAGAGGGCCGAGGTCCCACTCTGTGACGAGGAGTCACCGCAAGCCGTACGGGAGGCACTTGTCGCTCATCGGCTCACCGTGCGATTCGCGGAGCGAATGGCGGCGCTGGGTCCGGACAGCGGCCACTCGGAAGTACGGGCGTCCTTAAAGTCGTTGAACAGGACCATCGCCGAACGTGCCGAGCAGCACATCACCCACGTGGTGCGCCTTCAGGGCCTCGGCGCCCCCGAAAGGCCACCTCTTCTGATCAAGGGCTTCACTCCCCACGTCAACACGCGTGGACGTGTACCCCACCACCGCTCCAGCGACATCGACCTGCTGCCGCACGATCCGAAGCAGTTCATGGCGCGCGCTCAGGAGCACGGGTACCGGGAGTTCACTCGCTACACAGGGTTTCACGAAGTCGGATATCTGGTCCTGGGAGACCCCGAGGACCGGAACAGCCGGGTGATGCTCGACATCCACCGAGGATTCCCCGTGTTCTCGTACGGCAGCGGGCGGGAGCCGGAGCTGACCGGTGCCGACCGGTTCGACAGGGATCCCCGGGGAGACGCACCCTCCGCGATCGCCGCACTGATCACCTACGAGGACCTGTCCGACCAGTGGCGATGGGTGGAGCTGCCTCAGGGGCGTGTGGCGGTGCTCCGTTCCGAGGTGGCCGCGATCATCGCCTGCGCGCACCTGTACAAGAACTGCTCCAACCGGGCCTGGCGGTACCCCTTGGCGAATCTGCCGCTGGGAGAGCTCGCCGACACCGTCGACATGATCCGGCAGGAGGACTTCGACACTGCCGCGTTCCGTCGGCTGGTCGACAGGCACCACGCCCAGGAGGCCGTCACGTTCGTGGCGCACGCCAACGGCCGACTGCTCGGCCACCACGTTCCAGGACTCGGCTGGGCCACGAGGCGGCCCCTGCGGAACACGCGAGTGCTGTGGGCCGACTACGCGCACCCGCTGGCGATCGACTGGCCGACGCCGCTGGAGGACTTCGAGAACCTGGTCGTCCGGCACCACGGCATCGACGACTACGTGGCGAGACTCGGGGCAGTCGAGGTGCGCGCCGCGTCCGACTCGCAGGCCGCGCCGTCGTACGAACTCGGCGAGGGCGGCCCTGGGGAGTTCACCCACCGGCGGCAGCTGCGTTCCGTCCGCGCCTCACTGAGCGTGTCCTGGACAGAAGGCGTCGTCACCTTCCGTATCACTCCGGCGCAGCCGGAGGACGGACCGACGGAAACGCGGTTCCTGTTCAACTTCGGAGTGCCGGTCTACGAAGTCGTCCTGGGGCCCGGCGGCGACACGGCGACGATGGACTGCACCCTCGGCCGAGCGGCCGTGGGCGGGCCGCGGTGCGAGGCCCTGCGCGTCGGTCCGTCCAAGGCCGTGACTCTTGTGGCGGAATTCTCGGCCCGGGATCTGGGCGATGCCGTTTCGGACGGATCGTCTGCCACATGCCATGTGATCGTCGGCATCCGGCAGCCCGTTCCCGGCACGTCGGCCAACGCCACGACAGCGGTCCCTCTGCGCGTCCTGCTGGATTGACCGGCCTCCAAGTACCCGCTCCAGTACCCGATGGCTCCGCGAGTCGACACTCCGTGTCTCGGCGCGCACGCGCCTTTGACACGCGCCTTTGAAACGATCGGTGGGATGTGAAATGACAACCTGGACGGCCGACGCTGTGACGACCGATCGGCCCCTGGCCATGTACGGCGGGACGCCCATCCGTACCGCTCCGTGGCCCACATACGACAAGGGCGACGCTTTCATAGGACCTGCCGAGGAGGCGGCCGCTGTCCGTGTGATCCGCAGCAGCAGGCTGTTCCGCTACGACACACGGCCGCACGCCGAGACCGAGGTGGGCAGGTTCGAAAGCCTGGCACAGGACTGTTTCGGAACCTCCCACGCACTGGCCGTATCCAGCGGGACCACCGCACTCGCCCTGAGCCTGATGGCCGCGGGAATCGGTCCCGGATCCCGGGTCGCATGCCCGGTCTTCACCTTCGCGGCCACGCCGAGCGCCATTCTCCTGGCAGGTGCCGAACCGGTCCTTGTGCCGGTGGACGAGCACCTGCACATCGACCTGGAGGCGCTGCGGCAGGCACTGCCGGGCGTCGACGCCCTCATGGTCGTCCACATGCGCGGCTTCGCCGAAGACATGGACGCGATCGTCTCTCTCGCGGACGAGGCCGGCCTTCCGGTCTTCGAGGACGCCGTTCCGGCCATGGGATTGCGACTGCGCGGCAGGTCTCTCGGGACATACGGCCGCGCGGGGGCCTTCAGTACCCAGTCCGACAAGAGCATCAACACCGGCGAGGGCGGCATCCTCGTCAGCGACGATCTCGATCTCATGGCCCGCGCCACGGTGTTGTCGGGGGCGTACGAAGGCCGGGTGCGCAGACACTTCGAAGGGCTCCCGCTCGACGATCTGAGCCTGCCGCTGTTCAGCTTCAGAATGGACGAGATCCGAGGTGCGATAGCCACCGCGCAACTGGAGAGGCTGCCGGACAAGCTGGCAAGGCTGTCTTCCAACTATGCTTGGATCACCGACGCGTTGACTGCGGTCGACGGCATCGAGGTCCGCAAGGCCATCGACTCCGCGGTGCTCGGGGACGCGCTGCTGCTGAAGGTCGGCGGGGCGGACGCCGCCGAGGCGGCCTGGTTCGCGAAGGCTCTGCGCGCGGAGGGAATCGACGCGCGCGCATTCGGTGATCTGGTCGATCGCAATGTCCGCGCCTTCTGGAACTGGCGATTCCTCGACACGTCGGTGCACGAGGACTCGCTGGCCGCGTCCGCGGTCCACGTCGGTCGCATCGTGGACATTCCACTGGCCGCCTCGATGACGGCCCAGGACTGCCGGGAGGTGGTCGCGGCAGTCGAACGCGTCGCACGCCACCTGCGTACCGTGGGGATGACGTCATGACCTCCCACACACTCAGCGAGTCCTTCGCTCTGGACGGACGCGTCGCCGTGGTCACGGGAGGCAATGGGGGACTCGGTCTCGCGATGGCGCGCGCCCTGGGGGCGGCCGGAGCCACGGTGGTGGTCACCGGTCGTGACCGCGCGAAGAACGAGGTCGCCGCCTCCGAGTTCGCCGTCGTACCGCTCGACGTGACCGATGGATCCGCTGTCGACCGGTTCTTCCGGGACATCGAACGCGACTACGGCGGTGCGGACATTCTCGTCAACAACGCCGGGATCTACCTGGACTGCCCCGTCCTGGAAGACGATCTCTCCGCCTGGGATCGGATGATCTCCGTCAATCTCACCGGATCCCTGAGATGCGCCCGTCACGCGGCGCTGCGGATGCGCCGGGCCGGAGCCGGAAAGATCATCAATATCGGATCCGTCTACTCCTCCTTCGGCCATCCCCGGTCGACCGGCTACGCGGCGACGAAGGCCGGGGTCGTGGGATTGACCCGCTCTCTCGCCGCCGAACTGGGCCCCCACAACATCCAGGCGAACGCGATCCTTCCGGGCTGGTTCCCGACCGCCATCAACGGTGATCTCCCGGACCTGCCGAGGGGCGAGGAGATCAGGCGTCGCACTCCCCTCGGCCGCTGGGGTGCGGATGCCGACATCGGGGGCCTCGCCGTCTTTCTCGCCTCCCACGCATCGGACTTCGTCACCGGCGCGGCCATTCCCCTCGACGGCGGATACACGGCGACCGACCGTCCGGTCCACTCCTGAACCCACGTGCTCCGGAGCACCCCCGAAACCGCCACCCCTCGAATCCCGACAACGGAGACAGCAGTGAGCTCTGACCATGCCTTCGGGCCTCCGCCTCCCGGCTGGACCCCCACGTCCTGGCGTGCGTATCCGGTCGAACAGCAGCCCAACTGGCCCGATACGGGCGCCCACGAAGCCGTACTCAAGGAACTCTCCCGTCGGCCGCCGCTTGTCTTCGCAGGAGAGATCCGCGCCCTTCAGGGCCGACTTGCGGAGGTCTGTTCCGGACAGAGCTTTCTTCTGCAGGGCGGCGACTGTGTCGAGACCTTCGAGGCCTTCACCGCGGACAACATCCGCGACAAGCTCAAAGTGCTCCTGCAGATGGCCATCGTGCTCACCTACGGCTCTCAGAGGCCGCTGCTCAAAGTGGGGCGGATAGCGGGGCAATTCGCCAAGCCGCGGTCCCGGGAGACCGAGACCATCGACGGCGTGACGCTTGAGTCGTACCGCGGTCCGGCAGCCAACGGTCTCCCGTTCGACACGGACGCGCGCACCCCTGACCCGAGCAGGCTGCTGCGTGTGTACGAGCAGTCGGCGTCCACGCTCAACCTGATACGGGCCTTCACCCGGGGCGGCTTCGCGAGCCTGCGCCAAGTCCACTCCTGGAACCAGGACTTCGTCCGCTCCAGCCCGCAGGGGCATCGCTACGAGCGGGTGGCCACCGAGATCGACAACGCACTCGCCTTCGCGCGCGCATGCCGCATCGAAACGTCGCCGGCCACCTCCGAAGTCGAGGTCTTCACGTCGCACGACGCGCTCTTCCTCGGCTACGAGGAAGCACTCACCCGAGTCGACTCGCTGACCGGCGCTCACTACGACGTCTCCACCCACTTCCCGTGGATCGGCGAGCGGACCCGGAATCCCGACGGGGCACATGTCCACTTCTTCTCGGGAGTCGGCAACCCGATAGCGTGCAAGATCGGCCCGGGCACCACCCCCGCGGAGATCGACGCACTGGTCGAGAGGCTCAACCCGGACAACGTCCCCGGGCGCCTGACCTTCACGGTCCGCATGGGACACCAGCGGATCGCCGAGCAGCTGCCCCCTCTGGTGCGGCACGTCCGCAACAAGGGCCACCGGGTGATCTGGTCCTGTGACCCCATGCACGGCAATACGTTCACGTCGTCGACCGGGCTGAAGACCCGCCGATGGGCCGACATCATGTCCGAGGTCCGGTCCTTCTTCGCCATCCACCAGCAGGAAGGCACCTATGCCGGAGGTGTCCACATCGAACTGACCGGCGAGCGGGTGACCGAGTGTCTGGGAGGCGCGCGCGGCATCGCCGAATCCGATCTGGAGAGCCGGTACGAGACCGCCTGCGACCCACGGCTCAACAACGAGCAGGCACTCGAACTCGCCTTCTGTCTTGCTGAGTTGCTCCGTGGCTGAGTCGAGAAGCGGACCTCGGCCGGCTGCCCGCCCGCACGAGGCGGCGACGCTCGGGGCCTGGGGGACGGAGGCCGTCGCACGGTTGCGGACCTGTCGCGCCCGCTGTGACGGGTGGCCACCGTCGACGCGTTGGCTGTACCGGCTGGGTGTCCTCATCGCCGTACGGAGCGAGGACGAGACGCTGCTCGGCGCGCTCGCCGACTTCTACCACCCGTACTACTCATTCGCGCAGGGCCTGCCCCCGCGCGAGCCGGACATCACCTTGACGCTGCTGGTCGGCAACGGCCGCGTCCCGACGCCGGTTCCGTCCTCCGACATGCGGATCTTCCGCCGGAGGCCGGCGGAGCACTGTACCGCCGGAGACTGGCGTCTGATGGCACGCGACGACGCCGACATCGTGATCGCCGTCGACGACGAACGCCGCGAGGTGGTGATCCTCGGTTCGTCGGCACACGAAGTCCGTCTTCAGGCCAGAGTGCTGTTGCGCGACCAGATCCTCCAACGCGTCGAACACGCCGCCGGCTCATGGGTGTTCCACGCGGCCGCTGTCGCACGCGGCGGGCACGGTGTGGTGGTGATGGGCGACCGGAACTGCGGCAAGACGACAGCCCTGCTGAACCTTCTCGGTGCCGGAACGCACGACTTCGTCACCGCGGACCGGCTGAGCCTGACGCGCAACGAACACGGCCGGATCGTGATGGAAGGCGTCCCGGCCCGTGCCAATGTTCACGAGGTCGCCTTCGAGCCCGGTGAGCCGCTCCACGGTCTGATCGACGGCGTGGACTGGGATGCCGCGGCTGAGGGAAAGGTGCTGGTGGACGTCCCCGCGCTCACCGCGCACTTCGGAGCTCGCGCGGTGCCGGCAGCCGAGCCGACCACGATCCTCCTCCCCCACATCGACGCCGCCACGGCCGTACCGAAGACCGAGGTGATCGAAGACGTCACCCGCGGCCGAGAGCTCCTCCGGCGGAACCTGCTGGAAGGAGACGTCCCGGGGAACACCCACCGGCCGTGGCTCGCACTTCCGATCACCGACGCTCCTCAGCGACAGCGCGCAACCGTCGACGCGGTCCTCGACGAACTGATCCGGCAATGCCGCCTCCTGGCCTTTCGCGGCACGTACGCCGCCTACACCGACTGGCTCGCCACGATCAACGAGCGGGAGGCGATATGAGGCAGGTATCCGCCGCGCAAGCCTCGCTGCTGCGCGAACGGGTTCCGGACGCCGAGACGGCCGACCGTGTCGACCTGGCGGAACCGGACCGGCTGCCACCGCTGACGGTGGTGGCCGGACCGTGTCGATCCGGGACGACAGCCTTGCTGCGCGCCGCCGCGGCCACCGGGCATCCGGCGTATTTTCAACCGCTGAAGCGCCTGATACGCAAGGCGATGGCAGGCGAGGAAGCCCGGTTCGCGTTACCGCCCGGACCGGGACCGGCCGTGTTGAAGGAGACGTTCGGTCCGTTCGTCATCGGCGAGGCCGCGTTCGATCCTGTCTCCATACTCCGCAGCCGCGGCTATCCGGAATCGAAGCTGAGCCTGATCGTCACGCTGCGCCATCCCGTGGACCTCTACCACTCATGGAAGAGACTCCACGAGGCGAACAGCCGTTTCGACGGGCTGGACACGGGAATCTTCGTCGCCGCGTTCCGTCAAGGGCTTCGCGTCCACCGCCAGGCATGCGACAGCGGGCTCGTCGTGACCGCGTTCGCCACCGACGGACTGGCGGACCGGACGCCGGCCTCGGTGCTCGCCGCGCTGTTCGCACGGCACGGTCTGGAGTACGCCGAGCGCGCCGTCGACTGGAGACACGGCCGGACCGAGACGCTCGACGCGTCGATCGTCCGAGGGACGGACCCGGAGGTCTTCCGAGCCACGGGCTCGCTCGATGGTGTTCGCCGTTCGACGGCCTACCGGCTCAGCGGGCCGACAGCGGTGCCGGACACCACGGACGTGCCCGACCCCGTGGCGGAACTGGTCCCGGCATACGAAACGTTCACGGCCCGGTCACGGGTGGACCTTGGAGGAACGGAATGAACTCCGCAGACAACGGCCGCGCACCCATGGAAGTGAACGGTGCTGTGCACGAGGATGACGTCGCCGAGCGGGACTGCGTCGCCCTGCTCGACGACCAGGAGCCTTTCGACTGGCAGGATCTGCGCACCAGCGGGGAGCGGGCGACGAAGCTCCTGGAACAACTCGCCGGGGATGCACGGCAACTGGGAAGACTCCTGAAGCGCGTCGGCGAGGACGAGACGCTTCTCTCCATGTGTGAGAGCCACCAGCCCTTCGACAAGATCGTGCTCTACAACGGCGACGAGCGAAACTTCCGGATCCGGCTGCACATATGGCGCACCACCGAGTTCGAACGCGCTCATCAGCACCGTTTCTCGTTCACGGCGCACATGGTGCAGGGACAGTACCGCCACGTGCTGTACGACGGACCCGGCGCCGCAGGCGTGGCGAACCGTCCGAAGGACGCGCGCCGGCGCATGGACCCCGATCACGCCGACCACGCTGCGGACCCGGACCTCGCAAGGATCCGGCCGGTCCTGGAGTACGAGATGAAGGCGGGAGACAGCTACACACTGCACCATGACGCCGTCCACGCCACGCTCGTCTCCGCGCAGACGGTCTCGCTCATCCTTCGAGGCCCCGCGGAGAAGGACGTCGCCTTCGTGGCCAATCTGGACGAGGGCGGGGTCTACTGGCGCTTCGGCCGTCGCGATGAGAGCGAGGAGCGCATCCGCGCCAAACAGCTCACCCGTGACACGCTGCACCGCATCATCGCGGACCTGACCGGCCGCGGCATCACCGCCTGATGCGGTTCCCGGAGTCCGTCGCAGTGATGCTTTCGCGGCACGGGCTGGGCGGAGTCGGCTGGCGCCCGCTGTCCCACAACGGCTTCTCCGGCGCACGGCTCCTGGGGAGCGGCGTATCGGCAGGTGGTTCCTGGGTACTGAAACGGACCTGTTGGGAGGACGACTGGATCATGCGGGCCACGGCGGACGTGCACGGCCGCGAGGCAGCCTTCGCCCGGTCGATGCTGATCCGCTCGGACCGAGTCAGGTCGGCCGCAGTCGACTCCGCAGGGGACGGCAGGCACTTCTACACCCTGATGCATGACATTTCCGGCCACCTCGTCCAAGGGCGAGTGGACCGGGCCTCCACCGAGTCGATCGTCAGCGCCATGGCGGAGCTGCACGCGGACCGGTTCAGTGCTCCCGAACACCACTGGTGCCGTCTCGACGACCGGCTTCTGCTGCTGACCAGTGGAACATCCGCATTGCCGGTCGAGCACGATGTGCGTGGACTGACGCGGGAGGTCGCGGCCGGATGGGAGCTGTTCGACAGGCGGGCACCACGGCACGTACGGAGTCTGCTCCACGCTGTCCGGGATGACGTGGGGCTTCTGCTCACTTCACTCGACAAGCTGCCGACGACGTCTCTGCACGGGGACCTCAAGCTCGACAACATGGGGGTGGACCGCACGGGCGTGCTGTGGCTGATCGACTGGGCACTCGCCGTGCGGGGTCCGGCGTGCGTGGAGCTCGGCTGGTTCATGGCGGCCAATGCCGGGCGCCTGGCACTCCACCCTCAACAGGTGGTCGACCTCTACGCGGACGTTGCCGCGATGGAGGTCGGGCTGCGGGATCTGCACGATGCGATGACGGCTCTGTGCGGGTTGCTGCTGCGGGGCTGGCGGATGGCGCTCGACACGGAGACCGGCACCGGCGCGGACGCGTTCGGATGGTGGTGTGAGCTGGCAGGACAGGCCGAGCAGTTCCTGTGACGTCGACGACCGCGAGCAACCGCTGCCATGCGATACACTCCGGCACATGTCTACGAGGTTCGGTTGGTATCAGCGCTTTACGCTGGCTCTGGGTGGAGCCGGCGGTCATATGCGCTGACCGTCGATCGAACATCCGGAGCCAGCAAGGCAGAGACGATTCCGTCTCTGCCTTTCGTCGTTTGAGGCGGCTGGTACACGGAGCACACGTGGCACGGGTCCAAAGCCGCCTCACCAGAGACGGGACCATCCCATGACCACGCCGCCCATTGCCCCGACGCAAGCGCAGACACAGACGCAGACGCAGACGCAGACCAACGATCTACGTGTCACCGGCTTCCAGCCTCTGATTCCGCCCGCCGCGCTGCGCGCCGAACTTCCCTTGACGCCGCACCGCGCAGCTCTCGTACAGAGCAGCCGTGAAGCCGCCAACCGTGTGCTGACCGGTGAGGACGACCGCCTCCTGCTGATCGTGGGGCCGTGCTCCATCCATGATCCGTCGGCGGCACGGGAGTACGCGGAGCGTCTGGCAGCCGCGGCTGCTCCGTTCCGCGACGATCTGTGCGTCGTGATGCGGGTGTACTTCGAGAAGCCGCGTACGACGGTCGGCTGGAAGGGACTCGTCAACGATCCTCACCTGGACGGCTCGCACGATGTCCAGCACGGGCTGCGTATCGCGCGGCAGGTACTGCTCGATGTGCTCGACACCGGCCTGCCGGTCGGGTGCGAGTTCCTGGAACCGATGAGTCCGCAGTACATCTCCGACGCGGTGACGTGGGGTGCGATCGGCGCGCGTACTCCGGAGAGCCAGGTGCATCGCCAGCTCGCCTCGGGGCTCTCCATGCCCGTGGGCTTCAAGAACGCCACTGACGGAGACGTACAGGCGGCTGTGGACGGCTGCCGTGCGGCTGCGGGACGTCATGTCTTCTTCGGAATCGACGGAGAGGGCTCCGGTTCGATCGTCTCGACGAGCGGCAACACGGACTGCCACATCATCCTGCGCGGTGGCCGGGGCGGACCCAACTACGGCCCCGAGGACATGCGCGACGCACTGGCGCTGCTGGCCAAGGCCGGCATGCCTGAACGCCTCGTCGTCGACGCGAGCCACGCGAACAGCGGCAAGGACCACGTTCGCCAGGCGGAAGTGGTCGGCGAAGTCGCCGAGAGGATCGCGGGGGGTGAAACGGGAATTGCCGGCCTGATGGTGGAGAGCTTCCTGCGCGAGGGCCGCCAGGAGCCGGGTCCGCTGTCGACCCTCACCTACGGACAGAGCGTGACCGACGCGTGCATCGGCTGGGAACAGACCGAGACGCTGATCGGTGAGCTGGCCCAGGCCGTACGCCGACGCCGAACTGTTCACGGCTGAAGACACGCCGAGAGCCCCGGTCCAACCGAGCGGCGTTGACCGGCAATTGACCTGAGAACCCGCCCCGACCTGCAGAAGGTCGGGGCGGGCAGACGAGTCGGGCTGTACGCCGGGTTCTGTCGCCCGGTCGCCTCGCGGCGGCCGGGGAGACGGCCATCCATCTAGGACCGGCATTGCTGCCGGTCTCGTGCGGTCTACCCGCGAACTCGGGCGGGCAGCCCTCGGACATTCGCGCAGGGCCGTCTTGCGACGGCCCCTCTTGACCTTGCTCCGGGTGGGGTTTACCTAGCCGCCTGAGTCACCTCAGGCGCTGGTGGTCTCTTACACCACCGTTTCACCCTTACCGAGGACCGAGGTCCCCGGCGGTCTGTTTTCTGTGGCACTGTCCCGCGGGTCACCCCGGGTGGCCGTTAGCCATCACCCTGCCCTGTGGAGCCCGGACGTTCCTCGGGGAGATCCGAGGATCCCCACGCGGCCGTCCGCCCGGCTCGTCTGCCGTGCCGACCATGCTACCCGCCTGGTGGAGGGCGGCCGGACGGGGCGGCTCGGACGAACGGCGTGGCCGAACGGCGTGGACGAACGGCGTAGACGAACGATTCGGGCTCCGGGGGCCGAAGAGACCGATGAGACCGATGAGGCCGGAGGGGAAGGGAGCCGGACGTCCGACGCGGAGGGTCCGGGTGCCGTCGTGGCCGTGCTCAGGCGGGGGCGAAGAGGACCTTCGCCGAACCGGGATCCGCCTGGGCGAGCCTGACCCGCAGCCGCTCCCCCAGCGGGAGCCTCGCGGTGCCGCCCTCGACCCGGGCGACGACGGCCGGGGCGTCGAGGTGGACGGTGCCCATCGTGGGATCCTGCTCCTTCACGTCGACGACGTACGCGTCGAAGACCTCACCGACCCGGTCCTTGAGCAGCGCGGCCTCGACCACGTCGACGCATTCGCGCTCCACCGTGTTGGCGCGCCTGGTGCCGTCCGCCATCTCCTTCGGCAGGCCGGGCAGCGCGGCAAGGGCCCACTCGGGCGGGTCGTGGTCCGCGACGGCGGCGAGGCACAGCTCGGCCGCGTACCGGTCGACGAGGCGGCGCAGCGGGGCGGTGCAGTGCGTGTAGAGGTCGGCGACGGCGGCGTGGACGGCGGGGGTGGGGAGTTCTCCGTGGTCGAAGACGGTGTAGCCGGCGCCTCGCAGCAGGGTGGTGCACTCCTGGAGGAACGCGGCGTGGTTGGCCTTCCTCGGGTCGAGGGAGCGGACGACCCCGGCGTACGGGACGTGGTGCGGCCAGTCGATGTGCAGCGCCTCGGCCGAGCGCCGGAGCCGCGCCACGGCGCCGTCCGGAGCGACCGGCAGGGTCCGCAGGATGCCGGTGCCGGTCTCCGCCATGAGGTGGGCGGCGGCCATGCCGGTCAGGAGGGAGATCTGGGCGTTCCAGCCGTCGGCGGGCCACGGAGCGCGGTATTCCAGGCCGTAGGTCCCGTCGCGTGCGACGATCTCCTGCTCGGGCACGTTGAGGGAGATGCCGCCACGGGCGACCTCCTGTTCCTCACGGAGCCGTCCGATGTCCCTGAGCAGGGCCAGAGACTCTTCGGCGGTGCCCGTGTCGATCTGCCGCTGGACGCCCGCGTAGTCGAGTTTGGCGCGGCTGCGGACCAGGGCCCGGCGTACCGAGGTGGTGGTGGTGCCGCCCTCGGTGTCGAGGTCGATCTGCCAGAGCAGTGCGGGGCGTGTCTGTCCGGGCAAGAGGCTGGCGGCGCCCTCGGAGAGCAGTGCGGGGTGAAGAGGGATCTTCCCGTCGGGGAAGTAGAGGGTGGTCACCCGGCGGTGCGCCTCGGTGTCCAGCGCGCCGCCGGGGCGTACGAAGGCCGCGACATCGGCGATGGCGTAGTGCACGCGGAAGCCCCGGTGCCGGCGTTCGAGGTACATGGCCTGGTCGAGGTCGGTCGACGCGGGTGGGTCGATGGTGAACAGCGGCAGGTCCGTCGCGTCCTTGTGTTCCGCCACCGCCGGTCCCCCGGCCGCCTGCTCCGCCTCGGCGAGGACGTCGGACGGGAAGCCGTCGGGCAGTTCGAGTGCGGTGCGCAGCTTGCACAGGGCCGCCCTCAGCGGCGTATCGGCCGGCCCGGTCATGTGGAGATGGCGGCGGGGCATGGACCGAGCGTATGGCGGGGCGGGCCGGGCGGCATCCCGGGTGGTGACGGTCCCGGCAGTCCCGGCAGTCCCGGCAGTCCCGGCAGTCCTGGCCGTCCCGGCAGGCGCGGTAGGCGCGGTAGGCGCGGCAGGCGCGGCAGGCGCGGTAGGGCCGGCAAGCGCGGTGGGGCCGGGCGGTTCCCGCCCAGACCGTCTGGACGGGCCCCGGTGCGGCAGCGGGATCACCGTACGCTGGTGCGCGGGCCTTCTCGGCCCGCCTGCCTGTGCGTTCGTACGAAGGAGAACCGCCGTGCTCGTGCTGTTGCCGCCCTCCGAGGGAAAGGCCGCGTCGGGGCGCGGAGCACCTCTGAAGCCGGAGTCGCTGTCGCTGCCGGGCCTGGCCGCGGCGCGGGCCGCGGTCCTCGACGAGCTGGTCGAGTTGTGTGCGGCGGACGAGGAGAAGGCCCGCGAGGTGCTCGGGCTGAGCGAGGGACTGCGCGGCGAGATCGCGAAGAACGTCGAGCTGCGGACGGCGGGGACACGTCCGGCCGGGGAGATCTACACCGGGGTGCTGTACGACGCCCTGGACCTGGCCTCCCTGAACGCGGCGGCCAAACGGCGGGCCACAACGTCGTTGCTGGTCTTCTCCGGGCTGTGGGGAGCCGTCCGGGTGGGCGACCGGATTCCCTCGTACCGCTGCTCGATGGGGGTGAAGCTGCCGGGGCTGGGCGCGCTCGGGGCGTACTGGCGCGGCCCGATGGCGCGGGTCATGCCGGAGGCGGCCGGGGACGGGCTCGTCCTGGATCTGCGGTCCTCCGCGTACACCGCGGCCTGGAAGCCGACGGGTGAGGTGGCGGAGCGCACGGCGAGCGTGCGGGTGCTGCACTCCCAGAGGGTCGGCGGGGTCGAGAAGCGGTCCGTGGTCAGCCACTTCAACAAGGCGACGAAGGGGCGCATGGTCCGTGAACTGCTGCTGGCGGGCGCACGCCCGAAGGGGCCCGCGGAGCTGGTGGAGACCTTGCGGGACCTCGGATACACGGTGGAGGCCGAGAGCCCCGCACGGGCCGGGCGGGCGTGGTCGCTCGACGTCGTGGTGACCGAGATCCACTGACCCGGCAGAGCAGCCCATTGCAACATGCGCAACGCTCGTTGCGTACTGTGAGTTCGAGGGGCAGGATGAGCGCATGACCTCCTCCGTGCTGGATCTTGCTCCCGTCGTCCCCGTTGTCGTCCTGGAGGACGCGGCCGACGCGGTGCCGCTGGCCCGGGCCCTGGTCGCGGGCGGGCTCCCGGCCATCGAGGTGACGCTGCGCACCGCCGCGGCACTGGACGCGATCAGGGCGATCGCGGCCGAGGTACCGGAGGCGGTGGTCGGGGCAGGCACCGTGATATCCGTACGCCATGTGTCCGACACCGTGGCGGCGGGTGCCCGGTTCCTGGTCAGCCCCGGCTGGACGGACACGCTGCTGGACGCGATGAAGGCTTCGGGGGTGCCGTTCCTGCCGGGCGTCTCGACGACGTCCGAGGTGGTCGCCCTGCTGGAGCGCGGAGTGAACGAGATGAAGTTCTTCCCGGCCGAGGCGGCGGGCGGCACCGCGTATCTGAAGGCGCTCTCCGCTCCGCTGCCGCAGGCCCGGTTCTGTCCGACGGGCGGCATCTCGCTCGCCTCCGCGCCGTCCTATCTGGCACTGCCCAACGTCGGCTGCGTGGGCGGAAGCTGGATGGTTCCGGCGGACGCCGTGGCGGCGAAGGACTGGGCGCGCGTGGAGCGGCTGGCGGCCGAGGCGTCGGCGCTGCGCGGACCCTCGCCCCGACCGTAGGTGCGACCACCGCAGATGCGGCAGGTACGACAGGTGCGACCACCACAGGTGCGACAGGTACGACCACCGCAGGGTGCGACTACCGCAGGTGCGACGTGTCGTTCAGCAGCCTGAGTGACGCGTTCCCGTCCGCGTAGTACGCCACCACGGAGACCGAGGCCGCCGAGAGTTCCATACGGAACATCGCTTCCGGCGGGGCGCCCAGCGCCAGCCGGGCCAGGGTCTTGATCGGCGTCACATGGGTGACCAGGAGGACCGTGCGCCCCGCATAACGGGCGGTGAGGCGGTCGCGGGTGGCCGCGACGCGGCGGGAGACCTCCGCGAAGCTCTCTCCGCCCCCGGTGGGTGCGGCCTTCGCGGAGGCGAGCCAGGCGTCCAGGTCGGGGCCGTAACGCTCACGGACCTCGGCGAACGTCAGCCCCTCCCAGGCACCGAAGTCCGTCTCGCGCAACCCCTCCTCGACCCGGACCTCCAGGCCGAGCCGGCCCGCCACCGCAGCCGCCGTCTCGCGGCAACGGCGCAGCGGCGAGCTGACGATCTCCTCGATCGTGCCCCGGTCGGCCAGCGACTGTGCGATGCGTTCGGCCTGGTGGCGGCCGGTCGCCGAGAGTTCGGGGTCGCTGCCGCCGCTGCCCGAGAACCGCTTCTCGGGGGTGAGGGCCGTCTCGCCGTGTCGCAGCAGTACGAAGGTGGCGGGTGCGCCGAGATCGGGCGCCGCGCCCCAGCCGACCTGGGGTGCGGCCGGGGCTGCGGCAGCCGTGGCCGGGGCTGCGGCTCCCGGCCGGGAGGCCAGGGCCGCGCGGGCCCTGGCCGCGCCCGCTGCCGCGTCCCCGGGCGGGCCCGAGACCGGCGGCAGGCCGACGGCCGAGGGCCGGGGGGTGTCGAGGGCGGCCGTCGACGACGACGGCTCCCACTGCCTGCCGTGCCTGCCCGCGTCCATCGCCTCGTTGGCGAGACGGTCCGCGTGCTTGTTCTTCTCGCGCGGGATCCACTCGTACGTGACGGTGGAGGCCGGCAGGATCGCGGCGGCCTGTGCCGCGAGCGGCTTCATGTCGGGGTGCTTGATCTTCCAGCGGCCCGACATCTGTTCCACGACCAGCTTGGAGTCCATCCGGACCCGCACCCGGAGCGTGCCGTCCGCCAAGGCGTCCGGCACCAGCGCCTTCGCCGCCTTCAGGCCCGCGATGAGGCCCTTGTACTCGGCGACGTTGTTCGTCGCGACGCCGATGTACTCGGCGGCCTCGGCCAGGGTCTCGCCCGTCGCCGGGTCGATGACGACCGCGCCGTAACCGGCGGGGCCGGGGTTGCCCCGGGATCCGCCGTCGGCCTCGACGACGAGCTGGCGCGGTCGGCTCATTACAGGCCCGACTCCGCCGTGCGGACCAGGATGCGGCGGCAGTTCTCGCAGCGCAGCACGGTGTCCGGGGAGGCCGCCTTCACGTCGTTGACCTCGGTGATGTTCAGTTCGAGACGGCAGCCCTCGCAACGGCGCTGGTAGAGGCGGGCGGCGCCGACCCCGCCCTGCTGGACGCGGAGCTTCTCGTACAGCTTCAGCAGGTCCGCGGGGACGGAAGCGGCGACGACTTCGCGTTCCTTGGTGACGGTCGCGATCTCCCCGTCGACCTCCCCGGTCGCGGCGTCACGACGCGCGGTCGCGTCGTCGGCCTTGGCCTGGACGGCGGACACTCGGTCGGACAGCTCCGTGACGCGCTCCTGGGCGGACTCACGGCGCTCCATCACTTCGAGGACCACGTCCTCCAGGTCGCCCTGTCGCTTGGCCAGCGAGGCGATCTCGCGCTGCAGGCTCTCCAGGTCCTTGGGCGAGGTGATCGCGCCCGAGTCGAGGCGCTGCTGGTCGCGGGCGGCGCGCTGACGGACCTGGTCGACGTCCTGTTCCGCCTTGGTCTGCTCGCGGGCGGTGTCGCTCTCCTCGGTCTGCGCGGCGACCAGCAGGTCACGCAGTTGCGCGAGGTCGCTGGTGAGCGACTCGATCTCGGCGTGCTCGGGCAGCGACTTGCGCCGGTGCGCGAGCTGCGACAGGCGTACGTCGAGAGCCTGGACGTCGAGGAGACGGATCTGATCGGCGGGCGCGGCGTTCAGTTGGGGGCTCCAGAAGAGTGGTGGGTGGTGGTGGTCCAGGGATCGGTGACCTGCTTCGAGACATGGACCCGCAGGTCCCATCCGTGGCGGTCGGAAATCGCGTCGAGCTGCGCCGCGGCCTGTTCGCACCAGGGCCATTCGGTGGCCCAGTGCGCGGCGTCGATCAGGCCGATCGGGGAGTGCTGCACGGCCTCGGAGGCCGGGTGGTGGCGCAGGTCGGCGGTGAGGAAGGCGTCGACGCCTGCGGCGCGCACCGCGTCGAAGAGGCTGTCGCCGGAGCCGCCGCTGACCGCGACGGTGCGCACCGTCGCCGCGGGGTCGCCCGCGAGCCGGATGCCCTGAGCGGTGGCGGGCAGCCGGGCGGCGGCGCGGGCGGCGAAGTCGGCCAGGTTCTCCGGGTGGTCGAGGACGCAGATCCTGCCGAGGCCGCGACGGCCCTTGGGGTCGGTCGGATCCGGCACGAGGGGCGCCTCGACGCGCAGGTCGAGCGCACCGGCGAGGGCGTCGGAGACACCGGGGTCGGCGGTGTCGGCGTTGGTGTGGGCGACGTGCAGCGCGATGTCGTGCCGGATGAGGGTGTGCACGACCCGGCCCTTGAAGGTGTCGGCCGCGACCGTCGTCGTACCCCGCAGGTAGAGCGGGTGGTGGGTGACGATCAGCTGCGCGCCGAGCCCGAGCGCCTCGTCGACGATCCCCTGGACGGGGTCGACGGCGAAGAGCACACGGTCGACCCGCGAGTCGGGATCCCCGCACACGGTGCCGACCGCGTCCCAGCCTTCGGCCCACTCGGGCGGCCAGAGAGCGTCGAGCTCGGCGAGGACTTCAGACAGACGGGGCACAAGGAAAAGGCTACCTGCCCTCCGTGCCCCGTCGTCCATGACTTCGACGACCCGTGCGAACGGGCCGACACCCTGCGAGGGAATCGTTACTTCACGCAGTCGGCGCGGGGGCCGTACTACACGCAGTCGGCGCGGGGGCCGTACTACACGCAGTCGGCGCGTAGGCCGTCACTTCACGAGGTCGGCGCGGAGGTCGTCGAGGACCAGATTCGCGGCCGTGACACCGAGGCCGAGGTACCAGGTCTCGTCGGAGACGTCCTTGGCCTGACCGTTCTTGACCGCCTTGAGGTTCTTCCACAGCGGGTTGGACTGGGTGGTGTCCCGCTTGGTGGCCTTCACGTCACCGTAGACACCGGTGAAGATCCAGTCGGCGTCGGCCTCGTCGATCTTCTCCGGGCTGACCTCCGCGGCGAGGTCGTTGATCTGCTGGTTCTTGGGCCGCGGCAGACCGGCGTCGTCGAGGATGGTGCCGATGAAGGACGCCTTGGCGTAGAGGCGGATCCGGTCCGGCATGTAGCGGACCATGGAGATGGTCGGCTTGTCCGGCCCGATGTCCTCGCCGAGCTTCTCGGCCTTCGCCTGATAGGCGTCGAGTGCGCTCTCGGCCTTGGCGGTCTTGTCCAGGGCCGCGGCGTTGAGGAGGTAGTTCTCCTTCCAGGTGAAGCCCGGGCGGATGGAGAAGACGGTCGGCGCGATCTTGGAGAGCGCGTCGTACTTGTCGGCGGCGCGCAGCTGGCTGCCGAGGATCAGGTCGGGCTTCAGGCCGGCGATCGCCTCAAGGTTGAGGTTGTTGATCGTGCCCACGTTCTTCGGGTCGCCCGCCGCCTTCTTCAGGTAGGAGGGGATGGCCGCGTCACCCTCGGAGGGGGCGTAGCCGACCGGCTTCACGCCCAGCGAGACGACGTTGTCGAACTCGCCGACGTCCAGCACGACGACGCGCTTGGGGGCGGACTTGATCTCGGTCTTGCCCATGGCGTGGGTGAGGGTCCGGGGGAACTGCCCGGCCTCGGCGTCGGTCCCGTACTCCGCCGTCTTCTTCGCGGCGTCGGCGAAGTCCTTGCCGCCCGTCGCGACAGCGGCCTTCTTGTCACCGCCGGCCGGCTTGGCCGCGTCCGCGTCGTCGCTCCCGCAGGCGGAAAGGGAAAGGGCGGCGGCCACCGCCAGGCCGACTGCGGCGGTACCGCGACGACGAAGGGACATCACTTCTCCAGTTGAAGATTACACAGGTTTCGCTTAGGGCTGCCTTACCTTACTCATTCACCCCAGATCGAGCACAAGCACCCCCTTGCGCTCAGGCAAACCCAGGCATCACCACCCTTATGTGTGAAGCGGTGAGGGTCGTGTTGTTCGGCAGGAAGTGCGAAAACTAGCTTCGGTTGCCGGAGGTGACCAGTCCATGACTGCCTGTGCCATCGAAAACGGGACCGCGGGGGCGGCCGGGGCCTCCGGGAACGCCGAAGAGGCGGTCCCGGAGGACGACGTGCCGGACGAGCCGGACGAGCGCGCGAGATTCCGCCTGCCCGACGGGGACGGCCGGAACGGGAACAACAGGGGCGACGCGGACGACGCGGACGACGCGGCAGGCGGCGGCCCGCCCGACCGGGACGGCGGCAATGGAGAAGGCCGCAGAAACGGCGAAGACCGCGGGAAGGGCGAAGACCGCGGGGACGGCTGGACGGGTGGCGGCCTGCCCGAGTGGGCCGGGGCGCCGGGCGGACCCGGCCTACCCGCCGCGGCAGCCCTGTCCCCGGCCCCGAAGCCGCCCCCGGCCACGGCCGCTGCCCCACCCCCGCCGTCGTTCACGATCGCCGCGGACGGTTCGTACGCGGCCCGGCTCGCCCTGCGTACCGTCGCCCTGGAGGCGCCCGCCGAGGCCGTGCGGGCCTGGTGCGTGGAGCGCTGGACGCTCGACGGGCACGAGCCGTACGCCGTGCCGCTCCCCCTCGACCAGCCGGAGGAGCCGGACTCCCAGGTGCTGCCGCTGACCGACGGGCGGGTGCTGATCCGCCGCCGGGTCGCGGACCGGCACACGTTCTCGCTGCTCTATCCGACCGGTCCCGGTACCGGTGAACTGCCGCTCGGCGCCGTCGGATGCGCGGATCTGACCCTGCTGCCGCCGTCACCGGACGGTACGAGCGCGTACGCGCTGTCGGTCGGCGCGCGCTCCACCTCTGTCTGGCTGGTGGCGGGCGGCGCCGCCGCCGGCCCGGAGCTGGTGGCCCGGGTGCCGGGGCGCTGCTCCGGCGGGGTCTGGCTGGACCGGGCGGGGCGGATGCTGGCCCTGGACCGGGAGATGCCGGGCGGCGGGCCGGTCAAGGCGGTGGCCGTGGACCTGGGCCGCGGCGGTGAGGTGACACCGCTGCTGCAGATCACGCCGGAGAGCGACGACCGGCTGGTGCTCGCCTGCGCGGACAGCGGTCTCCTGCTGATCCGTTCGAACGCGCCGGGGCACGACCGGCTCGGATGGGGGGTGCTGGGCAGCTGTCTGCCGGTGCGCTTCCCGGAGTGCCTGTGCCCGGCGGATGTGGCGGTGACGCCGTTCGCCGTACAGCCGGGGCAGATGCTGATGCCGGAGAGCTGCGCGGTGGCCCTGCGGATCGACGGGGCGGCGGGCAGCTGGCTCGGGGTGTGGCGCCCGTCGGGACGTCGGCTGCATCAACTCGCCGCCCCCGAGGGGTGGCAGGCCGGTCGCGGGGTGTGGACCCGCGACGGCGTACTCAGACTTCCGTACGCCAACGAGAGCGTGGCGTGCGGGGTGGCACTGCTGGAGGCCCCGGCGGACGGGGAACACGGCGCGCGACCGGCGTCGCGACGGGCGGCGGAAGCGGCTGAGGAAAGTGGTAGGCAACCCTCCGCCGCTCTCACGACTCTTCCGATGTGCAGACCGGTTCCACTGGGGCAGGCGCCTCTCACGGGGCGCATGGCGCCTGGTTAAAATCCTGGGCCGGGGCTACGCAGCCGTATCCCTCGGTCGCCGACGGTGACCGTGTTGTGGTGGCGTGACCGGCCCTGGTGACACACAAGTAAACGATCACAACGGGGTGACTTCCCACATGTCTGAGGCCCGCACCGACACGACCCAGACGCGTACGCCGGGGGCGGACGCGGAGTCGGGTGAAGCCGGCGGCTCCGGAAAGCACCGAGGAGGTGTGTCGGTGGACGACGCGTCAGCACAACCGCACGGCCGTCACCGCCGCCCCTCCGAGGGGGACAGCAGAGCGGCCTGACCGCGCGGAACATCAACGAGGGACGGGTGGGCCCCGGCAGCCGATCGGACAGCTGCCGGGGCCCACCCCTGTTCGCCGTGCCGTTGCCGTCAGCCCCGTTTCAGGCCGAGCACCTCCGCCGCGGCGAAGGTCTCGCCCGCCGGGCGGTCCTCGTAGTACGGCGATATCAGCTTGTCCAGCTCGTCGAAGGAGAACGTCTCCTTCGACGAGTCGAACTTCGCCGCCACCCTGGGGCGTTCGACGATCGCGACCATGCCGCCGTGCACGACGAGCAGTTGGCCGTTGACCTTGGCGGCTGCCGGCGAGGCCAGGTAGCCGACCAGCGGCGCGACGTGCTCGGGCGCGAGCGCGTCGAGCCGGCCGTCCGCCGGTTCCTGGAAGCCCGCGAAGACGTCCTCGGTCATCCGGGTGCGGGCCCGCGGGCAGATGGCGTTGGCGGTGACGCCGTACTTGGCCAGGGCCAGGGCCGTCGAGGTGGTGAGGCCGACGATGCCGCCCTTGGCCGCCGCGTAGTTCGGCTGGCCCGCCGAACCGGCCAGGAACGCCTCCGAGGAGGTGTTGACGATCCGGCCATGGACCGGGCCGCCGGACTCCTTGGCGCGGGCGCGCCAGTGGGACGCGGCGAAGTGCGTGGTGTTGAAGTGGCCCTTGAGGTGGACTCTGATGACGGAGTCCCATTCGTCCTCCGTCATCGAGAAGACCATCCGGTCGCGCAGGATGCCCGCGTTGTTGACCAGGATGTCGAGCTTTCCGTAGGTGCCGACGGCGAGTTCCACCAGGACGCGGGCCCGGTCGTGGTCGGAGACGTCGCCGAGGTGGGCGATCGCCGAGCCGCCCGCCGCCCGGATCTCCTCGACGACGTCCTCGGCGGGGGCCGCGGACGCCTCGCCGGAGCCGTCGCGGCCCGGCTGCCCGTAGTCGTTGACGACGACGGACGCGCCGAGCCGCGCCAGTTCCAGCGCTTCGGCGCGTCCGAGGCCGCGGCCCGCGCCCGTGACGATCGCCGACATGCCGTGCAGGGGAAGAGACGGGGGAAGTGACATCGGAGCCTCGAAGCCTCTCGGGTGGGAACGAACAGGGCGGGGTGGGAGTGCGATGCAGGTGCGATGCAGGTGCGCGGCGCGTCGCCGGTTCTCGCCGGGCCGAGGACCGTCGGAGCCCGAGGGCGACGTACGCAGCGACTCCCCGGCCCTCGTCCGGCTCTCGTCGTGCTCTCGTCCGGCTCTCGTCCGGCCAGGGACCGTCAGAGCTCGATGCACGTACGCAGCGACTCGCCGGTCCTCATCTGGTCGAGGGCGTCGTTGATGCCGTCGAGCCGCACCCGGTGGGTGATCATCGATGCGAGGTCGATGCGGCCGGCCCTCCAGAGCGCGATGGCCCGCTCGTACGACCGGAGCACGTCCCCTCCGCCGTACATGGAGGGCAGGATCCGCTTCTCGTCGAAGAACAGCTCGAACATGTTGACCTGGAAGTTGTCGTCCATCGCGCCCGCGCCGACCACGCAGAGGGTGCCGCCCCGCCGGGTGTTCTCGTACGCCGTGCGGGCGGTGGCCGACTTGCCGACGACCTCGAAGACGTAGTCGAAGCCCTCGCCCGCGGTGATCCGCTGCTTGGCGTCGGCGAGTTCGTCCGGGGACACCGCTTCGGTCGCGCCGAACCGCAGGGCCGCCTCGCGGCGGGACGCGACCGGGTCCACGGCCACGATCTGGGCGGCGCCCCGCACCCTGGCGCCCTGGATCGCGGAGATGCCGACCCCGCCGCAGCCGATGACGGCGACCGACGAACCGGCCTCCACCTGCGCGGTGTTGATGGCCGCGCCGAGCCCCGTGGTCACCCCGCAACCGATCAGCGCGGCGATCTCGAACGGTACGTCGTCGGGGATCGGCACCGCACAGCCCGCGCCGACGACGACCTCCTCGGTGAAGGTCCCGGTGCCCGCGAAACCGAAGACGTCTCCTCCGGGGCGCTTGAAGTTCGGCGTTCCCGCGTTCATGAAACCGGCCAGGCAGAGCTGGGTCTGGCCGCGTCTGCAAGAGGGACACGTCCCGCACGCGGGCAGCCAGCAGACCAGCACCCGGTCCCCCACGCTCAGCCCGGTGACGCCGTCGCCGACGTCGACGACCTCGCCCGCGCCCTCGTGGCCCGGGATGAATGGGGCGGGCTGCGGCAGCACTCCGCTCATCGCGGAGACATCGGAGTGGCACAGTCCGGTGGCCCGGATGCGGAGCCTGACCTTGCCGGGGCCGAAGCCCACCGCCTCGACGTCGTCGAGGACTTCCAGTTTGTCCTGACCGATCTCGTGCAGTACGGCTGCGCGCATGGTGCGGCTCCCCTCATGGGCCCGTGGACCTCTTGGAGTTGGATCAGGTGTGTGCGACGAAGGTGTCGCCGAGGACCGGGGCGTCGTCCCGCTCGACGGCGCGCACCTCGACCCGGACGTGGTCCTTGCCGGTCCACATCAGGACGCGGAGGGTCTCGCCGGGGAAGACGACCCCGGCGAATCGGGTGCGGTAGGAGCGGATACGGGTCACGTCGCCGCCGAGCACCGTGTCGGTGACGGCCTTGAGCGTCATGCCGTAGGTGCACAGACCGTGCAGGATCGGCCGGTCGAATCCGGCGAGGGCGGCAAATTCGGGGTCGGCGTGGAGCGGGTTCCAGTCGCCGGAGAGACGGTAGAGCAGCGCCTGGTCCGGGCGGATCGGCCGCTCCACGACGTGGTCGGGGGCGACTGCGGGGTACGCGATCCGTTCGGAGGGACCGCGCTCGCCGCCGAAACCGCCCTCGCCCCGGACGTAGATCTGGGCGTCGTTGGTCCACAGCGGGCCCTGGTCGTCGGCGGCCTCGGTGCGCAGCACCAGCACGGCCGCCTTGCCTTTGTCGTACACGGCGGCGACCTTCGAGGTCTGTACCGCGCCGCCCTTCACCGGAATCGGCCGGTGCACGCGTACGCTCTGCCCGCCGTGCAGGACGGCGGCGAGGTCGACATCGATGCCGGGCGCGGAGAGTCCGCCGACGACGCCCATGCCCGCGCCCGCGACGGTGGCGAAGGAGGGCAGCACCTGGAGCCGGGACTCCAGGGTGTAGCGCAGCTCGGCGGGGTCGGTGGCAGGGTCGGTGGCACAGTCGGTGGTGGGGCCGGCCGGGCCGGGACCGGATCCCGCGCCGATCCCGAGGTGGTAGAGCTGGACGTCCTTGTGGTCCCAGTTGATCCGGGTGGACCGGGGTTCGGCGGCGACCGCCTTTTCGGCATCAATGGGCATGGGACACCTGCTCCTTGACGGTGGAAAGACCTCGGTGCGGCCGTCCGCACCGTCGGCCGCACCGAGGTCGTGCGGGACCGGCTGCCACGCCCGTTCTAGAACGCGTTCTAGCCGATGACCCCCATGTATAACGCAGCGCCCAGCCGTTGTGAAGACTGTTGCTGACGTAGCGTCAGACATGGTTCGGCAGTCGGGTCGGACATGGTTCGGTGGCGGGGTCGGACATGGTTCGGTGGCGGGGTCGGACATGGTTCGGTGGCGGGGTCGGACATGGCGCGGCGGCCGGCCGGGCATCATGACATTTGTCATCGCGAATTCCGTACGCACGCCTCTGCCGGGGCACCGGGCACCGTCCGTAGCGTCGGGGTCATGAAGCGGACAACGGGGAGTTCGGCCGCGGTGGACATCACCGCGGCGGTCAAGACATTCGGCCGGGCGGGGCGGACCGTACGGGCCGTGGACGGCATCGATCTGTCCATCGGCCGCGGCGAGACCGTCGCGCTGCTCGGCCGCAACGGCGCGGGAAAGTCCACCGCCATCAGCCTGCTGCTGGGCCTGGACGAGCCGGACTCCGGCCAGGTGCGGGTGCTGGGCCGGACCGCCGGGCAGGCGGTGCGGGCCGGCCTGGTCGGCGCCATGCTCCAGGACGGGCGGCCCATCCAGCGGGTCACGGTCCGCGAACTGATCGCCTTCGTCGCCTCGGCCTATCCGCAGCCGATGCCGGTGGCCGAGGCGCTCTCCCTGGCGGGCGTCCAGGAGTACGCGAACCGGCGCATCGACAAACTGTCCGGCGGCCAGATCCAGCGCGTCCGCTTCGCCGTCGCGCTGGCAGGCAACCCGGAGCTGATCGTTCTGGACGAACCGACCGCCGCCCTGGACGTGGAGGCGCGCCGGACGTTCTGGGAATCGATGCGTGCCTACGCCCGGCGCGGCAACACCGTCCTCTTCTCCACCCACTATCTGGAGGAGGCCGACGAGAACGCCGACCGGATCGTCGTCATCGACCGGGGACGGATCGTCGCGGACGGCAGCGGCGAGACGATCAGGGGCGCGGCCGGCGGCGGCCTCGTCTCCTTCGACCTGGCGGGCCGGCCGGCCGAGGGCCTGGAGCTGCTGCCCGGTGTCATCGCCGTCGAGGTGTCCGGGGACCGGGCGCTGCTGCGTACCGACGACTCGGACGCCACCGTGGTGGAGCTGGCCCGACGCAGCGCGATCCGCGGCCTCCGGGTCTCCGGGGCCACGCTGGAGGACGCGTTCCTCGCCCTCACCGCACCTGCTTCCGTAGCGACTGCCGCACCGGCTGCGGCACCGGCGTCCGGACTGACTGGCGCACCGGCTTCCGTAGCGACTGCCGCGCGGGCTGCCGTACCCACTTTCGTACCGAATTCCGGACCGGCTGCGACACCGGCTGCCGCACCGTCCGCGACCACGACCGACTCCGACAGGAAGACCGTGTGATGTTCCGCTACATCGTGCTGGAAGTGCGCAGGACCTTGCGCGACGGCTTCTTCCTGATCTTCGGGACCGGGATGCCGGTGATGATGTATCTGCTCTTCACCAACATCGGGGGCGGCGGGAACGTCGATGGCTGGAAGACGGCCTCGATGGTCGGCATGGCCGCATACGGTGCGCTGGGTTCCGCCATGTCGATCGGTACGGGGGTCGCCTCCGACAAGACGCTCGGCTGGCTGCAGCAGCTGCGGGTCACCCCGCTCGCCCCGTCGCGGGCGGTCGTGGGCCGGGCGATCAGCGGTTCGGTGACCGTCCTGCCGACGGTCCTGACGGTGCTGCTGGCCGGCGGGCTGGTCAACGGGGTGCGGCTGGAGGTCTGGCAGTGGATCACACTGGCGCTGCTGCTGTGGATCGGCGCGCTGCCGTTCACGTTGCTCGGCCTCGGCAACGGCTACCGGCTCACCCCGCAGGGCACCGGGGCCGTCAATGTGGCCTGTCTGATGGGCTTCGCGATCGTCGGCGGGCTCTGGTTCCCGCTGGAGGTGCTTCCCGGGTGGCTGCGTTCCCTCGGCCGGTTCACCCCCGCCCACCGGTTCGCCGACCTGGGCTGGGCGACCACCGACGGGCACGCGCCCGGCATCGGCACGGTCGCCGTGCTCTGCGCGTGGCTCCTGCTGTTCGGCGCGTATGCGGTGATCTCATACCGTCGGTCCGCGAGGACCATGTGACATGCAAGGACCATGCGACACGCAAGGACCGTGTGACGCGCAAGGACCCTCCGACATGCAAGGACCATGTGACACACGAGGACCGCGTGACATGTGAGGACGGTCTGACACACGAGAACCGCGTGACACGTGAGGAATGTCTGACACACGAGAACCGCGTGACGGGAGCGGAGATGTCCAGGAACCGAACGAGCGCGGGAGAGGGCTGGCGTACCTGGAAGGGACCGCGCGCACGGCGCGGCAACCGCCGCCCCGGCCCGCCCGGACCGTACGCCCTGCTGCCCTGGCTGCTGATGGGTCTGGGCAGTTTCTCCAACCTCTTCCAGGGCGAGGCCGCCAACCCCTGGCTCGGTGGTCTCGGGCTGTTCACCTTCAACTCCCTCTACATCTCCGTGGTGTTCCGCGGCTTCGACCGGAGGAAGCGCGAGAGCCCGGTGTCGTACGGGCTGCTCGCCGCGATGGCCGCCGTCACGTTCGCGCTCGCGATCGGCTACGGCGGGAGCTGGCTGCTGTTCTTCCCGTTGCTCTCGCTGGCCTGCGGCGCGATCCTGCGCCGGCGGTACCTGGTCGTCGGTCTGCTCTCCCTGGCCGTGGTCGCCACCCTCGTCGCCGTCTGGCGGGGGAACGGCGGCTCGGACCCATGGACCATCGGCTACGGCACCTTCATCTCCGGCGCCGTGACCGCCGCGATCCTCACGCTTGCGGAGACGGTGAAGGAACTGCGCGCCACCCGGCAGGAGTTGGCCCGTACCGCCGTCGAGAAGGAACGGCTGCGGTTCTCCCGCGATCTGCACGATCTGCTGGGCCACACGCTCTCCGTGATCGTCGTCAAGTCGGAGGCCGCGCGCCGGCTCGCGCCGCACGACATGGACGCCGCGCTCCGCCAGGTCACGGACATCGAGTCCGTGGGCCGCCAGGCCCTCACCGAGATCCGCGAGGCGGTCACCGGCTACCGCGAGGGGAGCCTCGCCACCGAACTGGACCGGGCCAGGTCCGCGCTGGCCGCCGCCGGAATCGAGCCGGTACTCCGCCGCTCGGGGCCACCGCTCGCCCCGCAGACGGAGGCACTGCTGGGCTGGGTGGTGCGGGAGGCCGTCACCAACGTCGTACGCCACAGCAACGCCGCCACCTGCACCTTCGTCGTCGACGGCACCCCCGACCGCGTCCGGTTGACGATCACGGACAACGGCCGCGGTCCGTCCGCCTCCGCCGCACCGCCCACGCCGGGCATCGGCGGCACCGGCCTGAAGGGGCTCACCGAACGTCTCGCCGCGGCGGGCGGCTCCCTGAAGGCGGGCGCGGGAGCGGACGGCGGGTTCGTGGTCACCGCGGAACTGCCCGTGGACGCGATGGAGTCGACGGGGTGACCCGACGCCTCGACCTCGGCCCACACGGCGGGGCGGGGACCGGTTCGTCGAAGCGGTGATGCGTCCACCGGCGTCTTTCCTGCGCCTTTCCTACGCCTTTCACCCGCCTCCGCCCCGCCGGGGCGGGTTCGCGCGGCGGCTCCCTGGCTACGCTGGCGGCATGACTGACATGCCCGACGAGCGGCCCGCGAAGTGTGTACGAGTCCTGCTCGCCGAGGACCAGGGCATGATGCGCGGCGCGCTCGCCCTGCTGCTCGGTCTGGAGCCGGACATCGAGGTCGTGGCCCAGGTCGCCGCCGGGGACGAGATCGTGGCCGCCGCGCTGAACTCCCGCCCCGATGTGGCACTTCTGGACATCGAGCTTCCCGGCCGCAGCGGACTGGACGCCGCCGCCGATCTGCGCGAGGAGGTGCCGGACTGCCGGGTGCTGATCCTCACCACGTTCGGCAGGCCCGGCTATCTGCGCCGAGCGATGGAGGCCGGGGCGGCCGGCTTCCTGGTCAAGGACGGTCCGGTCGAGGAACTCGCGACGGCGATCCGCCGGGTGCTGGCCGGGGAGACGGTCATCGACCCCGCGCTGGCCGCCGCCGCGCTCAGCGCCGGACCGAGCCCACTCACCGCGCGGGAACGGGACGCGCTGAACGCCTCCGTGGACGGGGCGACGGTCGCCGACATCGCGGCGAAGCTGCATCTGTCCGAGTCGACGGTACGGAACTATCTGTCGTCGGCCATCGGCAAGACAGGCACACGCAACCGGATGGAGGCGGTACGGGCGGCGCGTCAGCAGGGGTGGCTGTAGCGCCGACCGGGGACGACACGGCACCGAGGACCGGGCAGCCGCCGCGCCCGGGGCAGGTCCGCCGCCACACGTCCTGGTCCCGCTGGGTCACCCTGGCCATGCTCGCCCATGCCTTCCTCGCTGTCGTCCGGGCCGACGAACACGCCCGCCGGCCGGTACCGAGCGACCTCACACCGCTCACCTGCAACAAGATCCAGCGGCTGTTCATCACCCTCGCCGCCCGACCCACCCACGACGACACCCACCGGCTCAGTTGATCCGACTGGCGACATCGACACCAGGCCCTCTCCAAGGCTGGCCACTATCGGAGGCAAGTCGCCGAATCATGAAGATCGCGATCTACAGCCGGAGTACTAAAGGCTGTCCCGCAAAGGACCGGTGGGACGAGTGCCACCTGAAGGCGCCGAAGCCAGCTGGGTGGATAGCGTGTAGAGGTTCATGGAGGCAGCGGTCTTTGGGGGACAATTGGGACGCAGCAGGTTGCCTGTGGAGAATGTGGGCGACGGCGACCTCTGGCTCTTCGTCGAGCCGTACGGTGAGGACTACTGGCTGAAGCCCGGGGAGGTCTTCACGGTCGCTCCGGAGGTTGAGGGGATCGATGTCTGGTTCTCTACCGCTGTCTGCCAGGAGGGCATCACGGTGTGGCTCTACGAGGATGGTGACCCGACCAAGGTCGTCCTGGAGTACACAGTGAGTGACGCGGACGGCACACGGCTGGAGTGCGGGCACCAGAGACCCTCGAAACCGGCGGGCTCCAGCGCGGCGGAACCGGGCTGAACCCCTCGCTCATCGGGTTAGCGCAAGATTGTGCAGCTGGGCAATGCCCAGCATGGCGTGGTGGACGCCGTTGCCTTTCAGACGGCAGTCGCGGAGGATCTTCCAGGTCTTCATGCGGGCGAAGGTGTGCTCAACTCGGGCGCGGACTTTGCGGTGGGAGGCGTTGTGGGCTTCCTTCCAGGCCGGTAGCTCGGTCTGGCCGGGGTCTCGGCGGTGCGGGATGATCAGACCGGTGCCGCGGTAGCCACCATCGGCGATCACGGTGGTGTTGCCGACCGAGCTCTTGGCTCCGGACAGTTCCCATGCCTTGCAGTCGTTGCGGTTGCCAGGCACAGGCCGGCCGACGCAGACAACAAGACGTGAGTCGGCATCGATGACGACCTGGTGGTTGGTCGAGTAGCGGTAGTTCCTGGACTGCTCCGCCACGCCGTGGTCCCGCGTCGGCACCAGGGTGCCGTCCACGATCAGCACCGTGTCTCTGCGGAAGCGGCTCCGCGGCCGCAGCGCGAGCAAGGGGCCGAGCTGGCTCACGATCCGGCCCGCGGCCGACTTCGAGATCCCGAACAAGGGAGCCAACTGCCGCAAGGTCAGGTTCGTCCGCCAGTACGCGGCAACCAGCAACACCCGGTCTTCCAGCCGAAGACTCCACGGACGGCCCCTGCAAACAAGGGGCGGACCTCCGCGCCGCAGCATGGCGATCAGCTTCCCGAACTGCTTGGGACTCAGCCCGGAGTACGGCGCTATCCATGACGGCTTCGACGCCGTGATCACAGCCCCCACATGAAGATCATCTCAGTCGTGGGCCTTGAGTCCATACACGGTCCAGACCTACGCGCCCTGGCTCCGCCGGCCGAGGTCGGTAGGCCAGCGGTCCAGGTTCCGGGCCAGAGAAACCCCTCAGGTCACGGCACGACCGTACTTGCGGGACAGCCCTTAGAGCTCGTAACACGATCATGAGCGGGCTTTCTTGAGGCGTCTGTAGCAGATGAGGCTGCAGGCGAGGGAGACGAAGGCGTCGTGGAGTTCGGT
>NZ_JBHVRW010000043.1:0-46649 GCF_042885475.1 Streptomyces sp. NPDC058051
GGGAGGGACACTCCCTCCCCGCGCCACCCGGGCCCGTATTCGTACGGCAGGACGGGACGGGACACATCCGCACCCGCACCCGCACCCGCACCCGCACCCGCACGACAGACCAGTACGCACCGGATCCCGTTCCGGCACCCCGGCGCCCCAAGGCCCCTACGCCCCCAGCGCCCACGACACCGTATAGATCAGCAGCCCCGCCAGCGCACCCACCACCGTGCCGTTGATCCGGATGAACTGCAGGTCACGGCCGATGTGCGCCTCGATCTTCCGCGACGTCTGGTCCGCGTCCCACCCCGCGACCGTGTCACTGATCAGCGACGTGATCTCCGCGCGGTACGTCGTGACGACATAGACCGCCGCGTCCTCCAGCCAGCCCTCCAGCTTGGCCTGCATCCGTCCGTCCGTCGCCAGCCGCGCGCCGAACGTCAGCAGTGAAGCGCGCGCCCGAAGCCGCAGCTCGCTCTGCTCGTCCTCCGCCGCGGCGATCACCATCGTGCGCACCGACGACCAGGCCGACGCGATGACGTCCTGGACCTCGCCGCGCCCCAGGATCTCCGACTTCAGCCGCTCCACCCGAGCCCGGGTGTCCGCGTCCGTCCGGAGGTCGGACGCGAAGTCCGTCAGGAAGGTGTCGATCGAACCGCGCGCCGGGTGCCCCGGCATGTCCCGCATCTCCGTGACGAAGCGCAGCAGCTCCCTGTAGACCCGCTCCCCCACCCGCTTGTCGACGAACCGCGGCGTCCAGCCCGGGGCCCCGCCCTGCACCGCGTTCATCACCGAATCCTCGTGCAGCACCAGCCAGTCGTGGGCGCGCACACAGACCAGATCCACCATCTTGCGGTGGCCACCGTCGGCGACGATCTTCTCCAGCATCTTGCCGAGGCCGGGGGCGATCTCCGCCGCGTTGGCCCGCCGGGTGATCGCCTCACCCACCACGGCCTGCACATCGGAGTCCCGCAGGACCGTCAGCGCACCGCGCAGCGCGGTCGACAGCTCGGCGGTGACCCGGTCGGCGTGTTCCGGCTCGGCCAGCCAGGATCCGAGCCGACCACCGACGCCCAGGGCGTGGATACGGCCGCGCACGACATCGCCGGAGAGAAAATTCTCGCCGACGAAGGAACCCAGAGAGGCCCCGAGCTGGTCCTTCTTCGTGGGGATGATGGCGGTGTGCGGGATCGGCAGGCCGAGCGGACGCTTGAACAGCGCCGTGACAGCGAACCAGTCGGCCAGCGCACCCACCATGCCCGCCTCGGCAGCCGCGGCGACGAAGCCCGGCCAGCCGCTCACACCCGCGCTCTTCGCCCAGGTGGCGAGGACGTACACGAGCGCGACCAGCAGAAGGAGGCCCGTGGCCGTGGTCTTCATCCGGCGTACGCCGCGTCGCTTCTCCTCGTCGGCCGCGGTGTACGCGAACGAGGCGAGAGGAGCCTGGCGGCCACCGGGTACGGAGCGGGCCGCGCCCGCCACCCGCTCCCGGGCACGCTCCGGCTGCCCCGCGCCCTGTTCCCCGGGTCCGGTCCCGTCGATCCGTTCCATCCGCTCCACCCGTCCGCGTACACACCGCCCCCGCTGCACCGTACGCATTGTCCTTACCTGACCTACTCCCGGGCCGCACGTCGAGTTCCCGGCACCTTGCCCCATCATGGGACCGGCCCGACCGACCCGACCGGCCCGACCGACCCGACCGGTCCGCCCCGGCCCGACCGACCAACCACGAGGAGACACACCGCCCATGTCCAGGCGCCAGGGGTCCGCCCTGCTCATCGCCCTCCTGGCGGGCACCGCCACGCTCGCCGCCGGCGCGGCGTTCGCCGGCTCGTTGCTCGCCCCCGGCGCCGGCGCCCGGTCACAGTCGGTCGCCGCACCCGACCCGCGGTCCGTGGCCCGTACACCCGCCGCACCGGCGCACTCCGCCGGTCTCTGGCTCAGCACCTGGACGGCGGCGCCCACGGCCGGGGTGATCGACCCGTACGACGGCGACGCCCCGACCCGGCGCACCATCCGTAACGTCGTGCACACCAGCGTCAACGGCGACGCGGCCCGCATCACGCTCTCCAACCTTTTCGGCACGTACCCGCTGGTGGTGGACCAGGCCGCGATCGCCTCCCACCCCGTGACCTTCCAGGGCGCCACCGTCGTGACCATCGCCGCGGGAGGACAGATCGTCAGCGATCCGGTCGTCGTGCCGGTCGTCGCCGACGCCGATCTCGTCGTCACCCTGCGCACCCCTGCCGCCGAGGGGCCCGTCACCCTGCACACGGGCTCCCACCAGACGTCGTACGTGGAGGACGAGCGGGGCACCCGGAGCACCACCGACTGGCGCTACCTCACCGCCGTCGACGTCCACAACGTGAGCGCCGACGGAACGATCGCGGTGATCGGGGACTCGCTCACCGCGGGCTCCGGCTCCACCCTCGACGCGAACAGCCGCTGGCCCGATGTGCTCGCCGACCGGCTGCGCGGCCAGTACGCGGTGGCCAACGCGGGCATCGCGGGCAACCGCCTCCTGCGCGACGGCCACGGCGTGCGGGCGAGCGCCCGCTTCGACCGCGACGTACTGGATGTCGCGGGCGTGAGGACGGTCGTCATCGCGCTCGGCATCAACGACGTGCAGCAGTACCCGCAGGAGACCGACCCGCAGCGCATCGTGGATGCCCTGCGGTCCCTGACCCTGCGCGCCCACGCACACGGACTGCGGACCGTCGGGGCGACACTGATGCCGTACGAGGGGTACCGCGGCTGGACACCGGAGCGGGACGCCGTACGGGAACGGGTCAACGAGCTCATCCGGGCGGGCGGAGTCTTCGACTCGGTCGTCGACTTCGACCGCGCGGCCCGCGACCCGTACCGCACGGCCCGTCTGCTGCCCGCCTACGACAGCGGCGACCATCTCCACCTGAACGACACGGGATACCAGCGGCTGGGCTCGCTGGTGGACCTCACGGCCCTGCGACACGACCCGCCCGCCTCGGACGAACTCTGACCGCGGGCCGGCCGCGGGAGCGGCGGGGCCGGCCCGCCCAGGGAGGGAGACGCCGCCCGGAACCAGGAAACTTCCGGGCGGCGTCGGAGTTCGCGGTCATAAGGCCGTTTCAAGCCCCGCCAACACGCGCTGCAGAAGCCCGGCGTCCGACTGTGCTGCCGGACCGGCCACAGGCCGCTCGGACTTCCGCCGTTTCGGCAGCGGTGCCGGTTGCGGCGGACCAACGGCCAGTTCCGCCCACACCACCTTGCCGCTCGCGGTGCGGTAGGAACCCCAGCGCTTGGCAAGCTGCTGAACGAGCAGAAGACCGCGCCCGTGCTCGGCGTCGTCGTCGGCGTGCTTGAGCGTGGGCGGTTCATCCGACACGTCGCAGACCTCGATGACGACACTGTCCTCCAGCCCAACCAGGCGCACGTGGACGAGGTCGAGCTCTTCGAGCTCTTCCCACGTCAGATTCCCGGCCGGCATCCCGGTGGCCGCGATGGCGTTGGTCACGAGTTCCGAGGCGATCAGAAGGGCGTCGTCCTCGATGAACGCCGCCTGCCACTTGGACAGGGTGAGTCGCAGGAAGTGACGCGACGTCGAAACGGCTGAACGTACGGCGACCAGGGACAGTTGATCGAGAAAGCGCACACTCTGCGGCCGGTACGGCGCCTCCGGGCGCGTCACGAGCACTCGTCCAAACTGACGACTTCCGCACCGGTGAAGCAGGAGAGGTGCGTCAGCATGGCGTCCTGAAGCGACTTGTTGAGTGCCAAGTCCCGGTAGGACGGCACGACCACATGCTTCGCCTCGGCGTGCTGGACCGCCTCGACCAACTCGGTGAACGCCGACTGCGCTCCCGGCACGTACTCGTGGAACACCGTCGCCAGTTGGAAGCCGTTGTTTTCGGCGTAGGTGTTCAGGTCGTCCTGCTTCTGCCGCGCCTCCTCGTCGCTCATGTCGTCGGGCACACGCATGTAGCCAAAGATCAGCGGATTCATCGCGCTACGTACTCCCTCGCCATGCCCGCGATCACACGGCGTGTTCGCGGCGGTGCTGTTGGGTTACGAGTGAAGCATCGCAGGACTCTGTTATGCAAGACTACGTTTTTAAATATCCGATCCGCAGCACCCGAACGCACATGCGACATTGCGGATAGGAACCCCTGGCGACTACATTCCGGGTGCAAGAGGCATCCGTATTGAAGGAAGGCGGGGCCACCCGTGAATGGTGCGACGACTGGTTCGACGGTTCCCCGACGGCAACTCGGTCGGCACCTGCGCGACTTGCGCAACGCCTCGCGCCTGACCGTGCGCGCCGCCGCCAAGCAGTTGGAGTGGTCGGAACCCAAGATCTGGCGCATCGAGACCGGTCAGGTATCGCTCCGGAGTCTCGACGTCGAAGCCATGTGCAAGGTGTACGGGGCGAACGGCGAACTGACCAAGGGCCTGATGGGTCTGGCCAAGGAGACGAAGAACCGGGGTTGGTGGCACGCCTACGGCGACGTGATCCCCGAGGGCTTCGACCTCTACATCGGGCTCGAAGAAGCTGCCGAACGCCTGTCTTGGTATTCATCCGAACTGGTGCCGGGGCTTCTCCAGACACCGGCATACGCCGAGACCTTGATGCGTAACGACAACCCCGGCGTGCCTGACGAGGAAATCGCGCGGCGCGTAGAGGTGCGCATCGCACGGCAAGCACTCCTGACCAGAGTGACGGCGGCGCCCACGGTAGAAGTCGCTCTCAACGAGGCCGTTCTTCGCCGCCCCGTAGGGGGCACCAAAGTGATGGGCGACCAGTTGCAACGCTTGGTCGAGCTGAACGAGCTGAACAACGTGGCCGTCCGCGTCGTGCCGTTCAGTGCGGGCCTGCACGCGGGCATCATGTCCGGCCCGTTCGTCAAGATGCGTTTCCCGACCAACGGCGACGGTCGGGACACGGAGCCGCCCACGGTCTACGTGGAGGGCTTCACCGGGGCTCTGTATCTCGACAAGCCCCATGAGATCGATCGCTACGACGCAGCCTTCAAGGCGATCTGGGGCTCTGCCTTGAACCACGAGGAGACACAGAGCCTTCTACTCCAAGCAACAAGGGAGCTGTAGAAGTGAAGAGTTCCGACCTGACGGGCGCGGTGTGGCGCAAGAGCAGCCGCAGCAACGGCCAGGCCGAGTGCGTCGAGGTCGCGTTCCTCGGCGATGGCCGCGTGGCCATGCGTGACAGCAAGGACAACGGAAACGGCCCCGCTCTCGTCTTCACCCCCGGCGAGTGGGCCGCGTTCGAGGGCGGCGTGGTGGACGGCGAATTCAAGCGGTCGTAGCACGAGCACCCGCACGCGGCATCACGAGCGCCCGGCCAGTTGTCCTGGTCGGGCGCTCTTCAGTCGCGCGAGCGCGTTGTCGGAACGTCCGCACTCCCGCGCGGCCGTCTGCGGCGCGGCAGCGCGGGGGATCTGTCGGCCCGGCGACACGACCCGCCCGCCTCGGACGAACTCTGACAGCGGGCAGACCGCGGGAACCGCTCGGGACAGGACCGGTCGCCGTGCTACTCGCCCTTCTCCAGCCGCCCCTGCTCGCGCGAGTGGGGGCGCTCCCGTTCCAACTCCCGCGCCCTCTCCGCGTCCTTCAGCCGCTGCTTCTCCGCCTTGCTCCGCTTGCGCTCGACTCCGACGCCTCCCATCAGCGCGAAGCCGGTGATCCGCACGCGGGGGGAGTCCGGGGACGTTACGGCTTCGTCCTTGGTGCGCTCGCCGAAGCCGCCCATGATGCCGATGCCCCTGACCTCGACGTTCAGCTCCGGCGGGACCGTGACATGCATACCGCCCATGAGCGTGAAGCAGCGGATGACCACCTCACGGTCCTCGAAATGGGCCTCGCGCAGGTCGATCTCACCGCCGCCCCACATCGCGAACGCGGTGAACTTCCGGCCCACCGTCCAGTTGCCCTGTCGGCGGAACCCTCCCCAGAATGCGAACGCGCCGCGCGACGTGGCGGGCTTGCCGATAC
Organism: Streptomyces sp. NPDC058051; assembly: GCF_042885475.1. Taxonomy (NCBI): domain Bacteria; kingdom Bacillati; phylum Actinomycetota; class Actinomycetes; order Kitasatosporales; family Streptomycetaceae; genus Streptomyces; species Streptomyces sp. NPDC058051. Next base: position 5,971 of record NZ_JBHVRW010000043.1, read on the forward strand.
GGTCCGCCCAGCGCACCGCCGAACCGGCCGCCGCAGGAACCGGGGCGGGGCCCACCGGAGGCAGTTGGGTGCCCGGTGCCGGAAGGTCACGGACGAGCGGCGTCAACTCCCCGTGCGTGCGCGCCTTGTAGGTCGCTTCGAGCCGCTGGTCGAACTCCTCCATCTCCAGGCGGCCCTCGGCCACCGCCTCGCGCAGGGTCTCGGCCACCCGCTCACGCTCGGCATCGGAAGCACGCATATCGGGAAGGTCACTTGTCATACCGCTCAGCCTATTGAACGCATACGCTCCCCGTCACCGAGCCACACGTCACCGAGCCGCCCGCCACCTGCCACCTGCCACCTGCCGCCGGCCACCGAGCCACCCGCCACCCGCCACCGCCACCGCCACCGCCACCGCCACCGCCACCGCCACCGCCACCGCCTACATGCTGTCGGCCGACGCGTACATCTTCGCGATCACCGCCTCGATGTCCGGCTCCCGTACCGACAGATCGACCAGCGGGTAGTCCGCGGCGATCCGGGCGACCAGCGGTGCGGCCGACTCCGAGGCCGGGAAGGCCAACCACTGACGCGGCCCCTCCACCTTCACCGTACGGACCGAAGGCGCCGATTCCAGCTGAATGGGCGGGAGTTGGCGCTCCAGGTCGACCACCAGCATCCGCTCGCTCTCCCCCACCTCATGCAACCCGGCGAGCGCCCCGTCGTACATCAGACGGCCGTGGTCGATCACCATCACCCGCTTGCAGAGCTGCTCGATATCCGTCAGGTCGTGCGTGGTGAGCAGCACGGTCGTGCCGCGTTCGGCGTTCAGATCCCGCAGGAATCCACGGACCTTGGCCTTGGACACCACATCGAGACCGATCGTCGGCTCGTCCAGATACAACACCTCGGGATCATGCAGCAGAGCCGCCGCGATATCGCCGCGCATCCGCTGGCCCAACGACAACTGCCGCACAGGAACGTCCAACAACTCGGCAAGATCGAGGAGTTCTACACAACGTGCCAGATTCTCGCGGAACCGGGCATCGGGAATCCGGTACATCCGGTGCACCAGCCGGTACGAGTCGCGCAACGGCAGATCCCACCAGAGCGTGGTGCGCTGGCCGAACACCACACCGATCCGGTGCGCCAGCCTCATGCGTTCCCTGGACGGGTCGATGCCCGCCACTCTCAGCCGGCCACCGCTCGGAGTGAGGATGCCCGTCAGCATCTTGATCGTGGTGGACTTCCCGGCGCCGTTCGGGCCGATGTAGCCGACCATCTCGCCGCGTGCGACACGGAAGCTGAGGGAGTCGACCGCCCGCACCTGATGGCGTTCGCTGCGCAGGAAGCCGGTCTTGCGGCGCACGTCGAAGACCTTTTCGACGTGGTCGAGTGTGATGAAGGCGGTGTCGGGATCTGCGCCCGAACCCGTGCCCGTACCCGTCCCCATCCCCGTACCAGTGTCGGTGTCGGTTTCTGTGTTCATGTCCGATGCCCCTGCCCTTGCGCTCGCCCTGCCCGGCCCTGCCCCTGTTGTTCCCGTCAACTTCCCGTGCTCCGATACGCCCGCAGGCCCCTGCGCCACGCCAGACCCGCGAGCAGCCAGCACAGCCCCGCCACCACCGGTGGCAGGAACGCAACCCCGTCCGGCAGGCGCAGCGGATAGTCCCGGCCCAGTACGTACAGCGCGGGGAGCCAGTTCACGAAGGCCAGCGGCACCACGAACGTGACCCCGCGCACCAGATCCGTCGCGAAGATCGACGGCGGGTACTGGAGCAGCGTGTTTCCCCCGAACGTGAAGGAGTTCTGTACCTCGGAGGCGTCCTGCGCGATGAACTGGAACGCCGCCCCGGCCACGAACACCGACGCGAAGATCGCCGCGCCGCTCAGCAGCATCAGCGGAATCATCGCCACCTTCAGCGGCGTCCACCCGATGTCCAGCGTCACCAGCGCGTACCCGAGAACCAGCGCACCCTGGGTGATCCGCCCCACTCTGCGCAGGGCGAACCGGTCCGCCGCGACCTGGGCGAGCACCGGCGCCGGCCGCACCAGCAGGGTGTCCAGCGTGCCGTCACGCACCCGCCGCCCCAGCCGGTCCATCGAACCCATCACGAGGTCGGCGAGACCGAACGCGGTTCCTGTGGCCCCGTACAACAGCGCGATCTCCGGCAGTGTGTAACCGCCCAGCGCGTCCACGTGCGAGAACATCATCAGGATCGCGATGAAGTCGAAGGCGGTCACCGCGAAGCTCCCGAACGCCGTCATCGCGAACGAGGCACGGTAGGCCATCGTCGAGCGCAACCACATCGCCGCGATCAGCCCGTACGCCCGGACCCCGTCGACGAGCGCCGACCGCTCGACGAACACCACCTCGGGCGCGCTCACCACCTCGCGCGCGTCCACCGCCTCGGGCGTGTCCACCGCCCCGGCCGCCCCCGCCGCACCGGTTGTCTCAGCCACCCTGAACCACCACCCTCCTCGTCGCCGCCGACTGCACCGATCGCCCCAGCAGCAACAGGGCCAGCGCCCAGCCGCCCTGGAAGGCGTACGCCTCCACCAGACCCCACCCCGTGCTCTTGCCGAGCAGCACATCGGCCGGCACCTGGAGGAGCGACGACCACGGCAACACGCGCGCCAGCTCGCCCAGCACCCCGGGGAACAGCGTCAGCGGCAGCAGCATCCCGGAGAAGAACATCCCGGCCAGCGACGCGATCTGCGCCACCCCCACCCCGTCCAGCAGCCAGAACGCCGAGAGCGCCACCAGATAGCGGATCGCGAAGCTGACCAGGACACCGAGCGCGACCGAGACCAGGAACGCCAGCCAGATCCCCGGCGAGGCGGGCAGCGCCAGATCGAAGGCGAGCGAGCCCAGCAGCATCGGCACGACGCCACGGCCCAGCAGATGGAACGCCGCACGGCCCACGTCACCCGCGAGCCACCACAGTTGGAGGTCGACCGGCCGGTAGAGATCGACCGCGACATCACCCGTACGGATCCGCTCGACCAACTCGTCCTGGAAACCGCCGCCCATCATGGCGCAGGTCATCAGCAGCGCCTGGCCCAGCCACACGTAGGTGAGCGCCTGGGGCAGGTCGTAGCCGCCGAGCCGCGGACGCTCGTCCCACAGCGCCACATAGGTGTACGCCATGATGAAACCGAAGACGGTGTTGGTGAACACTCCCGCCGCCGTCGCGCTCCGGTATGTGGCGTAGCGCCGGAACCCACCCGCCGCCACCACCGCGTACAACCGCACCTCGTCCACCCCCTCACAGCCCGGACGTCCAACGGCGCTGGACGCCAAAGCGCACGACTCTAGAGCAGCGAAGACAGCGACCGCGACCGCTTTTCAGGGGTCGATCCGGGGCTTATTACCCAGAAAAGGGCACTATGGGGGAACTGACCGCGGCCGAGGAGTCTGCACGGACATGAGCGACGAGCCACAGCAGCCGAACGGGAAGCACGAGCACCGGGGCTGGGAGCCCAGGAACCCGTCCGCCCACGGCGACCACAGCGGACAGGACGACGCGGGCGGCACGGCCGGGAATCCCCGGCGCACCGGGTGGCGCCGCGCCGTCCCCAGCTGGCGGACGGCACTCGGCGCCGTCCTCCTTCTCGCCGCACTCCTGGTCGGCGGTCTCATCGCCGGATACGAACTCGTCGACATCCCGGCCGCCAACGCCAGCGCCACCGCGCAGTCCAACGTCTACCTCTACAAGGACGGGAGCGTCCTGGCCCGCTCCGGCGAGGTCAACCGGGAGAACGTCAAACTCGCGCAGGTCCCGCTCCGCGTCCAGCGCGCGGTCCTCGCCGCCGAGGACCGCGACTTCTACTCCGAACGTGCCGTCGACCTCGGAGCCATGGCCCGAGCCGGCTGGAACACCCTCACGGGCAAGGGCAGACAGGGCGGCTCGACCATCACCCAGCAGTACGTCAAGAACTACTACCTCGGCCAGGAACAGACCGTCATCCGCAAGACCAAGGAGTTCTTCATCGCGGTCAAACTCAACCGCGAACAGTCCAAGAGCCAGATCTTCGAGGGTTACCTCAACACCAGCTACTTCGGCCGCAACGCCTACGGCATCCAGGCCGCCGCACAGGCCTACTACGGCAAGGACGTCGGCGACATCACCACCGCCGAAGGCGCCTACCTCGCCTCCCTGCTCAACGCCCCCAGCGCGTACGACGTCGTCGTCCACCCCGAGAACAAGACCGCGGCCCTCGGCCGCTGGAACTACGTGCTCGACGGCATGGTCAAGGAACGATGGCTCGGCGCCGACGAACGCGCCGCCACGGAATTCCCCGAACCCGGCAAGGTCAAGCCCTCCACCGGACTCTCCGGACAACGCGGCTACCTCGTCCAGGCCATCGAGGACTACCTCACCAACAACAAGATCATCGACGAGAACACGCTGGCCACCGGCGGCTACCGCATCACCACCACCCTGGAGAAGAAGAAGCAGAACGCGCTCGTGAAGTCGGTCGACGACAACGTCATCTCCCAGACGAGCACGGAACGCACCGCCGACCGCAACGTCCGCGTCGGCGGCGCCTCCATCGACTCCGACACCGGCCGGGTCGTCGCCATGTACGGCGGCGTCGACTACACCAAGCAGTACGTCAACAACGCGACCCGCCGCGACTACCAGGTCGGTTCCACCTTCAAACCGTTCGTCTTCACCACCGCCGTCGCCCACGACTCCACCACCCGGGACGGCCGGCGCATCACCCCCCACACCCTCTACGACGGCACCGACAAGCGCATGGTCCAGGGCCCCGACGGACCCACCGGATACTCCCCCTCCAACGAGGACGACGTCAGCTACGGACCCATCACCGTCCGCATCGCCACCGACAAATCCGTCAACGCCGTCTACGCCCAAATGGCTGAAGACGTCGGCCCCGACAAGGTCCGGCAGACCGCCATCGACCTCGGCATCCCCCCGAGCACCCCCGACCTCACCCCCTCACCGTCCATCGCGCTCGGCGTCGCCACCGCCAGCGTCCTGGACATGGCCGAGGCATACGCCACCCTCGCCAACCACGGCAGGCACAGCGCGTACATCCTCGTCGACAAGATCAGCAAGAACGGCACCGACCTGGAGGTCCCCGGCCAGAAGACCCGACAGGCCGTCAGCCGGGAAGCCGCCGACACCACCACCGCCATCCTCCAGAGCGTCGTCGAAGGCGGCACCGCGACCGCCGCCCAGGCCGCCGGCCGGCCCGCCGCGGGCAAGACCGGCACCGCCGAGGAGGACAGGGCGGCCTGGTTCGCCGGCTACACCCCGGACCTCACCACCGTCATCGCCGTCATGGGCCAGGACCCCGAGACCGGCGCGCAGAAACCCCTCTACGGGGCCCTCGGACTGTCCCGCGTCAGCGGCGGCGGCCCACCCGCCCAGACCTGGGCCCAGTACACCGAGGCCGCACTGCGCGGCACCACCGTCAACGACTTCGATCTCTCCCTCGAAAGCGGCGCCGACGAAACCATTCCGCCCGACGAGGAGAGCACCGGCCCCGGCACCACCGGGACACCGTCCGACTCCCCGTTCAACGGCTCCGGAAGCACCCCGCCGGGTCCGGGAAGCATCGAAGGAGACATGGAGAACGACGGCACGCACGGCGGCCGCAACCCCGCCGGCGGCCACGACCACCGCCGCCCCCGCAGGGACGACGACACCGGCAGAGACGGCTACGACTTCCTTCCCGGCGCCCCCGGCACCCCGGTACCGCCGACCCCCGCGGCACCATCGACCCCCGCGGCACCACCGGCCGCTCCGGCACCGGCCGCACCGGCGCCGCAGGGCACCCCCACGCCGCCTCAGTGACCCGAGGTCGCCTTCAGCCCCACCACGGCCACCAGCAACAGGGACACGAAGAAGATCCGGGCAGCGGTCACCGGCTCACCCAGCACCACCATGCCCAGAACCGCCGCTCCGGCCGCACCGATCCCGACCCACACGCCGTACGCCGTACCGATCGGCAGCGTCCTCGCCGCATGGGACAACAACACCATGCTCGCGACGATCCCCAGGCCCGTGAACACGCTCGGCCACAGCCGGGTGAACCCCTCGGTGTACTTCATCCCGATCGACCAGGCCACTTCCAGCAGACCGGCGACAACCAGCAGAACCCACGCCATGACGGCACCTCCGACGAGTCAGAACACGCGAACACAGGTGCGTCGTCTTTTCCGAACCCGGTACGGCGCGTCTCGTCGGGGCCATCCACCCTAGCAAAGAACATGCAAAGGGCCTGGTGACACCGGTCACCAGGCCCCACTCACCGCTGCCTCCGGCCACAGAACGAGCCGGACCGCACACAGAGCCCCGCCACGGACGGAGTCCGCCCGCAGCCCGCCCACAGCCCGCAGCCCGCCTTTGATGAAAACCCGCCTACGGACAGGACCCGCTTCTCAGGTAAAGGCCGCCTACAGGTAAAGCCCGGTGGAATCCACCGAACCCTCGAACCGGTCCGCCGCCACCGCATGCAGATCCCGCTCGCGCATCAGCACATACGCCACACCGCGCACCTCGACCTCCGCACGGTCCTCGGGGTCGTACAACACCCGGTCGCCCGGCTCGACCGTGCGCACGTTCTGCCCCACCGCAACCACCACGGCCCAGGCCAGCCGACGACCGACCGCGGCCGTCGCCGGAATGAGGATGCCGCCACCCGAGCGCCGTTCGCCCTCCGGCACATCGGACCGGACCAGCACACGGTCATGCAGCATGCGGATGGGCAGCTTGTCGTCGGTGTTCTCGCTCACGCCCCGCAACCTACCTGCTCACCGCGGATCCGTACGCCTCCGGGGTGCACGGACCCCCACATCACTTCTTCCGCCGCCGCTTCGACACCACCAGCAGCCCCACGACACCCACCGCGAACAGCGCCGCCGGCACCACCCGCTCCAGTCGCGGAGCGCCGTCCTCGGACACGAACTGCGCCTTCACATCCGACACCGTCCGATTCACCGCGACGAAAGCCCGCCCGGCCGTCCGGTCCACGGCCTCGGCAGCCTTGGCCTTCGCATCACCCATGATCGTCTTCGGGTGCACCCGCACCCCGATCTCGTCGAGCACCACCGCAAGCTGCTCACGCCTGCTGATGATGTCCGCCTCGATCTGCGCAGGGGTCCTGGCATCCGACACCGCGCCGCCTCCGTGATCCTCGTCCAGTAAACCTTCGTCGACAGTCTGTCAGCTCCACCGCCCCCGCACCCGGCGGCACCCCTATTACGCTCGGTCCCGTACATCCCACGCGCCACCTGAGGAGAACCATGAGCGAGCGACTCCAGCCCGGCGACACCGCCCCCGCCTTCACCCTCCCCGACGCCGACGGCAACGAGATCTCGCTCGCCGACCACAAGGGCCGCAAGGTCATCGTCTACTTCTACCCGGCCGCCCTCACCCCCGGCTGCACCAAGCAGGCCTGCGACTTCACCGACAACCTGGACCTCCTCGCGAGCGCCGGATACGACGTCATCGGCGTCTCCCCCGACAAGCCCGAAAAGCTCACCAAGTTCCGCGAGAAGGAAAACCTCGCAGTCACCCTGGTCGGCGACCCCACCAAGGAGACCCTTGCCGCATACGGCGCCTTCGGTGAGAAGAAGCTCTACGGCAAAACGGTGACCGGCGTCATCCGTTCCACCGTCGTCGTGGACGAAGAAGGCAAAGTCGAACGAGCCTTCTACAACGTCAAGGCCACCGGCCACGTAGCGAAGATCATCAAGGATCTCGGTATCTGATCCCGGTCCGCCCGAAGCCGCCGCGGAGGTCCGGGACAAGTCCGCCCGAAGCCGCCCCGGAGGTCCGGGGCCATGTGAGGGACATCCCAATCCCGCCACGATTCGGTTTGCGGCCGCCATGACCGCGCAGAAGCCTTTCCTGACAGACACACCCGAGGAAAGGACCCAGCCATGGCGGCCTCCGACCCCCAACAGGCGGCCGATCCGGAAGCGATCAAACGCCACCCCACCCTCTTCCGCGCCATCCGGCAACGGAAGAACCCCAGACTGCGCCGGACCGACATCACCGTCACCGACGATCGGGCGGTCAAGCGGGCAGTGAAGGCGGCATCACTCGGAAACGCCATGGAGTGGTTCGACTTCGGGATCTACTCCTACCTGGCCGTCACCCTGGGCCACGTCTTCTTCCCGTCCGGGAACGACACCACCCAGCTCCTCTCCTCCTTCGCCACCTTCGCCGTCGCCTTCCTCGTACGCCCCCTCGGCGGCATGTTCTTCGGCCCCATGGGCGACAAGATCGGCCGCAAGAAGGTGCTCGCCCTCACCATGATCATGATGGCGGTCGGCACCTTCGCCATCGGAGTCATCCCCTCGCACGACTCCATCGGGCTCTGGGCCCCCGCCCTGCTGATCTTCTTCCGTCTCGTCCAGGGCTTCTCCACCGGCGGCGAGTACGGCGGCGCCTCCACCTTCATCGCCGAATACGCCCCCGACAAACGCCGCGGCTACTTCGGCAGCTTCCTCGAATTCGGCACACTCGCCGGCTACGTCGGCGCCGCCGGACTCGTCACCGCGCTCACCGCGCTGCTCGACACCGACCAGATGACGGCCTGGGGCTGGCGCATCCCGTTCCTCGTCGCGGGCCCCCTCGGCCTCGTCGGCCTCTACCTCCGACTGCGCCTGGACGAAACCCCCGCCTTCCAGAAGCTGGAAGGCGGCACGGCCCACGCCACCGAGGCCGCAGACGGCATCGAAACCACCGCCAAGGGCGACCTCGCCAAGATCTTCCGGCAGTACTGGCCGACACTGATCCTGTGCATCTGCCTGGTCGGCGCGTACAACATCACCGACTACATGCTGCTGTCGTACATGCCGACGTACCTCTCCGACGAACTCGGCTACAGCGAGACCCACGGCCTGCTCATCCTGCTCGCCGTCATGGTCTTCCTGATGCTGATCATCAGTCAGGTCGGCAAGCTCTCGGACCGCTTCGGCCGCAAGCCGCTCCTGATGACCGGCATGCTCGGCTTCTTCGTCCTCTCCCTCCCCGCCTTCCTCCTGATCCGCCAGGGCGGCATCCCCGCCATCACCACCGGCATGCTGATGCTGGGCCTCTCCCTCGTCTGCATGCTCGGCACCATGTCCGCCGCCCTCCCCGCGCTCTTCCCCACCCACGTCCGCTACGGCTCCCTCTCCGTCGGCTACAACCTCTCGGCCTCCCTCTTCGGCGGCACGACCCCGCTGGTGATCACGGCACTGATCAGCTGGAGCGGTACGAACCTGATGCCCGCGTACTACGCGATGGCGGCGGCCCTGGTCGGCGTGATCGCCGTGGCCTGCATGAAGGAAACGGCCCAGCGCCCGCTGGACGGCTCACCGCCGTCGGTGGCGACGGAGGAGGAGGCGGCGGAACTGTGCGCGGCACAGACACCCGATCCGAAGTTCTGACCCGGGCCGGGCACGGGCATACCCATTACGGCAGAGGCAACGAGCGCCCGAACGTGGATAGGTGCGTTGCCCCCAGCGCGGCAGACTTGACGTGCTCCTCGACAACCGAGTCCATATTTCTACTCAGGAGGAATCGATGAAGAAATCAAGAACTGCACTCGTAGTTGCATCTCTGGCGCTCACGATGGGCGCGCTCAACGCCGCATCTGCGGGTGCGGCTGGAAATGCGGGAGGAGCGGAGGAGCCGACACTATCACCCATATCCGTACCGGTGGACCCCCATGCCAAGGAGGCATTGGATTACTGGACGCCTGAACGGACGCGTGCAACCGTGGCCGCCACAAATGGCGTGTCGGCGGACGGACAGACGTTGCGGACTCAGGCCGTGTTGGACAATAGAGTCGGAGCGCTTTTCTTCACACTTGACGGCAAAGATGCGTTCTGCACCGCCACTTCCGTGGTGTCAGGAAAGAGATCGGGAGTGATCGAGACCGCTGCTCATTGCATCAGGAGCGCAGGGAACACCGCGACGAACCAAGTCTTTATCCCTGGCTACAACAACGGCAGTAGGCCCTTCGGGACATTCGGCATGAACGGGAGAGTCCTAGCCGGTAACTACGACCCCAATAATCCCAACACACCTGTTGGAGACATTGCATTCGCCACGACCACCCTTAATGAAAACGATAGATCACTGCTTAGCCAGGTCGGCGGCTACGGACTCGCCTTCGTTGATCCGAGCGACGTCTCTGGACCCGTCAATGTTGTGTACTATGTAGGTAGTTATGATCAGGAGTCTTGTGGTGGAGTTACTTCCCCATACTCCAGTTCGGCACCAGGGACATGGACCCTTCTTTGCGGCGTCGACCCCCTCGGCGGCAGCGGATCTGCCATCAAAACCCCCTTCGACGGATCGGATCAAGTGATCGGCATAACTCACGGAAAAAACATTATCAACAATGAGGTATTCCTTGGCGGTCAGATCAATGAGGTATATGCCGAGAATGCTTATGAGGACTTGATTAATTGACAGCGAGTCATCTTTGATGGCCTGCCGCAATGGGAATCGCGGAGCCGTTGATCCCGCCGTCGAGGGTCCGTCAGCAGGACGGCGGAACGCAGGACATGCTTGATGAAACGCGGCCCACGGCCGTTGACGCACGCCCCGTCCCCACCCGCCTTGCGGCGGCGCGGGTACGGGGCGTGGTCGTCACGGGCCCGGTTCAGTGGACGGTGAATCCCTGGTCCTTGCCGTAGTCGGCGATCTTCCGTTGCCAGTCGCGCAACCCCTGCCGCAGTGACACGGACCCGGCGAAGGCACGTCCCACGGTGTCGGCGAAGACGCTGTTGGCGTACGGCTCGAAGGGCAGGTACTCCCAGTTCGGCAGGACGGCCGCCGACGCCGCGGCGTACACCTTGCCGGCCTGCTGGCCGCCGAGGTAGGCGTCCTTGCGGTTCAGCCAGGACGAGGAGTTGAGCACGCTGTCCACGGCGGGCATCTGGCCGGCGTCGGTGTAGATCTTCATGGCCGTGGCGTTCGTGGTCATCCACTGGATGAAGCCCATCGCGGCGGCCTGGTTCTTGCTGCCCGCGGGGATCGTCAGGCCGGAACCGCCGCTCTGTCCGCTGGCAGCGGTGGTGGAGGTGTAGCCGGGAAGGGTGGTCACCCGCCACTTCCCGGATCCGGCGGGCACATGCGAGGCGAGCGCGGAGCCGCCCCAGGCACCGGCCACCCAGGTGGCGTAGGTGCCGTCGCCCATGCCCGTGGTCCACTCGCTCGACCACTGGGCGACCCTGTTGTCGATCAGGCCCTCCGTCAGCAGTTCGCCCCACATGTCGGCGTACTGGGTGCTGCCCGTGTCGGACAGGTTCACCGAGAGGTCCGCGCCGGAGGACGTGAAGGGGTTGCCGCCGGCCTGCCAGATCATCGCGGAGACGCCGTTGCCGTCGCCGGTGTCGGCGGTGATGTACTTCGACGGGTCCGCCTTGTGCAGCTTCTTCGCGTCGGCCACGTACTCGTCCCAGGTGCGCGGCACGGTCAGCCCGTACTTCTCGAACACGTCGGCCCGGTAGTAGAGGACCAGCGGGCCGGAGTCGAGCGGCACCCCGTAGACACCGTCCCGGACGGCGACCTGCGACCACACGCCTTCGGAGAACTGGTCGGCCAGCCCCTCGTCGGTGTACCGCGACAGATCGGTCAGGGACTTCTGGAGGGCGAACTGCGGCATCGCCAGGTACTCCATGTAGGCCACGTCCGGAATGCCGGAGCCGGCCTTCATGGCGTTCTGCAGTTTGGTGTAGGCGACGTCGCTGCCACCGACGTTGGTCACCTCGACCTTGATGTCCGGATACTGCTTCTCGAACGCCTTCGCCATCTCGGCCGCCTGCGGCGACCAGGACCAGAATTTCAGGGTGGTGGGCGTGTGCAGCGCCTTGTCGATCTCTGCCTGGGTGGTGTCCAGGACCACGTGCCGTGGTTCGGGGGCGCAGCCGGTGAGCACCATGCCCGCCACCGCCGCCAGGACCAGGGCCGGCCGTGTCCGGCGCAGCAGTGCCCGGAGCCTTCCTTGTCGCATCACATTCTCCTCGGCCGGTCCCGGCTATTCCTTGACACTGCCCGCCGCCAACCCGGACTCCCAGTACCGCTGGAGCACCAGGAAGAGGACGATGGTGGGGATCACCGAAAGCAGGGAGCCGGTGACGATGATCGAATCGATGGGGTGGCCCGTGGCGGTCACGGCCTGCTGGTTCTGCATGCTCCAGTTGTTCAGGCCCACGGTCAGCGGGAACCAGGTGGAGTCATTGAGCATGATCAGCGGCAGGAAGTAGTTGTTCCACGAGGTCACGAAGCTGAACAGCAACACCGGGACCAGGGCCGGCATCAGCAGCCTGAGCGCGATGGAGCGGAAGATCCGCAACTCCCCGGCGCCGTCGATCCGAGCGGCGTTGAGCACGTCCTCGGGGACCGCGTCCTCGGCGAAGAACCGCACCAGGTAGAGCCCGAGCGGGTTGACCAGGGACGGCAGGATGACCGCCCAGGGGGTGTTGGTGAGGCCCGCGTTGCTGAACAGCAGGAACGTGGGCACCGCGAGCGCGGTCGCCGGGATGGCGATGGCGCCGAGCATCACCGGCAGGATCAGCCGCTTGGTGGGGAAGTCGAAGCGGGCGAGGCCGTACCCGGCGAGGGTGGCCAGCAGGGTGCCGCCGCCCGCGCCGATCACCACGTACAGCAGGGTGTTCAGCAGCCAGCGGCCGAACTCTCCGTCGGCGTAGGTGAACGTGTCGTGGATGTTGTCCCAGAGCGAGAAGTCGCCGGAGAACCACAGCCCGAACGAACTGAACATGCTCTCCCGGGTCTTGGTGGCGTTCACCACCAGCCAGATGAGCGGGATGAGGGTGTAGATCAGCAGCAGGGTCATGACGGCGGTCAGCACCACCGATTTGCGGCGGTGCGTCGGCGACGCCGCACGGCCCAGGGCGAGCCCTCTCATCGGCCTTCCTCCCCGAGCCGGCCGGCCCGCTGGATCAGGGCGGCCACGATCATGGTGACGATGCCCAACAGGATCGAGATCGCCGCCGCGAAGTTGTACTGCTGACCGGCGAACGACAGGTTGTACGCGTACATGTTGGGCGTGTAGGTGGACGAGATGGAGTTGGGCGCCAGGTTCTTCAGCACGCTCGGCTCGTTGAAGAGCTGGAAGCTGCCGATCACCGAGAAGACGACCGCCAGCACCAGCGAATTCTTCATGGCGGGCACCTTGATGTGGCGGATCACCCGCACCCAGCCGGCGCCGTCCATGGTCGCCGCCTCGTACCGCTCCGTGGGCACGAGTTTGAGCGAGGAGTAGAGGATCAGCATGTTGAAGCCGACGAACTCCCAGGTGGAGATGTTGCCGATGGCCACCACCACGTAGTTCGAGGCCAGCGGGTCAGGCAGGCTCAGCCCCGTGATGTCCCCGAGGTCGCCCCACAGCCCGTTCTTGGTGCCGTAGATGAAGCCCCACATCAGGGCCGCCACCACGGCGGGTACGGCGTACGGCAGGAACAGCACGATGCGGAAGACCGGGGCGAAGTGCAGCCGGGCGCTGTCCAGGGCGAGGGCGGCTCCGGCCGACAGCAGCAGCATCACCGGCACCTGGACGGCCATGTAGCCGATCACCCTGAGGAGCGAGGAACCGAAGGCCCCGTCCGTCAGTGCCCGTACGTAGTTGTCGAAGCCGACGAAGACGGTGCCGCCGATCAGCCGGTCCCGGAAGAGACTGAGCCAGATCGCGTAGAGCACCGGGCCGATGATCACTACCAGGAAGACGATCAGGAACGGCAGCAAGAACCAGAATCCGGTCCAGGACCTGCGGGCGCGGGTCACCGCGGCCGTGGGCTGCGGCTTGGACGCGGGCGTGTCGTCCTGGACGCCCGCGGCTGCCGCGACGCTCACCGGCGCGGGCACTGCGCCCCGCTCCACTCAGGTCGGGACCAGAACATCCTGTCCGTTCCACTGTTGTTCCGTTGACCCGATGTCACTCTCACGCGGGACCTCCCTGACCGGTCTTCTTCGCGGCGAACAAGTGGCTTGAATTAGTTTGTTGTTGGGGGCAACATGTCTAGCAGGTTACAGACACGCCGTGCAAGCATTCGGCGCGAATCCGCCCGACCGAACGGAAAAGCCCAGGTCGGGCCAGAGGAAAGGACCCGCTGATGCCCCTGGACCACGTGCGGCTGCGACGCGAGGTACCCGCGGACCGGGAGCCGCGGGCGGACATCGTGGTGATCGGCTCCGGTGCGGGCGGCGCAGCCGTCGCGGGCGAACTGAGCCGGGCGGGCCTGTCGGTCCTCGTGATCGAACCCGGCGAGGTCCCCGCAGGACTGGAGCCGGGCGCGCACCTGCGCAACGTCCACCCGGTCGAGGAAGACCTCTCGGCCGGCTTCGGACCGCGTGTGCTGGCCGCGCTCGTGCCGTACGGCCACGCCGACAGCACCCTGCCCGACCTGCGCGGACAGCGGTTCGCGCACGCGGTGGGCGGGATGATGCCCTACTGGTCCCACGTCTGCGCGATCCCCGACCACACCACCGAGGCCGAGCCCGGTATCGACGCCGACGAGATGCGCGGACTGTGGCGGGAGGCGGCCGAGCGGCTGTGGTCCACCACCTCGGTGGGGGCCGGCGGCGTCCGTCAGCGGCTGCTGACCGACGCCCTGACCGCCGAGTTCACCGGGCTGCCGGCCGGGCGTGAGGTGCAGCCGCTGCCCATCGGCCTGCGCGTCGAGCCGGACGGCACCGCCCGGTACGCCGGGATCGACGCCCTGCTGGACACCGACGCCGGCCGCCCGGGCGCGGTCGAGGTGCTGACCGGTCACGCCGTGCGGTGCGTCCGGACCAGCGGGGGCCGGGCGACCGGGGTGGTCGTCGCGCCCGCGACCGGAGGCCCGGAGGTCACGGTCCCGGCGGGCGCGGTCGTGGTCGCGGCCGGCGCGCTGGCCGCGCCCGCGGTGCTGTACGCCTCGGGCATCCGCCCGCCGGCCCTCGGCCGGTATCTGACCGACCACTCCATGGTGACCTCCCGGATCCGGCTGGACCCGGCCCTGCTGGCGCGGGTGCCCGACGACGACGCCTCGTTCGGCGTGTGGATCCCCTCCAGCGAGGTCCGCCCCCGGCACACCCAGGTCGTCCCCGGCTGGACCGAGGTGACCGGCTTCGATCCCGGTGTCCCGGCCCGGCACACCGCCGACATCGGACAGTTCGTCGCCGTCGATCCCGACCCCGCCAACCGGCTCCTCTTCGACGCCGAGCGCACCGGGCCGTTCGGGCTGCCCGCCGTCACCGCCCGGTTCGCGCTGTCCACGGCCGACCGGGAACGGATCCGGGAGGCGACCGCCGACCACGTCCGGGTCGCCGACACCCTCCGGGACACCTCGTACGGCCTGAGCGTCTCGGTCGCACCTCCCGGCGGGAGTCTGCACCTGATGGGATCCACCCGCCTCGGTACCGAGGAGACCGGGGTGGCCGACACCCATGGAAAAGTTTGGGGCACAGACAATGTCTATGTGGCGGGCAACGGCGTGGTGAGCACCAGCACCACCAGCAACCCGACCCTGAACGTGGTCGCCCTCGCCCTGCGCACCGCCCGCGCCCTCACGGCCGGCCGGTGAACGGGACCGGGGCGGAGAGGACCGGGGCGGACGCGACCGGGGCGGACGGGACGGTCGGCGCCGGGCACGCCGGACGGCACCCCGTCGCCGTCAACCCGCTCCACTTCTACGCCACCGCCGAAGGCTGGTTCGACTTCACCGCGGCACCGTCCGTCGAGGAGATCCTGGAGGCCGTCGCCGAGGCCGGGTTCGGGGCCGTACAGACCTCGCCACCGGCGGACGAGCCGCCCGCCCGGTACCGGGCCCGGCTGGCGGCGGCCGGGCTGCGCCCCGGCCCCGGCTACGCGGCCCTGGTGTGGGACGAGGACCCGGCGGTCCGGCGCCGTGACGTCGAACGGGTGCGCCGCGAGGCCGGACGGCTCGCCGCCTGCGGCTGCGCCCTGGCCTTCACCGCCCTGGACGTCGACCTCTCGGCGCCACGGATGGCCCGTCCCGCGCGCGGTCATGACGCACGGCCCGACCGGCTGGCCCATGTCGCGGCCCATCTCGCCGAGGCCGCCGGGGCGCTGCGCGCGGAAGGGGTGGTACCCGCCCTGCATCCGCACGTGGGCTCCTGGGTCGAGACCGCGCGGGAGACCGCCGCGGTGCTCGACGCGGCCGGGCCGGACCTGGCCTTCGGGCCGGACACCGGGCATCTGGCCTGGGCCGGAGCGCCGCTGTCCGACATCCTGGGCCGATACCGCGACCGGGTGGCCGGACTGCATGTGAAGGACATGTCGCTGGCGGCGGCGCGGACGGGCGGTCAGGCCGGTCTCGACTACCGGTCCACGGTGGCCGGCGGTCTGTGGCGGGAGCCCGGCGACGGCGACCTGGACCTGATCGCCCTGGTGGCCGGCCTGGGTGCCGACGACGACTGCTGGATCGTCGTCGAGGTGGACCACTCCCGGCTGGATCCCCGCGCCGGCCTGGCCCGGAGCGCCGCCTGGGTACGGCGGCTGGATACGGCGCTGCGCAACGCGGCGACGGGCTGAACGGTCAGGGGCGCCCTGCCGACGCCTCCGCCTCCCGGTCCGCTCCCGGGTCCGCTCCACGCGCCCGTCGGAGCACCGGCGGGCGCACGTCAGCGCAGGAGTTCTGCCGCCGGGGTCGGCGGATGGCCCGCGGGGTCGTCGAGCAGTGCGGCGAAGGCGAGTTCGGCGGTGCCGATGATGAGCTGGTCGGCGCCGAGTTCGGCGGCGGCCACCCGCACCGACTCGCGGCTCGCACGGATCGCGTCGCCGCCCAGTTCGGTGTCGGGCGGGCGGTTGCGGTACAGCGGGGCGAGGAAGCCGCCGAGCACCACACGGGCCGGGTTGAACACGTTGACCGCCTGGCGGACCGCGATGCCGAGCAGTTCCAGGTCGCGGCGGACCAGTTCGCGGACGGCCGGGTCGTCGCTGCGGGCGAGGGCCGCGTCGAGCTGGTCCGCCTCGTGCGGGCGCAGGCCCAACGCTTCCAGCAGTTCGTGCTGGAGCACCTCGGACTCCAGGCAGCCCGACGCGCCGCACGGGCAGGCCAGGTGCCGGCCGCCGACGTAGAAGTGGCCCAGCTCGCCGCCGTATCCGGCCGACCCCTGGAGTATCCGGCCGCCGCACACCACTCCGCCGCCGATGCCGCTGGCACCGCCGATGAAGTACACCAGGTCCTCGATGCCGCGTCCGGCGCCGAACGCGACCTCTCCGGACAGGCCGAGGGCGGCGGCGTTGGCGGCCCGGACCGGCAGGCCGGTGGCATCGGCCAGCGCGGTGGCGAGGGGTTCCTCGTGCCAGCCCAGCTGGACCGCGTCCCGTACGTGCCCGTCGTGGCTGCGGACCTGTCCCGGTACGGCGACGGCGAGCCCGGCGACCCGCAGCGCCCGGCCCGACAACAGGGCACGGACCGCGGCGGCGGTGCGGTCGACCACGTCCTTGACGGTGAGCCGTTGCTCGGTCTCCACCCGCCAGCGCTCGCGGATCTGCCCGCCGAGGCCGACCAGCCCGACGGTGATGGCGTCGACCTCGGGATTGACGGTGAGCGCCACGATGTCGGGGGCCGGGGTGATGACCGGGCTCGGCCTGCCCTTGCCGGTCGCGGAGGCCCCGAGTCCTTCCTCGACCGCACCGAGCTGCACCAGGTCGGTGAGGCAGACGCCCACCGTCGAACGGTTCAGTCCGGTGCGCCGGGTCAGGTCGGCGCGGATCAGGCCGTTGCTGCGGTGCACGATGCCGAGCAGCCGGGCCAGGTTCTGCCGCCGCAGGTCGTCGGAGGTGGCACCGCCCGCGCGGCGGGCCGTGCGGGTGACCGGTTCGGCCGCTGGAACCACGGTGCCGCCCTTCTCTGGGCCGGGGATCAGGGCGTCGGCCACTGATACGAACGGATACGGGTGAGCGCGTCCCTGGCACCGTGCGCGCGGTCCATCCCCATGTCCTCCCACTCGACGGAGATCGGGCCGCGGTAGCCGACGGTGTTGAGGGCGCGAAACGCATCTTCCCACGGAACGTCGCCGTGCCCGACGGAGACGAAGTCCCAGGCCCGACGCGGATCGCCCCAGGGCAGATGGGAGCCGAGCAGGCCGCTGCGGGCGTCGCCCGGCCGCAACCGGACGTCCTTGCAGTCGACATGGTGGATGCGGTCGGCGAAGTCGGTGATGAAGACGACCGGGTCGACGCCCTGCCACATCATGTGACTGGGATCCCAGTTGAAGCCGTAGGAGGGGCGGTGGTCCAGCGCTTCGAGGGCGCGCCGGGCCGTCCAGTAGTCGTAGGCGATCTCACCGGGGTGCGGTTCGTGGGCGAACAGCACGCCCTCGCCCTCGAAGACGTCGAGCACGGGGTTCCAGTGCCGGGCGAAGTCCTCGTAGCCGCGCTCGATCACCTCGTCGTCCACGCCGGGGAAGCCCACCGCGAACGGCCAGATCGAGGAACCCGCGAAGCCGACCACGCGGTCCACGCCCAGGCGCCGCGCCACCCGCGCGGTGGCTTTCATGGCCTCGGCGGCGCGTGCCCGGATGCCGTCGCCCTCACCGTCGCCCCAGATGTGCGCGGGCAGTTCGCGTCGGTGCCGGAAGTCGAAGGAGGGGGTGCCGACGGCGTTGCCCGCGGTGTGGCTGGAGATGGCCCACAGGCCGAGCCCGTGCCGGTCCAGCAGGGCACGGAACTCGTCGAGATAGCCGGGGTCCTGTTCGGCGCGGGCCACGTCGAGGTGGTTGCCGCAGTCGACTTCGAGGCCGTCGTAGCCCCAGGAGGCGGCGTCGCGGGCGATGGTCTCCAGCGGTACGTCGTACCACTGGCCGGTGAACAGGGTGACGGGCCTGTTCTCGGTGTTCGTCGTCATGCGTGTCGTACTCCTTCCAGCGGCCGGTCGGCCGTGCGGCGGACGTCGGCCCAGGTCCCGGTGGCGGCGGAGGCGACGACCGCCTCGGTCAGCAGCGCGGCCCGCAACCCGTCCCGGAACCGGGGCAGTTCCTCGGGGTCGGCGCCGCGCACGGCCGCGTAGGTGTCCTTCACGAACGCGTCGAACGCGTCCTGGTAGCCCATCGGATGGCCTCCCGGCAGCACCGACAGCCGGGCCGCGGCGGGCGAGAGGGCGGGGGCGTCGCGCTGGACGGGCCGCAGCCCGGACCGGTCCGCGTACCAGAGGGTCTCGGGGCTCTCCTGCTCGAACGCGAGGCTGCCGTCGAGGCCGAAGACCTCCAGGGTGAGGTGGTTCTTCCGGCCCAGCGTCATCTGGGACACCATCAGGGAGCCGATCGCGCCGCCCGACGTCTCGACGGTCAGCGCCGCGATGTCCTCGGTGCGCAGCGGCCGGCCGCCGGGGCTCTCGGGCAGCACGGTCCGGGTCGCGGCCGACACCCGCACCACGTCCTGGCCGCCCACGAAGGTGAGCAGGTCGCCCAGGTGGGATCCGATGTCACCGAACGCCCGGGACGGACCGGTCGCCTCCGGGTCGGTCCACCAGCCGTCCTCGGAGTAGGCGAGCCGCCACTCCTGGAGATAGGCGCCGCGCATGCCGACCAGCGGTCCCAGTGCACCGGCGGCGACCCGGGAGCGGGCCTCCACCACCATCGGGTGGTAGCGGTAGACGAACGGCACCGTGGCCACCAGGCCGCGTTCGGCCGCGAGCGCCGTCAGCCGGGCCGCCTCGTCCGCGGCCACCGCGAGCGGCTTCTCGCACACCACGTGCTTGCCCGCTTCCAGCGCGGCGTGGGCGTACCCGGCGTGTGTGCCGTGCGGACTGCACACGTGGACGACGTCGACCGACTCGTCCGCCAGCAGTTCCCGTACGGAGGAGCGGGCCAGCCCGGCGCCCAGCTCGGTGGCGGCGGTGCGCGCCCGTTCCGGTGAACTCGACGCCACCGCGTGTACGTGGCCCCCGGCCGCGCGGATCGCGCGGGCATGGACGCCGGCGATGAATCCCCCGCCGATCAGGCCGGCCCGGAGGGGACGTGATCTGTTTTCGGCTTCCCACATGCCCGGCAGCATGACATACTTATGTTTGCGTGTCCAACAAACTAGGGTGGGGCGGACGGCAGGTACGGATCCTCCTCCCGGGCGGCCCGCGGATACCCCGATCCGCCCGGCGCACCCTCGTCCCGCCCTCTTCCCGCCCTCTTCCCGCCCTCGTCCCGCCCTCGTCCCGCCCTCTTCCGATGCCCCTTCTCGCCTCCCCTCCTTCTCGCCTTCCCCCATCCCCCCCTTCCCTCCCCCTTTCCCTCTCCCCTTCCCTTCCTGTTCCTTCTCTCTCGACGCCGTACAAGGAGACCCCGTATGACCGGCCGGTCGCAGCCGCAGCCGCAGCACCCCCGGATGCCCTGGAAGCCGGGCGGGTTCGCCTACGGAGGGGATTACAACCCCGAGCAGTGGTCCGAGGAGGTACGGCGCGAGGACGTCACCCTGATGCGGGAGGCCGGCGTCACCCTGGTCACGGTGGGGGTCTTCGCCTGGGGGGCGCTCGAACCCCAGGAGGACGTCTTCGACTTCGGCTGGCTCGATGACCTGCTGGAACGCCTCCACGAGGCGGGCATCGGCGTCGACCTCGCCACCCCGACGGCCGCCCCGCCCTCATGGCTGCTGCGCCGCCACCCCGAGATCCTGCCCGTGCGTGCCGACGGCACCCGGCTGGCCCCCGGCGGCCGGCTCGGCTGGTGCCCGAGCAACCCGGACTGGCGCCGGCACAGTCTGCGCGTCGTCCGCGCCCTCGGCGAACGCTACGGCGCCCACCCGGCCGTCCGGATGTGGCACGTCGGCAACGAGTACGGCAACGGCAACCGGCTGTGCCACTGCGAGCACTCCGCCCGCCACTTCCGTACCTGGCTGGCCGAACGGCACGGGAGTCTCGCCGCCCTCAACCACGCCTGGGGAACCGCGTTCTGGAGCCATCAGTACCAGGAATGGGACGAGATCCAGCCACCCGGTGACGCGGGCATGTCCGCCAACCCCGGCCTCGTCCTGGACTTCGCCCGGTTCTCCTCCGACGCCCTGCTCGACCAGTACGCCGCCGAACGCGCCGTCCTGCGCGAGCTGTCCCCGGACCGCGCCGCCACCACCAACTTCATGGTCGGCGCCGGGCCCCATGTCGTCGACCACACCCGCTGGGCGCGGGCGGTCGACCTCGTCTCCACCGACCACTACACGATCGCCGCCGACCCCGACCGCGAGCAGGAACTCGCCTTCAGCGCCGACCGCACCCGCGGCCTCGCCTCGGGCCGGCCCTGGCTGCTGATGGAGCACGCCGCGAGCGCGGTCAGCTGGCAGCCCCGCAACCTGGCCAAGGACCCCGGCGACCTCGCCCTGCACTCCCTCGCCCACATCGCCCGCGGCGCGGACGGCGCCCTCTTCTTCCAGTGGCGCCAGTCCGCCGCCGGAGCCGAGCAGTACCACTCGGCGATGCTTCCGCACGCCGGCACCCACTCCCGTGTCTGGAAGGAGGTGACACAGCTCGGCGCCACCCTGCGCGCCCTGGCACCGGTCGCCGGGAGCACCGTCGAGCCCGCCCGTGTCGCGCTGCTCGTCGACGACGAGGCCGCGTGGGCCTGGAACGCCACCGCGCGCCCCCACCAGGACCTCGACATCACCGAGATCCCGCGCCGCTACCACGCGGCACTGTGGCGCCGCGCCGTCCTCGCCGACGTGGTCCCGCCCACCGCCGACCTCACCTCGTACGCCGCGGTCGTCGTGCCCGCCCTGTACCTGACCCACGACGACTTCACCGAGCGCCTGGAGCAGTACGTCCACGGGGGCGGCCATGCCCTGGTCACCCACCTCTCCGGCATCGTCGACCCCACGAACCGCGTCCGCCTCGGCGGCTACCCCGGCGCCTTCCGTGATCTGCTGGGCGTGTACGTCGAGGAGTTCCGTCCGCTGCTCGACGACACCCGGGACACCCTCGACAACGGCTGGTCGTACACCGCCTGGAGCGAGCACGTCCACACCACGGCCGCGACCGCCGTCGCCGCGTACACCACGGGTCCGCTCGCCGGGCTGCCCGCCGTCACACGGCGCGCGCACGGCCGGGGTGAGGCCTGGTACGTCTCCGCCCACCTCGACCCCGACGCCGTCGACGCACTGCTGCGGGCCTTCCTCCCCGAGGACGTCCGGCCCACCGCGCAGGTTCCGGAGGGCGTCGAGGCGGTCCGCCGCACCGGCCCGGACGGCAGCCACCTCTTCCTCCTCAACCACAACCACCACCCGGTCACCCTGACCGCACACGGCCACGACCTCACCACCGGGCTCCCCCGCACCGGCCCCTTCGATCTGCCGGCGCGCGGCTTCACGGTCGTACGGGAGGACGCCCCGAAGGACGCGACCGCTTCGGAGCACACGGCCACTTCGAAGCGCACGGCCGTGTAGAAGCGCACGGCCCAGCGCCCGCTGGACGGCTCACCGCCCCGGACGCCTGCCTCCAAACCCCGCCCCCGGGAACGGCCCGTGCCTCTTCAGCCGAAGCGGGACGGGCCGTTCCACATCTCACCGCATTTCGGACGCACCCATCCGGCAAACGGTTCGTTGCTCCGTACGAGGCTGCGAACGCGCGGTCGGATGCGGAGGGATCGATGGCGGTTCGATACACCCGTGAGCTGCTCGAAGAGGCAGCACGTGAGGTGACCAACTTCGACGACGCGGTCCGCTGGTGCGGGGGCACTCCCACGGCGGGCAGCAGGCGCTACCTGCGCCAGAAGATGGCTGAGGCGAAGATCGACACCTCGCACCTGCAGAAGAAATGGGTGCGCTACACGGAAGAGGCCCTGAGGGAGGCGGTCGCGCACTCTTCCTCGGTCACGGAGGTCCTGCGACGACTGGGGATCAGCCCTGTGGGCGGCAGCCACACACACATCAGCAGGCGGATCGCATCTCTGGGCATTGATGTATCCCATTTCGCGGTGCGCCGAGGCAACCCCGGAGGCTCACGCAACAAACCGCTCATGCTGGGCTCTCCACGAGACGGGCGGACGGACGGCGCACGGCTCCGTCGGGAACTCCTTCGGATCGGGATACCGGAGCGCTGCACAGAGTGCGGCACAGGCACCGTATGGAACGACAAACCACTGCGGCTCGAGGTCGATCACAGGAACGGCAACTGGTGGGACAACCGAGCCGAAAACCTGCAGTTCCTCTGCCCCAACTGCCACTCTGCGACGGACACGTATCGCGGGCGGAAGCGGAGGGCGGCGTGAGCGCTCCCCCGTACACGCGCGACCGGCTGGCAGCAGCCGCCGCCGAGTCGTCCAGCATGGTGGATCTGATGCGCAGACTCGGCGCCACGCTCGGCAGCGGATCGCGCAGCTACCTGAACCGGCGACTGCGGCACTACGGCATAGACGTGTCCCATTTCCGCGAGGAACCACTGCCGGAGCGAGAACGCCGCTCGTACTCGAAAGAACTTCTCGCCAAAGCCGCGGCACACTCCCACAGCATCCGAGAAGTGCTGGAGTACCTGGACCTCCCGCCGCGGGACAGTCCGTACGGCCATATCCGCAAGAAACTCGATCAATACAACATCGACACCTCGCATTTCACTCGCGGTCGCCGATACGCAGTTGGCGTTCTGGACCGAGCCGCGTTGGCCTCAGCCGTGGAGACATCACTGAGCCTCGCGAACACACTCAAGCTCCTCGGCCTCGCCGACAACGGTGCCGGTCGCGCTCTCGTGAAACGGAGCATCGAAGCACACGGCATCTCAACCGACCACTTCACAGGCCAAGGCCACTTCCTCGGAACCTCCTCCCCGTACCGCAAGTCCGCGATGGACATTCTGAGACGGCCGGCCCCACCCGCACCCCGGACGAGAACTGCTCTTCTACGCCGTGCCCTTGATGATCTGGGTGTCCCGCACGAGTGTGCCGCCTGCGGTATCGGCGATCTCTGGCAGGGCAAACGACTCGTCCTGGAGATCGACCACATCAACGGCGACCCGATCGACAACCGCCGCGAGAACCTGCGATACCTGTGTCCGTCCTGCCACAGCCAGACCGAATCCTTCTCGAACCGACGTGGCCGCGCACAGTA
Organism: Streptomyces sp. NPDC058051; assembly: GCF_042885475.1. Lineage (NCBI taxonomy): Bacteria > Bacillati > Actinomycetota > Actinomycetes > Kitasatosporales > Streptomycetaceae > Streptomyces > Streptomyces sp. NPDC058051. The sequence continues at coordinate 29,974 of NZ_JBHVRW010000043.1, forward strand.
GAGTGGGCGTGCGGGTCCGTACCCCAGCTGGCCAGAGGGCGCCGGTTTAGGTCCGGTGTGTCGTGGGTTCGAGTCCCACCGGGCCCACAGGCAAGAAATGGTCGCCACCTTCGTTTCGACGGTGGCGACCATCTGCATGTCACCCCACCAGCTCCCGCACCACCGGTACCAGCGCACGGAACGCCTTGCCCCGGTGGCTGATCGCGTTCTTCTCCGCCGGGGTCAGTTCCGCGCAGGTGCGCGTCTCGCCGTCCGGCTGGAGGATCGGGTCGTAGCCGAAGCCGTTCGTGCCGGACGGGGTGTGGCGCAGGGTGCCCACCAGGCGGCCTTCGACCACGCGTTCCGTGCCGTCGGGCAGGGCCAGCGCTGCCGCGCAGGCGAAGTGGGCGGCGCGGTGGGGGTGGTCGATGTCGGAGAGCTGGGCCAGGAGCAGGCCCAGGTTGGCGCGGTCGTCGCCGTGGGTGCCGGCCCAGCGGGCGGAGAAGATACCGGGGGCGCCGCCGAGCACGTCCACGCAGAGGCCGGAGTCGTCGGCGACGGCGGGATGGCCGGTGGCCTTCGCGAGGGCGTGGGCCTTGAGGAGTGCGTTCTCGGCGAAGGTGACGCCGGTTTCCTTGACGTCGGGGATGTGGGGGTACGCGTCCGCGCCGACGAGTTCGTGGTCGAGGCCGGCGTCGGCGAGGATCGCGTGGAGTTCGGTGATCTTTCCGGCGTTGCGGGTGGCGAGAATCAGGCGGGTCATGTCACCCAGTATCGGGGGTGGTCAGGGGGTGCAGACGTTGCCTATCTCCTTGGCGGCGTCCGTGACCGGGGTGAGGTCGGGGGTGGTGTCGCCCTGGTCGATGGAGTCGCGGACGTTCTTGACGCCGGCCTGGAGGTCGTCGACGGCCTTGGAGAGGTCGGTGTTGTCCGTCGTGTCGTCGAGGTTGCCCAGTTCCTTGTCGATCTCGTCGAGTGCTTCGGATGCCTGGGTGGGGTCGTTGGAGGCGTTGGAGACGGCTTGTCGGAGGTTGCTGACGCTGGTGGCGATGGCGTCGGCGGTGCGGACGCAGTCGAGTGCCTTGTCGACGGCTCCGCAGCCGACTGCGGCGGTGAGGGTGAGAGTGGTCAGGGTCAGCGCGACGGTGGTGCGGCGTCGGCGGGTGGCCTTGGCCATGGTGGGGTTCCTCCCCGAGTGCGGATACACGGACGGGCGCACGGTTCGACCCGTGCGCCCGTGCTCGTAACGACGCGTTGCGGTGCGTATTCGGTTGCTTCTTCGTCCGGGTCGAGCGACGGCGTCACGCGCCGGAAGTGCGGGGTGGTGTCACGCGCCGCGGGTGCGGGCGGGTGTCACGCGCCGAGGGTGCGGGCGAGTGCCTCTGTCTGGAAGGTGGTGAGTTCCGCGCAGCCCGCGGTGGCGAGGTCGAGGAGGGCTCCCAGTTCCTTGCGGTCGAAGGGGGTTGCCTCGGCGGTGCCCTGGACTTCGACGAAGCGGCCGTCGCCGGTGCAGACGACGTTCATGTCGGTCTCGGCGCGGACGTCCTCCTCGTAGCAGAGGTCGAGGAGGGGGGCGCCGTCGACGATGCCGACGCTGATCGCGGAGACGGTGTCGGTCAGCGGCTTGCGGCCGTGCTTGATGAGCTTCTTGCGCTGGGCCCAGGCGACGGCGTCGGCGAGGGCGACGTAGGCGCCGGTGATGGCGGCGGTGCGGGTGCCGCCGTCGGCCTGGAGGACGTCGCAGTCGAGGACGATGGTGTTCTCGCCGAGGGCCTTGTAGTCGACGACGGCGCGCAGGGAGCGGCCGATGAGTCGGCTGATCTCGTGGGTGCGCCCGCCGATCTTGCCGCGTACGGACTCGCGGTCGCCCCGGGTGTTGGTGGAGCGGGGCAGCATGGAGTATTCGGCGGTGACCCAGCCTTCGCCGCTGCCCTTGCGCCAGCGGGGGACGCCTTCGGTGACGGAGGCGGTGCAGAAGACCTTGGTGTCGCCGAAGGAGATGAGCACGGAGCCTTCGGCGTGCTTGCTCCATCCGCGTTCGATGATGACGGGACGGAGCTGTTCGGGGGTGCGGCCGTCGATGCGAGACATGGCGTCGACTTTATCGGGTGCCCGGGTGACGGCCGTTCGGGTGCCGAGGAGTGCTCCGGACAGTGACCGCGGGAGAGCCCGGCTGTCGTTTCGGCCCGTTCAGGTTCCGGCTGTCGTTTCGGCCCGTTCAGCCCGTTCAGCCCGTTCGGATGTCGGCTGGGGTGGCTGCCGGTCGCGTGCGGCCGGGCTCGGGTCCGCCGGGGTGGCTGTCGTTCGGGGCGGTACAGGCCCCGGCCGGGTGGGCGGGGCCTGCGTGGCGCTGAGGGGCGCGGGCTCAGTGAAGGGTTCGGCGGCCGGTCACATCATGTCTTCGATGTCGGCGGCGATGGGGTCGGCGTCGGTACCGATGACGACCTGGATCGCGGTGCCCATCTTGACGACGCCATGGGCTCCGGCGGCCTTGAGTGCGGCTTCGTCGACCTTGCTGGGGTCATGGACCTCGGTGCGCAGGCGCGTGATGCAGCCTTCGATCTCGTCGATGTTCTCGATACCGCCGAGCCCGGCGACGATCTTCTCAGCCTTGCTGGCCATGGCCTTCTCCCTGGATGTTCCCACGCATGTGACGACCCACCATGGGTCCGTTTCGTCACCGTAACGCACGTTTGGCCCAGCTTCGCGGGCGAGTGGCTGACCCCTCCCCAAGGATGACGATCAGCGGCGCCCTGTCTTCCAGGCGGGTTACGCGCCACACCTCAATTGGTCTACACCCTTGCGTGTGGGCCGACGAACGCACCGTGTTCCGGGGAGGACGCCGATGAGTTCAAGCAGCGCCGCAGTGCCACAGAAGACGTGGTGGAACAGCTTCTTCCAGGGCCTCCAGAAGATGGGCCGCAGCCTCCAGCTCCCGATCGCCGTGCTGCCGGCGGCGGGCATCCTCAACCGGCTGGGCCAGCCGGACGTATTCGGCGACGAGGGCCTGGGCTGGAACAACGTCGCCAAGGTGTTCGCGGCGGCGGGCGGCGCGCTGCTCGACTCGGGGCTGGGCCTGCCGCTGCTGTTCTGCGTCGGCGTCGCCATCGGCATGGCGAAGAAGTCGGACGGTTCGACCGCACTCGCCGCCGTGGCGGGCTTCCTCGTCTATTACGCGGTACTTCACGCCTTCCCGGTGGACTGCGCGCCGGGATCGACGTTCACCTCGGGCGGCACCTGGTTCGGCACCTGCGTCACCGGCGACGCCAAGGTCACGGCTGCGGAGTACCAGAATCCCGGGGTGTTCGGCGGGATCGTGATGGGCCTGCTGTCCGCCTGGTTCTGGCAGCGCTACCACCGGGTCAAACTGGTGGACTGGCTGGGCTTCTTCAACGGCCGCCGGCTCGTCCCGATCCTCATGGCGTTCGTCGGCCTTCTCTTCGCGGCGTTGTGCGCGTGGCTCTGGCAGCCGATCGGTGACGGCCTGACCAGTTTCTCCAAGTGGCTGGTGGATCTGGACTGGGTGGGTTCGGGCATCTTCGGTATCGCCAACCGTGCCTTGCTGGTCATCGGTCTGCACCAGTTCCTGAACACCTTCGTCTGGTTCCAGTTCGGCGACTTCACGAAGCCGGACGGGACGGTCGTGCACGGTGACATCAACCGGTTCCTGGCGGGGGATCCGACGGCCGGTCAGTTCACGTCGGGCTTCTTCCCGATCATGATGTTCGCTCTTCCCGCGGCGGCGCTGGCGATCTACCACTGCGCCAAGCCGCATCGCCGGAAGGCGGTGGGCGGCATGATGCTCTCGGTCGGCCTGACCTCGTTCGTGACGGGGATCACCGAACCGATCGAGTACTCGTTCCTCTTCGTCGCACCGCTGCTCTACGCGATCCACGCGGTGCTCACCGGTGTCTCGATGGCGGTGACCTGGGCGCTCGGCGTCAAGGACGGCTTCAGTTTCTCTGCCGGGCTGATCGACTACGTCATCAACTGGAGCCTGGCGACCAAACCGTGGCTGATCATTCCGATCGGCCTGGTATTCGCCGCCGCGTACTACGCGATCTTCCGGTTCGCGATCACCAGATTCAATCTCCAGACGCCGGGCCGAGAGCCCGACGAGTTGGAGGAGGAGATCGAGAGGAACCTCACGAAGTAGCACGTGAAAGGGGCTTCGGCCCGACCGGGCAGGCGGGATTTGCCGGACACGGCCTAGACCTCATAGACCGCGCCCGGTGCCGCCACGTCCACCGGCCCGTCGAAGAGGAGGCGGGCGTCGGCCAGGTTGTGATCGGCGTCGGTCCACGGCGGGATGTGGGTGAGGACGAGACGTCCCACTCCGGCGCGGGCAGCGATGTCGCCCGCCTCGCGGCCGTTGAGGTGGAGGTCCGGGATGTCCTCCTTGCCGTGGATGAACGATGCTTCGCAGAGGAACAGGTCGGCGCCTTCGGCAAGCTCGTCCAGGGCGTCGCAGACACCCGTGTCGCCGGAGTACGTGAGCGAGCGGCCACCGTGCTCGATCCGGATGGCATACGAGTCGACGGGGTGGCAGACCTTCTCCGTACGGACCGAGAAGGGGCCGATCTCGAACGAGCCGGGTTTCAGTGTGTGGAAGTCGAAGACCTCGCTCATCGCGCGTTCGGACGGGGTGTCGGCGTGGGCGGTGGTCAGCCGCTGCTCGGTGCCGTCGGGGCCGTAGACCGGGATCGGGGCGGGACGGCCGCCGTCGTGCCGGTAGTAGCGGACGACGAAGTACGCGCACATGTCGATGCAGTGATCGGCATGGAGGTGGCTGAGGAAGATGGCGTCGAGGTCGTAGAGACCTACATGGCGCTGCAACTCGCCGAGGGCGCCGTTGCCCATGTCGAGGAGCAGCCTGAAGCCGTCGGCCTCTACGAGGTAGCTCGAACATGCTGATCCCGCGGACGGGAACGAGCCGGAGCAGCCGACGACGGTGAGCTTCATGGAGCGTGAACCTCCGAGACGTGGGAACGGGGAGGGTTCGTGCGGTCTGTTGAGCGGTTTGTCGAGCGTAAGGTGCGAAACTGCCGGTCGCTCCTCCACGGCCGTCCGTTGTGGGGGAACTCACCTGCTCTGTCACCGGTTCGATGGAAGAGGCGGGGGACGCCGGTACGGTCGGGGCATGGACATGTCCTGGTGGTGGATCGCGTTCGCTGGTGTGGTGCTGCTCGGGCTCGTCTCGGCGGTGGTTGATGGGCGGGGGCGGGGCGGGCGGCGGCCGAGGGGTCGTTCCGGCAGATCGGCGGGGACGCGTTCGGGTGGGCGTCCGGGCGGGCGTACGCGTCCGCCGGCGGGGCCGGGGCGTGGGCCGGAGCGGAGGCCGCGGCCGGGTGAGATCTGGTGGGCCGAGGTGCCGTACGAGGACGGGCCCGGGGCGAAGGACCGGCCGTGCCTGGTGTTGTCGGTGCGGGACGGCTCGGCGCGCGTCGCGAAGATCACGAGCAAGTACCACGAGGGGCGGCCCGGAGTGATCGCGCTGCCGGCGGGGACCGTGGGGGATGCGCGGGGGCGGACGAGCTTCCTGGAGACGGACGAGGTGCGGGAGATGGCCGTGCGGGAGTTCCGGCGACGGGTGGGTGTGGTGGACGCGGCGGTGTGGGAGCGGGTGCGGACGCTCGGATGAAAGCCTGCCGGGTGGCCTTCGGCCGGAAAGCGGACCCGGTGTGATGCGTGCGATTCCGAGACGCCGAGGCGGCCCAGCAGCGGAGCTACTCGGCCGCTCGGCGATCCGGTGCGGTGCGGTGCCTCGGGGCTGTCCCGCGATCCCCGGTGGGCGCACGACGACCGCTCTTGGGCCGTGTCGTTCGACGACACGGCCTGGTCCCTTTCCCCCGGCACTACGGCGTTTCGTTCCGAGCCCCATGAGCCCGCGGAGGTACGGACGCGACGCCCTGCGCCCTCAGGCCCAGAGCTGGCCGTGCAGCGTTTCGATGGCCGCCTCGGTCGTCGGGGCCGTGTAGACGCCCGTCGACAGGTACTTCCAGCCGCCGTCGGCGACGACGAAGACGATGTCGGCGGACTCCCCCGCCTTGACGGCCTTGTTCCCCACTCCGATCGCGGCGTGGAGTGCGGCGCCGGTGGAGACGCCCGCGAAGATGCCTTCCTGCTGGAGGAGTTCGCGGGTGCGGGTGACGGCGTCCGCCGAGCCGACGGAGAAACGGGTGGTGAGGACGGAGGCGTCGTAGAGCTCGGGCACGAAGCCCTCGTCGAGGTTGCGGAGGCCGTAGACGAGGTCGTCGTAGCGCGGCTCGGCGGCGACGATCTTGATGTCCGGCTTGTGTTCGCGCAGGTAGCGGCCGACGCCCATGAGGGTGCCGGTGGTGCCGAGACCTGCCACGAAGTGGGTGACGGACGGCAGGTCGGTGAGGATCTCCGGGCCGGTGGTGGCGTAGTGGGCGCCGGCGTTGTCCGGGTTGCCGTACTGGTAGAGCATGACCCAGTCGGGGTGCTCGGCGGCCAGTTCCTTGGCGACGCGTACGGCGGTGTTGGAGCCGCCCGCCGCCGGGGAGGAGATGATCTCGGCGCCCCACATGGTGAGCAGGTCGCGTCGTTCCTGGGAGGTGTTCTCCGGCATGACGCACACGATGCGGTAGCCCTTGAGCTTCGCCGCCATGGCGAGGGAGATGCCGGTGTTGCCGCTGGTGGGCTCCAGGATGGTGCAGCCGGGCGTCAGCCGGCCGTCCTTCTCCGCCTGCTCGACCATGTGGAGCGCGGGGCGGTCCTTGATCGAGCCGGTGGGGTTGCGGTCCTCCAGCTTGGCCCAAATGCGGACGTCCTCCGACGGCGACAGCCGGGGCAGGCGGACGAGCGGGGTGTTGCCCACCGCGGCGAGCGGGCTGTCGTACCGCATCAGTTCATGCCGCCGGCGACGGCCGGAAGGATGGTGACGTTGTCGCCGTCGCTGAGCTCGGTGGAGATGCCGTCGAGGAAGCGGACATCCTCGTCGTTGAGGTAGACGTTCACGAAGCGGCGGAGCTGGTCGCCGTCGACGATGCGCTCGCGGATGCCGTTGTGGCGGCTGTCCAGATCCGTGAAGAGGTCGGCGAGAGTCGCTCCGTTGCCCTGGACGGCCTTGGCGCCGTCGGTGTAGGTGCGGAGGATGGTCGGGATGCGGACCTCGATGGCCATGATGTGCGCTCCTGTCGAAAGCGGAAGGTGGCGTGGGGCGCGCGGCTCTGCCCCCGCGCGGGGGTGGTGCAGGATGAAGGGGTGCTCGGGCCGCGAGCCCGGCTCAGGCCGTGCGGCCGGCGGGCAGGCGGCTCGTACAGATGGCGCTGGAGAGCCTGCACAGGTCGACGTGCAGCCGCGCGACGAGCAGCGTGCCCGGCGTCTGTTCGCTCACGTCATGGAGAACCATGGGGTCATCGTATCGATTCCCGGTCCGTACATCGGAATGTGATCTCACCTGCTGGATGGTTGGTGTTCGACAGGTGGACGGGACCGTGTGGGACGCGGTCCCGTCCGGCGGTCGGGTGCCGGGATCGGGTGCCGGGATCGGGTGCTGCGAGCGATGCCCTGGTCGATGTCAGGCGGCCTCGTAGGCTTCGACGACCTCGACCTCCTCCTCGGTGATCTCGCCGTCCACGATCCGGTAGGAACGGAACTGGAAGGGGCCGGCGCCGTCGGTGTCGGCGGTGGAGACGAGGACGTAGTGGGCGCCGGGTTCGTTGGCGTACGTGACGTCGGTGCGGGAGGGGTAGGCCTCGGTCGCGGTGTGGGAGTGGTAGACGATCACGGGCTCCTCGTCCCGGTCGTCCATCTCCCGGTAGAGCTTGAGCAGGTCGCCCGAGTCGAACTCGTAGAACGTGGGTGAGCGGGCGGCGTTGAGCATGGGGATGAACCGTTCGGCTCGACCGGTTCCGGCCGGTCCCGCGACCACGCCGCACGCCTCGTCGGGGTGGTCGGCGCGGGAGTGCGCGACGATCTGGTCGTGGAGCGCCTGGGTGATGGTCAGCATGGCGCCAGGATAGGCATGCGGCCCCGACGTACCGAGGCGTGGTACGAGGGGGCCCGCATGGTGGACGCGGCCGTGGGGGCAGCGGGCCGTCCGGGGAGGAGGCTTCGTTCAGTTCTTCGCGAAGGTCTTGTTCCCGGGGTCGCGGGCCTTGAGCACCAGGTACGAGACGCCGAGGACGGCCGCCCAGAGCGGGGCGCAGTACAGCGAGATCCTGGTGTCCTTGTCGATGCCCATCATCACGATGACGACACCGATGAAGGCCAGGGCGAAGACGCTGGTGAGCGGGGCGCCGGGGGCCCGGAACGTGGACTGCGGCAGCACGCCGCGGTCGGCGAGCCCGCGGTAGCGGAGCTGGCAGGCGAGGATCATGATCCAGGCCCACATGCCGGAGATGGTGGCGAAGGAGACGACGTAGGTGAAGGCGTCGCCGGGCCATCGGTAGTTGACCCAGACCCCGACGAGCATCAGGGCGGCGGAGAAGGTGGTGCCGACGAGCGGGGTGCCGTTCCTGGTGAGCCGGGTGAAGAGCTGCGGGCCCTGGCCGTTGAGCGCGAGGTCGCGGAGCATGCGGCCGGTGGAGTACATGCCGGAGTTGCAGGAGGAGAGGGCGGCGGTCAGCACGACGAAGTTCACGATGCCGGCGCCGATGCCGAGGCCCATCTTCTGGAAGGCGGCGACGAACGGCGAGATGCCGGGCTGGAACTCGGTCCACGGGACGACGGAGAGGATCATGACGAGGGCGCCGACGTAGAAGACGGCGATGCGCCACGGCACGGTGTTGATGGCCCTGGGCAGGACGGTCTGCGGGTCCTTGGACTCCCCTGCGGTGACTCCGACGAGTTCCACGGCAAGGAAGGCGAACATCACGATCTGCAGGGTCATCAGGGTGCCCGTGACGCCGTGCGGGAAGAAGCCGCCGTCGCTCCAGAGATGTGTGACGGACGCGGTGTCCCCGGCGTCGGAGAAGCCCAGGGTCAGAATTCCGGCACAGATGAGGATCATGCCGACGATGGCAGTGACCTTGACCATCGAGAACCAGAATTCGAGTTCACCGAAGAGTTTTACGGAGATCAGGTTCACGCCGTACAGGATGATGGTGAAGATCAGCGCCGAAACCCATGGTGGAATGCTGAACCAGAACGTCATGTACTGGGCGGCTGCGGTGACTTCGGTGATTCCGGTGACGACCCAGAACAGCCAGTAGGTCCAGCCGGTGACGAAACCCGCGAAGGGGCCGACGAATTCGCGCGCGTACTCCGAGAAGGAGCCCGAAACGGGGCGGTACATGAGGAGTTCGCCCAGGGCACGCATGATGAAGAAGATCACCAGGCCGGCGACGGCGTAGGCGAGGACGAGGCTGGGTCCTGCCTTGGCTATCGCCTTTCCCGCGCCGAGGAAGAGGCCCGTTCCGATGGCCCCGCCGATGGCTATCATCTGGATCTGGCGGGCACCCAGGGATCGCCGGTACCCCTCGCCCGTCGTGCCGGCCTGCGGGGCCGCCACGGGCCGACGGTCGCCTTGTCCCTTGTCTGTCTGCGCCGATGACATGTGTGTCACGCCTTTCTCCACGCCGATCCGCGCCGTCGAGGCGATTCATCGGACAGTATCCGGCGCATTCGGCGGGAGAAAGCGGAGAGGGGTTTCCTGGCGCCCGCGGGAAGTCCGTTCAGGTGATGCGAGCGCTCCATGTATGCGAGCGCGCGCCGGACGGACACAAGGAAAGAGCGTTCGGAGGGTCCGCACCCGGGTGAAACACATTCCCGCTCGCTGGAGTTACGGCATCAGGGTTTCCACAAGGGTTTCCTGGAGCGCGCCGAGCCAGAGATAGGCCATGACCATCGGCTTGCGCGGATCGCTGTCGGGGAGCCGGTAGAGCGAGCCCGCCTGGTCCTCGTCGTCGTCGGACACTTCCAGGCGGGTGCCGATGGTGAGGCGGAGGTCGTTGAGCGCGCCGAGCCAGCTGCGGCATTCGTCACCGGTGAGTTCCAGTACGGCGCCGCCGTCGCCGCCGATGGTGAGGGCGTCCAGGGTGCGGACGACCGCGAGGGCGTCGCCGCGCTTGCGGGCGCGCAGATCGTTCTCGGTGAAGCGGCGGAACTCGGAGGAGGCCGCGCGCAGTTCGTTGTCGTCGTCGCCGTACGCGTCGGGGAAGAGGCGGGCCAGGGCGGGATCGGTGGGCGGTTTGCTGGGCCCTTCGGCGAAGAGGGCGGCGAGCGGGTCCGCGCCCTCGGCGGGTTCGTCGCCGGGTCCGATCAGCTCCAGGAGCTGGACGGCGAGGGAGCGCAGGATCGCGATCTCCACCTCGTCGAGCGCGACGGCCGCACCGCCGCCGGGGGTGGCCTCGAAATGGCCGGCCATGGGTTCTCTCCGATGGTGGGTCGGGCGGGGCAGGAAGGGATCCGGACTAGTTGCGGTCCTGTGTGAGGGTGGCCCACAGCCCGTAGCCGTGCATGGCCTGGACGTCGCGTTCCATCTCCTCGCGGGTGCCGCTGGAGACGACGGCGCGGCCTTTCTGGTGGACGTCCAGCATGAGCTTGTGCGCCTTGTCCTTGGAGTAGCCGAAGTACGCCTGGAAGACATAGGTCACATAGCTCATGAGGTTGACCGGGTCGTTGTGGACCAGCGTCACCCAGGGGACGTCGGGCTCGGGGACGACGACAGTCTCCTCGGCCGATTCGGGACGCTCGATCTCTGTGGGGGCGACGCTCACTTACCCCATGCTGCCACCCGGGAGGGGCCGATGCACAAGCGACCCGAGATCTCGTCACTTTGACGAAATAGGGGTAGCATCCCGAACATGAACTCTGCGGACCTTGGGCGACGGGTCGGTGTGCCGTCGACCGCGCTCTTCACCGACCAGTACGAGCTCACGATGGTGCAGGCCGCGCTGAAGGCCGGCACGGCCGACCGGCACTCGGTCTTCGAGGCCTTCACCCGCCGACTGCCCGAGGGGCGGCGCTACGGCGTCCTCGCGGGCGTCGGACGGGTGCTGGACGCGGTGGAGAACTTCCACTTCGACGACGAGATGCTCACCTTCCTGCGCGAACAGGACATCGTCGACGGGCCCACCCTTGCCTGGCTGGCCGACTACCGCTTCACCGGTGACATCTGGGGCTACCCGGAGGGCGAGGTGTACTTCCCCGGCTCGCCGATCCTGCGCGTCGAGGGCTCCTTCGCCGAGTGCGTCCTGCTGGAGACGGTGATCCTGTCGATCCTCAACCACGACTCGGCGATCGCCGCCGCCGCGTCGCGGATGTCCGCCGCGGCGGGCGGGCGCGGACTGATCGAGATGGGTGCACGACGCACACATGAACTGTCCGCGGTGGCGTCGGCGCGTGCCGCGTACGTCGGCGGCTTCGACACCACCTCCGACCTGGCCGCGGGCTTCCGCTACAACATCCCGACCGTCGGGACGAGCGCCCACGCCTTCACGCTGCTCCACGACACCGAGCGCGACGCGTTCCGGGCCCAGGTCGACTCGCTGGGCCGGGGCACGACGCTCCTGGTCGACACCTACGACGTCGCCGAAGCGGTCCGTACGGCCGTCGACATCGCCGGGCCCGACCTGGGGGCGGTACGGATCGACTCCGGGGATCTGCTGCTGGTCGCCCACCGGGTCCGGCAGCAGCTGGACGAGCTGGGCGCCACCGATACGAAGATCGTGGTGACGTCGGACCTGGACGAGTACGCGATCGCGTCGCTGGCCGCCGCGCCGGTCGACGCCTACGGGGTGGGCACGCAGCTGGTGACCGGCAGCGGGCAGCCCACCTGCTCCATGGTCTACAAGCTGGTCGCCCGAGCCGGGTCCGCCGACCCGGCGGAGCCGCTGCACCCGGTCGCCAAGAAGTCGCTCGGCGCGAAGTCGTCGGTGGGCGGTCGCAAGTGGGCCGCGCGCCGGCTGGACGAGTACGGGGTCGCCGAGGCGGAGGTGATCGGCACCGGTCCCGTACCGCCGGAGCTGGCCGACCGGCAGCTGCTGGTAGAGCTGGTCAGGGGCGGCCGGGCGATCGCCCGTGAACCGTTGGACACGGCGCGTGAGCGGCACATCGCGGCGCGGGCGGGACTGCCGATGTCGGCGATCCAGCTGTCCCGCGGAGAGCCGGTGATTCCTACGGAGTATGTGTGAGGGAGCGGGTGAGGGGAAAGTGACGGGCGTCGTCCGGCGACCGCTTCGCCCGCGAGCGCCGGGCGGATCCGATGACGTCCGCCGACGACCGGCTCGTCCGCCGCGCCCCTCCCCGAGCCGCTCCGAAATGTCCGGTGCGCACTAGCCTCGAAGACCGCCCATGCCATGACCGCCGACCCGTCCCCCACCGAAGGACACCCGCCATGCACCGCGCCTTGATCGTCGTGGACGTCCAGAACGACTTCTGCGAGGGCGGCAGCCTCGCCGTGACGGGGGGCACGGACGTCGCCGCCGCCATCACCGACCTGATCGGCGAGGCCCAGGCCGGATACCGCCACGTGGTGGCCACTCGTGACCACCACATCGACCCGGGCAGCCACTTCTCCGCGGACCCGGACTTCGAGCACTCCTGGCCCGCCCACTGCGTCGCCGGTACGGAGGGGGTGGGCTTCCACCCCAATTTCGCCCCCGCGGTCGCCTCGGGGGCGATCGACGCCGTGTTCGACAAGGGCGCCTACGCCGCGGCGTACAGCGGCTTCGAGGGTCTCGACGAGAACGGCGTGGGGCTGGCCGACTGGCTGCGCGACCGCGGCGTCACCGAGGTCGACGTGGTCGGCATCGCGACCGACCACTGCGTGCGGGCGACCGCGCTCGACGCGGTCCGGGCGGGCTTCACCACCCATGTGCTGCTCGACCTGACCGCGGGTGTCGCGGAGGAGACCACGGAGAGGGCCCTTGAGGAGCTCCGCAGGTCCGGCGTGAAGCTCTCCGGCAAAGCCGTGGTGTAGCGGCGGGGCCAGGAGCCGCGCGTAAGCCCGGTACGAGCCCGGCAGAAGCCGAGCGCCGTGTCCCCGAGCCCCGCATCCCGTGCGCCGAGCCCCGTGCCCCCGTGCCCCCGAGCCCCCGTGCCCCGTGCCTCAGGCCGGGCGGCGGGCCGGTACGGGCGGGCGGAGCAGCGCCCGGATCGGGTGCCAGAGCTCCTGGGCCTGCTCCGGCCGCCCGCGCCAGAGCACCCCGTCCGGGTGGTGCAGCACGGCGGTGACCTCGTCCGGGGTGGGGGGCTCGGCGTTGCCGCGGAGGTAGACGGCGCGCAGCCCCAGATTGCGCAGCCGGGTGAGCGCGCGGGTTCTGCTGGCCGCGTGGACCAGGACCCGGACGGGTGCGCCCGGACCCGTTCCGTCCGTCGGGCCGGTCAGGGTGATGGCGACCACCACACTGCCGTTCGGCAACTTGCTGAACCCTCCGCCTGCCATGCTCCGCGCTCCCCCGTGAGACGTCGTGTCAATAAGGATCTGAATAAGAGGCACCTAAACACGATCGGCCGCCGCCCGCTAGAGGGCGACGGCCGATCAAGCTCTGACCTGCGGTGATGCGGGGTTACTTGTGCGAGGCCCCCACCTTGACGATCATCGTGGAGCCGTCGCGCGGCTCGCTGACGACCGTGATCCGGGTGTTCGTGTCAGCGACCTGAACACTTCCGGTCTTGTTCTCCTCGTACCAGTAGGTTCCCTTGTGGTCGTCGAAGACCGGGATGCCGAGCTGCGGCTTGATCTTCACCGCGACGTCGGCGTTGTGGAGCGTGAAGCCGTCGGTCGCGTACCGGCTGAAGGGCGCGTCGAAGGGCTGGATCTTGTTGCGGATGACCGTGCCGTTCGCCCACTTCAGCGGCTTGGCGTGGGCGTCGATCGGCAGGATCAGGCCCTTGCCCGGGTGGGTCGAGACGTTGTTGTCCTTCTGGGAGGTGTCCCAGAGCCAGATGAGCAGACCGTTCTGGTACGGGTAGTGCTCGACCCAGTCCGGACGGGTCGTGGAGAAGCCGAAGTTGTACGGGCCGACCTTGAGGGTCTGGTCGTAGCTGACGTACTGGCGGTTCTCCGCGATGTAGAACTGCGGGTAGTCCTTGGTGAACGACTCGCCGACGCGGGAGAAGCCCTTGGCGGTCCAGCCGTTGTCGTCACCCTCGGCGTTGTCCGAGAAGACCACGGCACCGTCGGCGGTGACGGCGATGGTGTCGGCGGCGAAGCCGATGCCGCCCGCGCCACCGTCGGTGGTGTAGCGGAAGCGGATGTCGATCTTCTTGCCCGCGTAGGCGTCCAGCGGGTAGGAGAGGGACTGGTACGCGCCGGAGACGTCGGTCAGGGCCGGCTTGTCACTGGCGTCGCGCGGGATGGCCTTGCCGTTGGCCGTGCCGTCGAGCGCCGTCCAGCTGGTGCCGCCGTTCTCCGACACCTCGGTGTAGAGGTAGTCGTAGTCCTTCTCGATGTCCCACCAGCCGGCGAGGTCCAGGGAGGCGGTGGACTTGCCGGTCAGGTCGACCGAGCGGGTCAGGGTGTTGTTGAGGTCGTCGCCCATGTCGCTCCACCACTGCGTGGAGCCCTCGGCGGGCTTGGTGACAGCGGTGGTGACGGCCTTGTCGGGCAGCGTGACGACGAGCGCCTGCTTGTCCTTGGTGTTGTACTCGGACACGCCCAGCTTGTGGGTGGAGTTCGTCGCGGCCTTGGCCTCGGCGTAGTTGAGCCAGCCCAGCTGGAGCTTGTCCCAGGCGGTCATGTCGCCGGGCATGTCACCGATCTGGCCCTTGCCGGTGCCGAGCCAGGAACCGGCCGACATCAGGGACCAGAAACCGACCGAGTTCTCGGCGCGGTTGGTGGTGTCGTACAGGTCGGGCAGGCCGAGGTCGTGGCCGTACTCGTGGGCGAAGACGCCCAGGCCGCCGTTCTCGGGCTGCGCGGTGTAGTCGCCGACCCAGAGGCCGGTGTCGCCGATCTGGGTGCCGCCGGCCTTGTTGTCCTCCGGGCCGGTCGCACCGGCGTTGGTGCCGTACGCGTACCAGCGGTGCGCCCAGATGGCGTTGGTGCCCTCGACGCCGCCGCCCGCGGACTCGTCCTCACCGGCGTGGACGATCTGGAAGTGGTCGATGTAGCCGTCGGGCTCGTTGAAGTCGCCGTCGTTGTCGTAGTCGTAACGGTCCCACTGGTCGTACTGCGCGAGGTCCGTCTTGATCTGCTCGGGAGTACGGCCCTGGGCCTTCTGGTCGGCGGCCCAGGCGTTCACGCCGTCGCGGATCATGTCCCAGGCGTTGGCGCAGTTGGTCGAGCCGCAGTAGTTGGAACCGTAACGCGCCTCGTTGTACGGGACCTTGACCCAGTCGGAGACCTCGCCGTCGACCGAGTAGCGCCCGGAGGACGTCTTCTCGTAGTACGTCTTCAGCGAGTTCTTCCCGGCACCCGTACCGAAGTAGAGGTCCTGGAAGTGCGCCTGGTTGTAGTCGGCCTGCCAGGCGGTGCTGTTGTCCTTCTTGGGGTCCGGCTTGGCGATCGTGTTGTGCAGCGGGCCAGGAGTGCCGCCGTACTTCGGAACGGCCGGCTCGGGACCGTCGCCGTCCGGGTCGAACATGGTCGTGTCGTCGACCTGGTCGCCGAACTCCACCAGGATCGTGAAGATCTTGTCGGTCTTCTCACGGCCGAGCTCGACGTACTTCTTGTCGTCGAGCTTGACGACCTTGGAGCCGTCCCGCTTCGACACCTTCTTGTCGCCGGCTATGACCTGCTCCAGAGCGGCCTGACGCTGGGCGGCCTGCTGCTCGCTGAAGGGGCCCTCCAGATCGTGCGAGGTGCCCTGGGCCGAGCCCGGGTCACGGCGGTCGACTACCGTCGTCTTCGCCCCGGATATGTGTTCATCCGCCTGGGCGGTGGCGAATGCCGACGCCGTGGCGGCCGTGGCGGCCATGGCCACGACAACCGCTGCGGTGCGAAGCGCCCGTCTTTTAGTGGTCACTTGATGCAGTCCTCCCCGGCGCCCGCGGCTGCGGCCTGAGGGGGTGTGGAGGGCCGCGCGCGGTAACGCGTCACAAGTGACGACATTCGACCGGAGTTACGCGAGAAAAGACAGATCTTGACTTGCACAGGCCAAGTGCACTATGCAGGAGTGGATTTCCGTTATCCGGACGGCCGCTGAACGGCTGTCGGACGGCTGCTGACGGCCATCAGGCGGGCAACCGGCGCGTCACGCCCCGCAGGCGGGGATCGGAGTGACTCCGTGCGCCCCCCGTGCACCGGTACCGCGGGTTAGGTGACGCTTACTACCGGTTCCTCTCGGGCATCCACCGTCGTAGAGTCGCTTGACAGGGCGTCCTTGTTGAGCGATTGCCCATCCGATGCCCCGAGGACGGATACCGACATGCCGCGTATCACTGCCGCACAGTTCTCCTACGGTTCGGTCACCGTCGTCTTCTCGACCCTCGCCATGCTGCTGCTCTCCCGTACGGAGTCGGGCCTCGGCATCGCTGTCATCGCAGCCGCGGCGCTCGCGCTCGGTCTGTTGGTGGCCGTGACCGTACCCCACCCGGCCCGGGCGGCAACAGCGAAGTCGGCGAAGGCCGGGGCCGCAGCCCGTACGAACCAGGATGCGGTTTCCGCCGCCGTCGAGGCCGAGGGTCTCGCCCTCGACGGAACCCAGGCCCCGGTCCGGCCGGTCCGCACGGCCGAGCAGCGCGCCGCGGCGCGTGTGGACGAACTCCTGGGCGAGCACTCCCTGCGGAACTGACGCGTACGGCCTCGGTCTCCGTACGGACCCGGTGATCGGGTCCGTACGGAG
>NZ_JBHVRW010000044.1:0-44288 GCF_042885475.1 Streptomyces sp. NPDC058051
GAACTCCACGACGCCTTCGTCTCCCTCGCCTGCAGCCTCATCTGCTACAGACGCCTCAAGAAAGCCCGCTCATGATCGTGTTACGAGCTCTAAGGCATTTCGAGGAACCCCATTGGAGGCAGGTTTGGGTGCTCGGAGGTGGATCGATCCGCCGTGGTGCTTTGAGTAAACGGTGGACACAATCATCTGCGTAGACGCCGGTTTGGCTAACCGGCGGGGTGCGGCTATGCTTCCACGATTTCTCCGAGATTCCCCAAGAGCTCGTAACGCGATCATGGTCGGGTCTTCTTGAGTCGTCGATAGCAGATGAGGCTGCAGGCGAGGGAGACGAAGGCATCGTGGAGTTCGGTGCGGCGTTCCCAGCGGGCGGCGAGTCGTTTGAAGTGGTGGAGCAGGGTGAAGGTTTGCTCGACGACGTATCGCAGCTTGCCGATGCCCTTGATGTTCGGTGATCCCTTGCGGGAGATGACGGGCAGGGTTCGTCGGCAACGGAGCTCGTCGCGGTGGGCGTTGGAGTCGTAGCCTTTGTCGCCGAGCAGGGCCTCTGGTCGTCGACGGGGCCGGCCGCGGCGGACTGCGACGGGCGGGACGCCGTCGACCAGGGCCAGGGTCTGGGTGACGTCGTTGACGTTGGCCGTGGTCGTGATGACCTTGAGTGCTCGGGCGCGTTGCGCCCTACCCCACATAACCTGCTGTGGCCGGGAACTCGCCTCCCTCTTGCCCGCGGGCCGTCAGGAAATCGGCCGGTTCCGCGTGGCGATGTGGGCCGAGGACCCGAGCTGTCCCGTCGACCGCTCGACCGCCGCCGCCCTGGCCACCGTCGAACACGCCCTCGCCACCGCCGGTGCCAAGGTCCGGAGCACTGCGGGCCCGGTCGGCTTCTCCGACTCCCTCCGACTCTTCGAGCAGCTTCTCCTCGCCACCGCGACGGCCACCACCGATGACGAAGCGGGCGCAGCCGAACTCGCGGCAGCACGTGATCTGCGGGACGACGACGCGAGCCCGCGCGCCGCCTTCCTCCGGCACCGGACGCAGACGCACCGCACCTGGCTCCGCGCCAACGAGGAGCGCCTGCGGCTTCGGGAGACGTGGCAACGGTTCTTCGCCGAAGCCGAGCTCGACGTTATCGTCACCCCGGCCGCACCCACCCCTGCGCTCCTTGCCGGCGCCCGCTCGCTCGTGGTCGACGGCGTGGAGCGGAGCTTCTTCGACCAGACCGGCTGGCTGAACCTCACCAGCCACATCGGCCTGCCCAGCCTGGTCGTTCCGGTCACCGTAAGCCCGGAGGGGCTGCCGATCGGCGTCCAGATCATCGGCCCGATGTACTCGGACCGGACGCTGCTGACACTGGCCGGGGCCCTGGCTCCGATCCTTGAGAAGGCCGCCGCGGTGGCGTGAAACTGGCTGCCCAAGGGCTGTCTGGGCAGCGGCAATTAGGGAGGGGCCCGACATGGCCCTCTGCGGTGCCAGGGCGCCTACTGATGCCGAGAACGGGACAGCGGGTCCGGCGCCCCCAGGTCGATCATGGTGCTGGTGGTTGTGATGACCTCGATCGGCCTGGTTTGCGCGTAGGAGGCGAGCGCGAGCGACAGTTTCGGTTCGGTCTCCGGGTTGGCTGGCGTGGTTGCGAGGAATCGCACGAGGTCGCCGGTGAGTCGGGCCCGTCCCAGAAGGAGGCGAAGCGAGTCCCGCCCGTGGTCGTGTAGCAGCGCGATCACGGCGTCGGGGCCCGGCTTCTCCACCAGCGTCACCATGTGTCCCGCCGGGTCGCAGATGATGACTCCGTGGCTGCTCGCGGCACTTCGGCTGAACGGGGCGGCCAGGACGGCAGGGGCAGGCTTCCCGCTCGTGGTGCTCGCCAGCTCGGACAGGGCTTCGTGGGTGGTGTCCACGTTGTCCGCGAAGGCGAGCAGTAAGTCGGAATCAGTGCCGAGGTGTTCGGCGCCGTTGAGTACAGAGGTGATGTCCGCGTACGGGCCGTGCTGGGCGACGAACTCCACCGTCGGGAGGGCGATGCGCTCGTTCGGCTCTCGGACGAGGTCGTCGTACTGGCTTTGCGCTCCAGGGTTGAGGACGTGCCGGGCCCATTGGATCAGCGGGTTGTAGTAGGGGTGGTGCACGACGACGATTCGGTCTGCTCGCGCGGTGGCCGCTTCGTCGAGGACGTGCATCAGGCCGGGGCGCCCTTTGACGGGGCGAAACTCCTTCGGGAGGTACCGAGACCACCCGGCGACCCGTGAGCCGAGACCGCCGGCGGCGATGATCACGTTCGGACGAGTATCCATCAATGTCCGCACCTTCCACTGGTGGGAGTCGCTACGGTCGGAGGATGCATACGCGTGTGACGGCCATCGTCATTGAAGACGGCGAGATCCTTCTCCTTGACCAGGACACCGACGCCCGGTCCTTCAGCCTGCCGGGCGGCAAGGTCGAGGACGGCGAAAGCCTGGGGGACGCACTGGTGCGGGAGATGAAGGAGGAGACCGGCATCGACGTCGAGGTCGGCCGACTCCTCTATGTCTGCGACGTCGTGAAGGCTCACGTGGTCCACATCACCTTCGAGGCCCGTCGGATCGGCGGAACAGTCGGCGACGTGAAGGAGAGCGCCGACACGACGCCGATTCGCGGCGTGAAGTTCGTCCCCCTTGAGGACCTGACCGGACTGGGCTTTGAGGCCCGGTTCGTCGATCTGTGCAAGCAGGGGTTCCCGGGCGCGGGCTCGTACATGGGGCCTAAGTCAGCCATTGGTCTCTGACCTCCGGGTCAGCGCACTGACCAGACGGCGGTCCGGGTCTCCGGCGTGCTGTTCTGGACCACCGAGGCCGTCGATCCACGACCGCAGTACTTGAGCGATCTCCCAGGCGCCGAGAGCAGTCACCCTGGACGGGTACTGGTCCTGCACGAGGCGCACGCCGACTCCTCGGGATGCGCCGAGCAGGTACCGGTGCCGTACAGCATGGACGGACTCGTCGGAGCTGGGCGTGTTCCACGCAGCACCGTGGAGGTATCTCTGCAGAGGGCCGTCTCCCCGGTTCGGGCCGTCCCCGCACCAGACCTGGAGGTTGCCGAGCAGGTGGTGGACCTCGGCGGGGCTCCGCTCGGCCTGGACCACGCCGGTCGTGTCGCCCAGGCTGTAGTTGGCGTTCTGCGGTCGCACGCCAGCTGTCGCTTGGATCATCTCCGCGCGAGTGGGAAGCCTGCTTCCCTCCCAGGCTGCGAACGCGGCGGCGCCGATCCAGGTGACCCAGTAGGCGGGGTGGTGCTCGAACCCGGGACTCGGCGTCCACTGAAGGCGAGCGGGGCCGAAGTGCAGCCGCCCACCGCGTTCGTGAGGCATCGGGCAGACCAGCAGGTGCGCCCCGTAGTGCGCGTTCGGCGTCCCGGCGGCGTGGAGCAGGGTCAGCATTTCTGCCATCTCGTTGTTGCTGATCAGGTAGTTCCGCCAGGCCGTGCCCTCGTCCTTGGGCACGTAGAAGGGCTTCCCTGGGGCGGGTGCGGGCGTGACGGCGCGCACGGAGCTGCCCCGGACGCCCCGGGGAGGGGTGCGCAGCTCGTATTCGTCGTCGCCTGATAGCCAGCTTTCCGCGGCGTCCGTCCACGCGTCGTTGAAGAACACGCGGGCCCCGGTGAGCACTTCCCGGACGCCTTCCTGGACGAGTTCGGCGCTGGTGCTGTCCAGTTCGGCGACGAGGCCGGTCTTGGACTGTGTGGTGGCGAACGTGGTGTCCGCGCGCGGTGGCGCTTCTCCGGCCGGGCCAACGGAGGCTGCGGGCACCGGAACCCCCATGAATGTGGCGGCGCCGTCCATGGTGCGGTCGCGCTCTCGTACATGCGTCTCGTAGGAGAGCCGGCGGTAGGAGCGTGAGGGGTCCGACATCAGCGCGCGAGCGAGCAGAAGTGCGTTGACGGCGACGAGTCGGCCCAGCGCCAGCGGCTCCGCCGGGTCGTCCTGCGGAAGCAGTGAGGCGAACGACCTCCACCTCGGTGAGCGGGCCGTCGCGGCGAGCTGCGCGTACCGGTCGTCGTATCCCCACCGCCGCCACAGACCGCCGCGAGCGAAGGAGCTGGCGATGCCCACGGGAGCCCGCGTCAGTAGAACGACGGGCGACGCCGGGAGAAGGGCAAGGATCGTGTCCGTGGCGAAGAAGAGGTTCGTTTCCTTCACCATGTGGCGCGGTGCCCCGTAGAGGTCGTCGAGGGCGCAGGTCAGGTGGTGCCATCCAAGTCGACCGAGGCTAACCCCTTTCAGGTCCACTGCCGTTCTCGCGCGGGGGGACAGCGGGTGGCTGCGGCCGAGCTGCTGGCGGAAGGGCTCGTTGTGCTGGGGCATCACGTTCCTGAAGGTGTCGGAGAGCCAGTTCGAGCCGACCCGCTCGAACGTCCCCAGGACCAGAACGGGGGCGGTCGGTGTCGCTCCGGGTCCGACGGTGCGGCCGTGCATGGCCGACACGCGTATTCCAAGGTCCGCCACCGAGTGGTGGCCTTCGTCTGCGGTGATCAACGCAACCTCATCTCTCGGGGCGGTGCACCACACGCCGCTGTACGGCTGGTACGAGGGCACCACGGAGCGCTTCTACGGGCGGTCGACTGCTTCTGTCTGCAACGGCGTTGCAGGACCTGCACGCGCGGTTGCCGACGGGGCCAGGGTGGTGCCGAAGCCACGGCGCGTCTTCAGCAGCCCTTCCTCCACCAAGGGGCGAAGGGCATTGCTTACCGTGCGGGTGCCGATGTGGAACTCTGCTGCGAGATCAGCGGTCAGAGGGGTGTCCGGGGGGATGGTTCCGTTCGCGATGCGGGCTCGCACTGCCTCGGCGATGCGCGGTCCCAGCCTGCTCGTGAGCTGAGGGCCCCCGCCGGGAATGAAGGTCCCGCCCGGCGCGACGCAGAGGCGTCCCTGCGCCAGCAGGCATTTCATGACCGGGTTGAGCAGGCTCGCGGGCACGGAGTACCGGAACCGAATCGCAGCCCGGGTCGGGAACTGGCTGCCTGGCGGGTAGGTCGCGTGGTCGTCGAGCAGGGCGACCAGCTTGTCGTTCAGCTTCCGGCCGGGGGTGCCCGGGGCCGGAACCGCCGGGACCGCTGTCGTCGCGGGGGACGTGGGAGTGCTCACGAGTCGTGCCTTCCGGAGACCCTGCCGGAACTGCGGGGGTGGATGGCTGTCGCTCTCACGGGGAGTCGACTCCCTTCACGGCGACTCCGGCGTACGCGCCGGCGAAGTGCGAGGGAAGGGCACGGTGGGAGTGGCTGCGGTGCCACTTGTGGGTGGGCACGACGCCGGGGTCGAGGAGCGCCCAGTTGCCGAAGTACGTTGCGATGGTGTCCCGGCTGCGGGGGCGGTAGGTGATGTCCGCGCCCGGGTTGCGGTCGGCGGCGTCGCGTACGAGCGGCGTCAGCGTGGACGGCATGGTGGGTGGCATGTCGGTGGCGTGCGTGATGGAGAGCCGGCTGCCGGCAGGCGCCCAGTCCCGCAGGACCCGCATCGCGTCCGTGGCCTGCGGATCGGCGATCCAGGGCAGGACGTCGTGCACCAGGGCGGCGACCGGGCGGGTGAGGTCCAGTCGACCGCTGATCTCTTCCGAGGCCAGCAGGGTGGCCATGTCGCGCAGGTCTCCCTGAACGAACGCGACACCGGTGTGCGCGGTGGCGATGCGCCGGTGGGCGATCACTACCGGGTCGATGTCCACGTAGATCATCGTGGCGTCCGGCTGGACGCGGAGGACCGCGGCGTGCACGTCCGGCCAGATCGTGCGGCGGGGCATCTGCGGCAGACCGCAGCCCAGGTCGAGGACCTGGTCGACGCCGTGCTGCGCCAACGTCCCCGCGATCCGGGCGTTGTGGTCCATGTTGATGCTCGCGGCGGCCTTGGCCTGGTTGATGTCATCCGCCGAAAGGCCCTGGAACACCTGTCGGTCGGCGGGGTAGTGGTCCGCCCCGTCCGTCAGCCAGTTGTAGAGCCGGGCGCTCGTGGGAACCAGGTGCCAGTCGTCCGAGAGCCGTGGGATCGGTGTGGCGGGGGCCCAGTCCGTCCCGTACGCACGGCGGTTGCTCTCGGCGTGGTCGCCGTTCGCGTTCTGGTCCATGGTGGTCAGACCTCCGAGGCAGGGCGCGGTGCGGCCGAGACGACGCCCAGAGCTGCTGCGAGCGTGAGGGCGTCATCGACGTCCAGCAGGTCCACGACCACCTCGTTCCTGCTGTCCCGCCGGCAGCGGCGGCAGACCGGATCCAGCGTCGCGAGGAGCTGTCGCCCGGTCGTCGTGCGCAGGAGTTCCTGGAGCATGTCGGCGAAGCGCTGGTGGTCGCCCAAGTCGCCCCGGTCGTCAAGATCGAGGTCCGTCAACGCCAGAGCGTCGCCGCCGAGCCGCCGGTAGAGGCGCAGAGAGTCGGGCAGGGTGAGCGGGGCGAGTTCGATCACACGGGTGCGGACCGTCACGTCTCGGGTGATCTCGGCTCTGTCCAGGGCTCGGTGGAGGTGGAGGGCTGCGTTCTGGAGCGGGGTGAGGTTGGTTTCGACCAGCCGTCCGAGGGCCCGCATGTCCTCGGCCGTCGGCAGCTCGATCAAGAGCATCGGGCCCGGGTCGAGCCACGCCGTCTCCACGAGCTCTACCTTGTTGGCGATGATCCCCTGGCCCTGGAGGGCTCCCTGCACGTCGCCCAGGGTCCAGGGGTGGGTGTCCGAGGGCATCAGCCGTACCTGGCAGCCGCCGGGCGGAATGCCCTGGGTCACCTCGGTGTAGGTGCCGCCGAACCGCAGCGCCGCGACCAGCTCTCCGGCCGCGTCGGCCACAGCCTCCCTCTCAGCTTTGCCGTCGAAGGTGGTGCGGGCCGTGGGATGCAACGTCATCGAATCTTCCTGCCTGACGAGATAAGGATCGGTCTGCCCGCTCGCCGGCCGGAACGGCCGGCGAGCGGGGGTGTTGAACGGGCCGGCCGAGCAGCGCCTGAGGTGTTCGGCCGGGACGCGGGCATGCGTCGCCTCGTTGCCTGCGGGGGAAGGGAACGCCGGTCACGTTTCCGGCAGCCCGTCACCGGCAGGAGGCCCGGATCTGTGCCGCGCGGTGCAGAGGTGCGCGGACTTGGTCAGGCGCCCGCGGTCTCCAGGGCTTCGGCGGTACTCGCGGCGCTCGCGAGGATCTGGTGGAGCTCGTCGTCCTGGGTCTCGGCGGTCCGCCAGGCTCCGTTTCTGCTCCACTTCATCGGGTGCCCTTCTGAGGTGTGGCCGTCTCCGAGCGGACGGCGTCGGCGGCGCGTGCCAAGGCGCGGACGAGGCGAGCGATGTTCTGCGCTCGTCTGGCCACGGCCCGCGTGGCGTGAACAGGGGGTCGCTGGTCGAGCCGACGGGATGCTTCGCCCAGTACGGCCGTGGCGGTGGGCCTGGTCTGCGAGGCCGGCGGCAGCGTCCGGTAGTCAAATTCGAGGCGTGCGGCGAGGTTCCGTGCGTGGGCCGTGAGCTGGTCGAGCAGGTCCGCGGCGACGTCGGTGTCCGGCAGGTCGGCGGCCGGGCCCGCGAGGTCCCAGGCGAGCACCCGGTCGACGACCGCCCGGATGCCGTCCGCGGCGAGCTGGGCAGCGCTTTCGGCGGGCGGCCGCGGTGCGAGGCGCTGGGGCACGGGCCTGGCGGGCATCACGCGACACCCGCCAGCGGTAGCAACTCGCGGACAGCGGCCCCGAGGCAGGCCGAGCGCCATACCTGCGCCGCGACAGTCGTCGGGTCCTCCGCCAGGGCGGTGGCCGCTGCCCTGCGCAGAAGGGTGAGCACCTCGGGGTGGTGCGCATGCTGTTCCGCGACGAGCGGGATGAGGTGATGCGCGGCCGTGGCCAGGGCCCCGAAGATCTCGCTGCGCTCCCGAGGGAAGGAGAAGCTTCGTGTCGCCCACCGTGCCCGGCTTCGGCGACACATCTCCTTGATGCCGGTCCCGCTGAGGTCCGTGCGCGGCAGAGCCAGCGGCACCAACCGCACGAGCAGACTGCTCAGCTCGGGAGGGGCTGTCACGGTCACAGGCAGGTGCGCGAGCACGACTGGGCGCGCCCCGCGTTCCACGAGGATGAACTCCCGCTCACGCAGCAAGCGGACGGCCTTGGCGACGGCATTCTGGTCGGACACCATGGCCACGGCCAGCTTCGCCCGCGCGGGCAGCTGGGACATGGGCGGGTACACCCCGGCCCGGATCAGCGTGATCACCCAGTCGGCGATCTCCGTCGATCGGTCCAGGAGCCTGGTGCTGTGCGCGGGCTGGTCGGCGAGCGCGCTCATGCTGCCGCCTTGGGGATGGGACGGTGCGGAGCGATGATCTGCCCGTTGGGCAGCAGCTCGCCGGTGTCCTCGAAACACAAGGCACCGTTGCACCGTAGGCCCCACCCCTGCTCGGGTCGATGGACGACCAGGCGGGCCGCCTCATGGGCGGGAGACTCAGCAACAGGACAGGGCGGTTGATGCGGACACATGGGAGTCCCCGGGGATAAGGATGGTCAGGAAGCGCTGCGGCGGAAGGGAAGCCGGAGGGCTTCCCCGCTCACTCGCGCTCCGCGAGGGTGGAGTCGACGGCGCCGGAGGGGGAGGCCGGAGCGGAGTTGAACCGCAGGCGATCCTCCCGGCGACCGGGGTGCTGTGCCCTCCGGTAGACGCAGAACGGTTCCCGAAGGGCGCCCGTCGACGGCTAGCAACGGTGAGGGACGGCGCACGACTATCCGTCCTGGTGAACGTCGGCCGTACCGCTCAGACGCTGGCCGTACCAGTGAGGCTCGTTGAACGACGCCCCCTGCATAGAGGGAGATTGAGGCGTTTCGGCCATCGCTGCTCGCTCCTCCGTGCTCACCATCCGCACGCCATCGAAGAGGCGAAGCTCCCAGGAGGACAGTTCCTGCTCGGGGGAGGTCGGCTCGGCTCCGCGATCCGCGTCCACGGGTCAGAGTTCCCTGACGCCGACGAGTACGCGACCGAGCAGCTTCGGGTCGGTACGGCGGCGTCCGCGCTTGGTCGAGGGCGGACTACCCATCGACTGTTCCCGGCTCTCACGCGCAGAGGACAGACTGATCTCGGCCCACACCACCTTGCCGGGGAGGCCCCGGGCCGGGTGGTGGCCCCAGCGGTTGCTCACCGCGGCAACGATGAGGATCCCCCGCCCGCTCGTCGCCTCCACCCCAGGCTCCGTCAGTACGGGCGGCCTCGCGTCGTGGTCCCACACGGACACCCGAACGGCGTCACGATTGATCTCCAACGCCAGCTCGAAGGTCTGCACCTCGAACTCCGAGGAGTAGATGGATAGCTCGTCGCCCGCCTCCTTCGGGTGCCGTACCGCGTTCGTGGTCAGCTCCGAGACGATGAGCTTTACCGTCTCCACGACCTCGGCCGGCACTCCCCAGCGGGAGAGGACGTTGGTCGTGTGGAGCCGCGCCAGTCCCACGGCGTTGGGTGTGTCGGCCAGCTTGAGGGTGTCTCGCGGGGGTGTTGCCTCGGACATGGTGCCTCCCGAGTCAGGAGAGGAGCGCGGGGTGCCGCTGGCTCTCGCTTCGTGTGGGGAATCGCCTGACCCCGGTTCGACGGCTGAGCTGGTGAGCTGCCGTTCCGGAGTCGTTTCGGTCCCGGGCCCATTACGTCGACGTCGGTTGAGTGCCGCCGTACCGTTCGTTCAGAGCCGGGTACGTCCATAAGGGAACCGCTGCGATGCCCTGGTCAGAAGGGTGCATGCAGGATGTCTTCGACCACGCAGGTTGGCACGGTTGTATAGGGAGTGCACGTATGACGAACACACGGCATGGCCGAGAGCGGCGAGCATCGGCGGGACAGTTCGCTGGTCGCCGCTTCGTAGTGACGGGAGGCTCCAGAGGGTTGGGCGAGCAGGTGGTGCGCCTGCTCCTGTCCGAAGGCGCGCAGGTGGCGACGTGCGCCCGCAGGCCTGAGTACCTGGAGACGCTCCGCAGCTCGCTGCACACCCCAGGTGATCTGTTCGTCCGGGCCCTGGACGTGTCCGTGCCGGCGCTGCTGGAGCAGTTCGTGGACGACGCAGTCTCAAGGCTGGGCAGGCTGGACGGCGTTGTCGCATGCGCGGGCGGCGCGCAAGGGAGGGGGATCGCCGAGGCGTCTGCCGAGGACTGGGCGGTTACGTGGAGGATGAACGTCGGTCACGTTGCCCGGCTGGTCTCGACAAGTAGTCCGCACCTTCGGGAGGCGGGAGGTGGATCGGTTGTCGTGGTGGCCTCGGTCTCCGGTTGGAAGCCCGGACCGCAGGCTCAGTACGGTTCGGCGAAAGCGGCCCAGATCCACATGGTGGCGTCCTTGGCCAGAGAGCTGGCTCCCGACGGCATCCGCGTGAACGCGGTCTCTCCGGGATCGATGCTCATCCCGGGCAAGCGGTGGGACCGGATGCGGCGCGAAGACCCGCTGGCCTTCGAGCGGTTCAGTGCGGAGTTTCCCGGGGGACAGCTGGTACGGCCGGAAGAGGTGGCAGACGTGATCGCGTTCCTGCTCTCTGACCAGTCCCGAGCAGTGACTGGGATCAACCTGCCTGTCGACAGGGGCCAGAACGCACCGACGCCGGAGGGGTACTGACCCGTTGCCGTTAGGCTGCTGTGCCGAGTATCGGCCTCGCCTTCCGCTCGAAGTCGCGGACGACGGCTTCGCCTCGATGAGGGGCAAGCCGTGCGCGGAAGTCACGTAGGGCCTGGACGGACCGCTCGCTGTGCACGCCGGCGAGCAGATCGACGGCGTTACTCGCTGTGTCTACCGCTTCGTCCAACCTGTTCTGCTGGAGGAACGCTGTCGCGAGCACCGAGCGGCTGATGGCCTGCCGACGCCGCCGGTCGTTGTTCGCCACGACGGACGCCTGGGCGAGGCGCTCGGCCTGCCCTGCCTCACCGAGGTCACGGTGGACCAGGGCGGCCTCGGCTTCCAGATAGTGGTGGTCCAGGAACCGGACCCACGGCGACTCTTCAGCAGGCCCTCGGCTGACCTCCAGGCCCTTGGTGGCTGCAAGGAGAGACGACGTCGCCCGTTGAGAATCGCCCAGGACGGCGTATCCGCGGGCAGCCATAGCGTGCAGGCGCATCAGGCCGAGCGGACTGCCCGCCGACTTGACCGTCGCGATACCAGCTCTCGCGAGGGCGACTCCTTCGGCGGGGCTACCGAGACTAGTGGCGAGGTGCGACATGCCAGCCAGGATCTGCCCGCCGAGCACGCGGTCGCCGCCCTCGGCACACAACCTCAGCGCCTGAATCATGTAGCGCTCCGCGAGTCCGTAGTCGGCGGAGTCGTACGAGCACCAGCCGGCCATCGCCGCCAACTTCGCGGCCGAGGTGTAGAGATGCCGACGTTGGTGGGAGGGCATGTTGCGCTGCTGGAGCATGGGGGAGAGTTCGGTACTGAGGTAGTGCACGATGCTCGCTCGAACCCCACCACCGCCGAACCGGTTGTCCATCTCGTCGAACATCTGGATCATCGCCTGGACCTGCTCGACGGGGCCGCTGTCGGCGACCACGGCGAGACGAGGTGCCTGCTCGTCCTCCAAGAGCCACAGAATCCACTGCCGTTGGGGATCGACGAGGGCAGCCGCGACGTACGGCACAGCGCCGAGAAGGCTGCGCCGCGAGATGTCCGTCGCCCCGAGTTCCGCAAGCGTATGAAGTGTTTCACCCACATCTTCACGGTACGTCAAGGCCCTTGCGACCACGGGACGCTGGGACTGCTCGGCGAAGCCGATGTCCACGGGTGAGACGAGCCGGCCCAAGAACCCGGACAGGGCTGCGGCGATGAACTCGGGTGCGCGGCCTCGCGGAGTCATCCCTTGTTGTAGCCATCGGGACACCGATGCCTTGTCGTAACGGGATACCTCGCCCTGGAGCGCGCCCAGTTCGTTGACCTTGCGCGCCAGGGCGGCGTGCGAGCAGCCGGCCTCCTCCAGCACTGCCGCGAGTGCGGCGTTGGCCTCGCCGCTCTTCTTCGAACTGCTCATGTGCTGATGATGCCTTGTGGATCACTCTGCGTCCCAGCCTTCGGACACAGAGCCATGGAAGTGCAACCTCCGTACAACCGAACAACCCCGTTACCCCCTCCTCCCGAGCCGTGCCAACACTGACACTGGAGGAGCTGTCGGGCCCGCGTACCTTCCCGGCGACGACGCCGCTGGAGCGCCACCGAGGCCCTCGGCACTGGAGGGAGAACCATGCTGCAGCCTGTAGTGATCTTGGACTGCTTCACCGTCGAACCGAGCGGTCTCGGCGTACCGCCCTACCTGTCGGCCTACGTCCGCAACGCCTGGTCGGCACTGCGGCGGGCCCGGCCGGAAGCGGACGTCCGGTACGTGACCATCGACGACGTTCGCTGGTGCCTGGCCGGAGGCGAGCCCACCGTCGAGCCGCCCCTGAGTGACCGGCTCACCTACTCCACCACCGTCAACCGAGACAACGCTGTTCAGCTCCTGCGCGACGCCGAGATCGTGATCGTCATCGCCGGAGACGCGGTTCCGTCCGTCCATCTCCACGCGGTGAACGGATCGTTCGAGGAGATCGCCCGCGCGCTCGCCTGTGTGCGAGGCCGCCGATACCTGCTCGGCCCGCTCTCCACCTACGCCGTGGACTCGCCTGCGGAGTACGCCGGTTTGTTCGATGCCGTCCACACCCACACCGTGACGTCCGGTGACCTGCTGCTCGGCAGCCGGCGTCCGGCCGACTACAAGCAGATGCGACGCGAACGCGATTCATTCGCCGGCCTCGTCGACCAGATGCCCTGGCGGCCGATCGCCGAGCTGGAGCTGTACCGAGGCTGCACCCGTCGTAAGTTCTGCGACTTCTGCAACGAGCCGGCCAAGTCGCCCCTCGTGGCCTTTCGCGAGGTCGACGACGTCGTCGAAGAGGCGGCTCAGCTCTACGCGGCCGGCATCCGCAACTTCCGACTCGGTCAGCAGACCTGCTTCTTCTCCTACCGCCACCGGGACGAGGACGCGATCCGCACCCTGCTCAGCGGCATCCGTGAGCGCTGCCCTGAGTTGGAGGTGCTCCACATCGACAATGCCGACCCGTTGGCGGTCGCTGCACCAGTCGGCTTGCGCATCGCCAAGCTGGTGGCGGACTTCTGCACCGAAGGCAACTGCGCGCCGATGGGCATCGAGAGCTTCGACCCGGCCGTCATCGAGCGCAACACCCTCACCTGCACGCCCGAAATCCTCCTGCGCGCCGTCGAGCACGTGAACACGGCTGGAGCCGCCCGCGGTCCCGGCGGTCTGCCGATGCTCCTTCCGGGCCTGAACCTGATCTACGGCCTTCCCGGGGAGACCCACGGCACCCACGTGGCGAACCTTCGCGGCCTGGCCCGGATCCTCGACGCCGGCTTGCTGTGTCACCGGACGAACGTGCGTCTGGCAAGGGCGTTCCCTGGCACCCCGCTCGCCGCACTCGGTGAGCAGAAGCCGTTGCCGTCGGCCGAGCACTTCGCGTCGTGGAAGGCGGACATCGACTACACCTGGGATCAGCCGATGAAGCAGCGGGTGTACCCGACCGGCCTCCGCGTGCCCGGCCTCCACTCCTACTTCATCAGCGAGGAGGGCACCTACTGGCGGCGGCTGGGCTCGTACTCCATCCAGGTCGTCGAACGTGGTGCCGCGTTGCCGCTCGGCACCACCGGTGACCTCACGGTGACCGGGCACTCGCCACGCATGATCTTCGGAGAACGCGTTGCATCTTCTACCTGACGGAACGCTCGCGACGCTGGAGGCCCTGGACGCGATGGCGGGCCGCACCGCCCGCGCCGGCCTGCTGCTGCCCTGGGCTAACGTCGCCGTGGAGACCGAGATGCCCCGCCTCGGCCTGCGCCACACGATCTTTCACCACGCGCGGCTCGTGCCCGCGTCCCGTGCGACGGCGATCGACGCCTCCTTCTGGCACGGGCTGCGCGAGGCGTCGGCACAGGCACTGGACTCCTTGTCTCACGTCCCGCTCGACGCCGTGATGCTGGCGTGTACTTCGGCCGGCTTCACCGGCGGTCCGCCGCTGCCCATCGGCATGGTCACCGCCTTCGACGCTCTCCTGCGGGCCCTGAGCGAGGCGGACGTGACGCGTATGGTCCTTGCCACGCCCTACCCGAGCCCGGTGACCGAAGCCGAAGCCGCAGCGTTCAGCGAGGCCGGCATGGAGGTCCTGGCCCACGCGAGTATGGGTCTGACCGACGGGTACCCCGACATCACCCCCGATCAGGTGCTGGCCCTGGTGGAGCGGCTGCCTCAACCAGCCCTCGACGCGGCTGGAGCGATCGTCCTGTCGTGCACGGGGTGGCACACCCTCCCGGTGATCGCCGAGCTGGAGCGCCGGTTCGGGAAGCCTGTGCTGTCCTCGAATCTCGCCATGGCGCTGCTGGCGGCCCGAATTCCTGCTGGAGTCGCACTATGAAGATCGAACGCGTGAAGCCGAAAGCCATCGAGATCCGTCGCATCCACCGACTCGTGGCTCGTGCTGCCGGCCTGCCGGACGTGCGAGCCGAGGTGGAGGCCAATCACGACGAGAACCGCTGGTGGCCGACGACGATCACTGACTCGCGTGTGCGGATGCTCGCCGCGGGCTGGTCCACCCGGGTCTCCTACCGAATGGTCGACACGTACGCCGGAGTGATCAAGTCAGCTGTAACCCGTGGCTTCGACGACCTCGTCGCGAGCACGGACGCCGAGTTGGCCTCGCTGGTGCGCCCCATCGGCCTGCCGCAGACCCGAATCGACTACCTGCGCTCCCTTGCCGAACTTCTCCAGCACTGGGAGAAGGAGGGGATCGATCCGACGGCCGCGTCGGCGGAACTCGACACCCTGGTCCTCGACTTCGCCACGCGGGTGCGAGGAGCGTCCTTCAAAGTCGCCCAGTGCGCGGTGCTCACCGCCCGCGGGTACCACTGCGGCATCATCCCGGTGGATTCGGGCATGGTCGCCAAGCTCGCGCCTGCTCTGGGAATCGAGCTCCCGTCGGGAGCCGTCGCCCATGAGCGGATGCGGTACGTACTCGAAGAGGTTGTCCACGCCCGCCCGGTCGAATTTCGCTCTCTGGTCACCGCCAACGAGCACCAGGTCACCATTCCGGACGGGGTGGAGCCGACGTGGTGGGTGCATCTCGTCCTGATCTACTTCAAGCGCCTGTATCTCAACGGGCCCTCCCCGCAGCTCTGTCGCCGGCGGCCGGTTTGCACGAAGATCGTCGGTTGCGCACACCCGACCTGGAATGTCTGACCCAAGGGGAGAGCGCGTGGACCGGCTCGACGTGATCGGCAACATCAGCTGGGACCTGACCCGCTACCCAGACCATCGGGGCGGCGCCCGGCTCGGCGGTGCGGCCCTGTTCGTGTCGCTGGCGGCGACGAAGGCCGGCCGCCGGGCGACTCCCGTCTGCGTCCTCGGGAACGATCTCGCCCACCTCCCCGAGACGCCCGGCCTGGACGTGCTCGACTGGTCGGCATGGCGTCCGGCCGACGGGACGTCGACGGCCTTCGACCTGGAGTACGACCTGCAGGGCGAACTGGTGCAGGTGCACACGGACTACGGCGTGGCAGTGGCTCTGACCGAACACGCGCTGGAGCACGTGAGTGCGCACCCGCGCGCTACTTTTCACGTCTGCTGCCGCCGTCCGCTGGACGTGGAGGCCGTACTCGGCCAACTCGTGGAAGTCTCAGCCCGGTTCAGCGTGGACTTTTTCCTGCCGAGCGCGGAGGCGATGATCCGCGCAGCCTCACCCTGGCTGCCGTCGGCGACCACCCTGTTCGTCAACGCCGCCGAGTACCGCCTGCTCGACCGAGCGGTCGACTGCGGCACGCTGCCGGAAGTGGTCGTCACCGACGGCCCCCGGGCCGCTGTCGTTCACGCGTTCGGGCAGCAGGTAGCCTCCGCCGTTCCGCCACCGCAAACTGCCTTCGAGGTCTCCGGTGCCGGAGACACCCTCGCCGGCACCTATCTGGCCCACCGTTCGCGCGGCGCGACCACCACCAAGGCTTTGGCGGAGGCGACAGCAGCCGCAGCCAGGTTCGTCGCGGCCCCCTCCCTCCCGATCCCCGCGCCGCGTCGCGGCTGACCTACCGACTGGAGGACCTCTACCCGTGCCCTTCTACGTAGCTCACCGGCTCTTCGCCGCCCACGACCGTGCCCTCGCTGCCGATCTCGCCGATCGCCTCGCCACGAAAGTCGGTCCCGATCGCGTCTTCCTGCCGTTCTGCGACACCGACGAGGAGGACCTCGTCGCCGAGGTCAAGGGACGCCGCCTGTTCGAGCTGGACCGCGACCGCCTCGGGCGCCTCGACGCCATGATCGCCATCCTGCACGGCCCGAGCCTCGACGACGGGGTCTGCATGGAGATCGGGTACGCCATCGCTTCCGGAGTTCCCGTCGTCGTGCTCACCACCGACTTCCAGACCTACTCGATGACCGAGGCCAGCACCCGCCTCGAATTCCCCGACCCCATCCTCCAGGCCGTGGCCACCCGCATCGTGCGCGTGGCCACGCTCGGACCGTCGCCGCTCCCGCCGGTCCCCGGCCAGTCCCGGTTCAAAGGCTTCCAGGCCCGCAACGCGGCCCAGACGAGCACGGCCGTCGACACGGCCATCGACACCCTGCTCGACCTTCCGGGTCGCGTGCCCCTTCCGACAGGGGCCCCAGTGACCCCCGGTGCTGCCGTATACGTCGAGCCGTCGCCGTACCTGCCCCGGCGCATGGACCACCTGGCCGAGAGTGTGGCGGGCGGCGGTCACACCGTGGTGGCGTCCCAGCGCTTCACGGTTCCTGAGCCGATCGCAGGGGCCTTGGCCGACCTGGCTGCCGTTCGTTCAGCAGCGCGGTTGCTGGTCGACGTCTCCGGGCCCGAAACACCGCCCGGTGCCGCCCTGCTCATCGGAGCCGCGCTGGCCAGCGGCGTACGGGTGGCTGCTTTTCAGTCGTACCCGACGTTCACGCACGCTCACGGCCGCGAGCCCAACTGGCGGAATCTAATGATCCAGTACGCCGTCGACGCTCGCTTCAGCAGCGACGAGGCCGCCTTGTCCTGGCTGGTCGCATGAACCTCGACGAGATCGTTGGCTACCAGACCGTCGTCCTGGAGGGCTGTGACGGGGTCGGCAAGAGCACACTCGGCGAGCGTCTCTCGGCGCATCACGGCTTCACCATGGTCCACTCTCCGAGGACACCCGACCATCTCAACCTGGCCAGCCGCTACAGGACCATCCTGGACGGGACCGGAAAAATCCTCTTCGACCGGTGCTTCATCAGCGAGTTGGTGTACGGCCCGCTTCACCGCGGACGCTCCCGGATCAACTGGTCCGAAGCGATCGATCTGGCCGAGAGCGTCATCACGCGTTCCGGCTTGCTCGTCCACCTGACTGCTTCCCCCGCCGTCATCCACCAGCGACTCCTGTCCCGCGATGGCGAGGCGATCAGCCTGGAGGAGATCACCGCAGTGGTGACGGGTTACGAGCGGGTCTTCTCCACCCTCGCCGACTACACCCGCGTACTCACGCTCGACACGTCGCTTCGCGATCTCCCTTCGGCAGGGTGACGGGTCGACGAAACCAGCCCGTCAGGCACACCGCTCCCGCTACGCTTCTGGGGCACCTGCTGTACCGCCGCTGGAGGAGCCTTGCAGATCAGAGACGCCCAGAAACTCGCCTGGGAGAACAAGGAACTCAAGGGGTTCAACACCACCGACGTGGCCCTGGAGTTCGGCCTCCTGAACGCAGAGACCGCCGAAGCCTTCACTGCATGGCGCAAAGGGCTGCCCGACCTTGCGGAGGAGCTGGCCGACGTCTTCCTCTACCTGACGGCCGTGGCGCAGATGAACGGCGTGGACCTGGACTCCGCTGTCGCCCGGAAGATCGAGAAGAACGCAGGCCGTACGTACGAGCGGAACGAGCACGGGGCTTTGATCCGGACGAGTGCCAGGTAGGTCTGTGAACTTCTGGGTGGAATTCCTGCCGCGCGGGAGCACGGAGCTGGGCACGGACGGATCCTTGATGCGCCGCTCGTAAACAGGCGTGGTGTCAGTCGTTGATCAGATCGTGCCGGGCTGATGTCCCACGTGCATGTCGGTGACCCCTATCGTGACGCACCGGCGCCGTCGGTGCGTGTCTCTGTGATGCTGTGCGCCGTTGCCGTGGAAGGGCGCTGAACGAAGGGCAGACAATATCGTACGGATATGGTGCTGGTCCCAACTGGCCGATGATCCAAGCCTGACAACCAGCTGAGAAGAACGAGGCCGACGCTCATCGCGCGGCTGCGTCCGGCTGTGCGAGGGCTGCTCGCTGGCAGCTTCGCTACCCAATTGCAGTTCACCCATGTACAGGTCTACCACCCGCCACTGACAACGTCACAGACTCGCCTCACCGAGCCGCCCGCCCCGGGAGCTGTCGACGGGGCACGGACGTGCCGCACTCCCCGGAGCTGGCGAACCACCGAGTTCACCGGCCATCTATACCAGCAGGCCCCATGAGCTGCTGACCTGCTGGAAGCGGCGCAACCCTCAGGGGCCTGACGACCCACGACTTGCACAACAAGTACGGGAAGTCCGTGCGCAGCGAGTTCTGCCAGGCCTTCGAGCCGTGTCCGCTTGACGACTTCGAGATCTGCGCCCGGCAGCGTCACGCGGAGAAATGGGCCCGGGTATCCGCAGAGAGTCCGCCGCCGTCGACGGAGTCTCGCATTGTGGTCACGAGGGCCGTCGCCTGTTCGGTCAACGCCTTGTCTTCGGTCTCGCCGAGTGCAGCGACCGCAGCTGTACAGAGCGAGATGGCCTCCTTCGGGTCCGCGGCCCACACGGCCGACGAGAGAAGGAAGAGTGCCCTTCCTTCCCCATGGCGGTCGCGGGCCGTCCGGAAGAGCGTGATCGCCTCACGGATTGCCTCGGTGGCCCGGTCCGGCTGCTTGAGCGTCGCCCATGCCTTGCTGAGGTTCATCAGCGCCTTTGCCTGCGTGTGGGCGTCGCCGACCTCCTTCAGCAGGTCGTTTGCCTTCGTCAGCAGACGGGCGGCCTCGGTCGGTTCACCCGTCTGAAGTCGGATGGTCGCGAGATTGGTCAGGGCGAGGCCTTCGCCGCGCTTGTCCCCAAGGTCGCGACA
Organism: Streptomyces sp. NPDC058051; assembly: GCF_042885475.1. Lineage (NCBI taxonomy): Bacteria > Bacillati > Actinomycetota > Actinomycetes > Kitasatosporales > Streptomycetaceae > Streptomyces > Streptomyces sp. NPDC058051. Next base: position 19,058 of record NZ_JBHVRW010000044.1, read on the forward strand.
GAGGGTCAGCGCCTCCTCGAGTACGTCTGACCCGTCACCGAGTCCCCCCGCACGGAGCGCCGTGCTCAGATTGGTGAGGGCCATGACGACTCCATGACGGTCATCGGCCCTACGGAAGGCGTCGCGTGCAGCCGCGTGGGCGGCTGCGGCCTCACCGGCCCGTCCCAGCTCTCTGAGTGCCAGGCCGAGATTGTTCTGGGTGACCGCCTCACCGTGCCAGTCACCAACGAGACGGCAGATCTCGATGTCTCGCTGGTACGCGCTCACCGCTTCCTCGTAGCGGCCCAACTCATCCAGCGAGCGTCCTAGGTTGTTGAGCGCGGCGGCCTCACCCTGGCGATTTCCCGCCTTGCTCTGGAGGACAACGGCCCTTTGCAACAAGGGCACGGCCCGCTCGATGTCCCGCATCTCGTGCAGGGTGCGTCCGAGATTGGTCAGTACTTCTGCCTCGCCTAGAAGGGACCCCTCAACCGTGTAGATACGGAGGGCTTCTTCGTGTGCGGTGAGGGCTTCGGGGAACCGGCGCAGTCCTCTGAGGGCGCATGCCCGTGCGTCGAGGAACGCGGCACGGAAGGCGGCAGGGTCGTTCTTGGAGCAGTGCTCCAGTGCGCTGTCGTACACAGCCGCCAACTCGGCGAAACCGTGACGCAGTTTGAGGTAGTCGCCGATCCGTCCCGCCATTGCCAGGATGAGGTAGGGGTTGTGAGTGCCGGGCGTGGTGGTGATGACCGCGACGAGGTTCGCCCGTTCCTCGTCCAGCCAGGAGAGTGCGGCGGTACGGTCAGAGAACCTAGGCGCCGGAGACTGACTTGGGGAGAGGTGGTCGTGCGCCTCGTCCAGACAGTCCGCGTAGTGGCGTAGCAGCCGTTCCAAGGCGGCGGACCGACTTTCGGCAGTATGCTCAGTCCGCCCGGTCTCGTCCGCGTATAGCCGGATCAGGTCGTGCATGCGCCACCGGCCGTAGGTGGCCGCACTCTGCACCAGATGTCCGCGCCCCAGGGCCTCCAAGAGATCTTCGGCCGTGTCCGGGTCCACATCGCAGAGCCTGGCGGCGGACTCGGTGGAGACGTCGGGGCCGGGGTTGAGCGCGAAGAGCCTGAAGAGCCGTGCCTGGTCCTGCGGCAGGTGCCGGTAGGACAGTTCGAAGGCGGCTCGTACCGCGAGGTTTCCCCGACTCAACCGGCGCAGGCGGCGATGCTCATCGTCAAGAGCCTGGGCCATTGAGGACAGCGGCCGGGCGGGCTGGTCTGCCAAGAGGGCGGCGACGATCCGCAGCGCCAGTGGCAGGTGCCCGCACTGCCGGGCGATGACCTCGGCCCTCTCCGGGGCATCATCGATCCGCGTGTCCTCTTCACCCCGGCTCGCTCGCAGAACGAGACGTAGCAGGTCGACGGAGTCCACGGGATCGAGGACCGTTAGGTCGTGCAGGCGGGCGTCTAGGTCGGACAGCGTGTGTCGAGAGGTGATCAATACTGGGGTGCGCGCGTCACCCGGTAGGAGGGGTCGTACCTGCTCGCTGTCCAGGGCGTCGTCGAGGACGATCAGGGTGCGTCGTCCCTGGTTGGCCAGGTCCTGTAGCGCCGATCGGTACAGTCGCGCACGGTCCTCGAGAGACACGGGGATGTGCTCGTGGTCGACACCCAGCCCCCGCAGCAGGGAGGCGAGCGCCTCGTCGGGACCCTGACGGCGAGCGGGGTCGTATCCGTAGAGTTCGACGGCGAGGACACCGTCGAACCATCCGTCCTGTGCATAGGCGCGATGGGCAACCTGCCGCGCCAATTCGGTCTTTCCGACGCCTGGGAGTCCGGCGACGATGTGGACCGACGGTCCCTCGCCGACGGCACCCGGGTCCAGCACCGAGAGCAGGCTGTTTACGGCGGTCTCCCTGCCGGTGAACGTGCTGGACGGGGCGGGCAATCCCGAGAGGGCGGAGGTGGTCCGACGGCCAAGGTGGACGGAGGCGGCCTTCGCAGCACCACCCGCCGACGATGCCGCAGCGTTGTCCGCCGGCGGCATTGCGCGCCGCAGCCCGTACTGCGGGAGTCGGTCTGCGAAGAAGGCCGCGTCGAGGCAGGTTCCCAGGGAGTTGAGGAGAAGGTCGCCCAAGGCTAGTGCTGCGAGGCGGCCGGGAGCCCCGGCCAGGGCCTGTTTGGCGAGGGCTGTATTCATGGCAACCACATCGCGCTCATCAGGCCACTCCACCCACAGGGCGCGGAGCATGCGCCACGCCGTTTCCGGTGCGCCGTAGATCCGGGGAGCCGCGAGTTCATCGAAGGGGGCACGGAGTTCGTCCGTCAGCCAGTCGTGGACGAAGGAGGAGGAGTCGTCGGACCGACGGGCGCGGTCACAGAGTTCCTGGAGCGGCCGGGCCGGAACCATCGAGACGAAATGGAAGTCGTGCCCCGCTTCAGCGTGGGTGCGGAGGTGCCGCCAGATCCCCTTCGCGTCCAGGGCGGCAACGTTCCAGCCATTGGCGTTGCGGTTCTGACGCTTGACCTGGTGCACCTCAGTGCGCCCGCCGTGACGGTACGCGAACTCGGTACCTTCGCCGAGAACTCCGTTCGGCTCAAGGGTGAGCGAATCGCCTTGCCCCAGGAGGACGTACAAGGCGTGCCTGATCGTCCAGGCGCCTTCGTAGCGGTTGCCAAACTTGTCCGTCTCACCACCCGGCCTCGGTACCACCGGTTCCCCCTGTCTCGCCCGCCGGACGAATCCGCGACCCCGCCCCGTGCACGGTCGCGTGCCACGTCACCGTACCTGGCGGCGCCGACAGAGGTGCCCGGACCGGACGGCCTCCGGAGCGTCTTTTGGCCTTTCAAAATGAAGGGGGTTGCTCGATGGAAGACAACTAGCCACCAGCGCTCCCTCGCGCCAGAGCGAGGGGCCGCATTACCGATGCCAAGCGCATGGCTTCCTCATCAGATACTGGGTGAGGGGGCTGACGGGCCGCCAGCTTCGCCGCGCGGGGCGGACTGCTCAGTCAGGAGCCTGGTTGCCAGTGCAGTGAGTCTGGGGACCAGTTGGGGACCACACGGTGTACGAGCTGGTGCACGTGAGGCCGTCGTGCGCACCGTATGCACCCGGATTAAGTCCGCTATATCCAGAGAATACCCCCGACCCTCACTCCTGGGGGTCAAGGGGTCGCAGGTTCAAATCCTGTCGTCCCGACTGGAGACAGTCGCAGATCAGGGCCGGTTTCGGAGACATCCGAAACCGGCTTTTGGTCGTTCTGGGGGACCGGTTGAGGACCGGCGTCCCCGACCGGCGCCAGCAGGTCATGACGATCGGGCTCGGCAGGGAACGAGGCGCGCGAAGCACGCTGCGTCGGCAGCCGTGATCGTGTGTACGTCCGGGTGCCCTGGTGGAGTCGGCTGTGGGAACTGCCCGAGTACCTGTCTGATCTGTGCCTTGTATGCCTTGTGGTGGCTGGGTCTGCGCGTCTCAAGGGGTGTGAGCGTGGCAGGACCCGGGAAATCGGGTGCCGTGTGAAGGGCGGTCCGCCAGGATGAGGATCATGACTGGTGAGAAGCGCGTGGGGAGCCGGCAGGACGTGGGAGAGGCGGGCCGCCCGCTTGCCTTGGTCACGGGGGCGGGACGCTCGGCGGGGATCGCGGCGTCCGTGGTGGTGAATCTGGCCCGGGCCGGTTGGGACGTGGCCTTCACGTACTGGACTCCGTATGACGCGCGCATGCAGTGGGGCAGGGAGCCGGGTGCGCCCGAAGAGCTGCAGAAGAAGGTGGCGTCCCACGGGGCGAGAACGCTTGCGGTCGAGGCGGACCTGAGCGATCCGGCGGTGCCGGCCCAGCTCTTCGACAGCGTCGAGCGGGAGCTGGGGAACGTCACCGCGCTGGTGCTCTGCCATTGCGAGTCGGTTGACTCCGGCTTGCTGGACACCACGGTGGAGAGCTTCGACCTGCACTTCGCGGTCAATGCGCGGGCAACGTGGCTGCTGCTCCGGGAGTACGGGCTGCGATTCCGCAGGCAGCACGGAAGCGGGCGGATCGTCAGCCTGACCAGTGACCACACCGCCGGCAACCTGCCCTATGGGGCGAGCAAGGGGGCCATGGACCGGATCACGCTGGCCGCCGCCCGCGAGCTTGCCCATCTGGGAGTGACCTGTAACGCGATCAATCCCGGGCCGACCGACACCGGGTGGATGTCCCAGGAGCAGAAGGCGGACATGATCCGCTTCACGCCCCTGGGACGTCTCGGCGTGCCGCAGGACTGCGCGAATCTGGTGACATTCCTCTGCTCGGCAGAGGGCGGATGGGTCAACGGTCAGCTTCTCCAGAGCAATGGCGGTCTCGGGTAGCCAAGCCCGTGAGGCAGGACTCACGGGCACTTCCGGCCGGCGGCGTAGGCGGCGGCGCGGGAAGGGCGACCGGCGAGCTGCCGAAAGTGATCGTGACGGTGTCGCCGTCGATCTCGGCGAGGTCGGTGCGGGCCTGGACCCTCTCGTCGCGTCCTGTGCACTCCGGGTCCAACCGGCCGCCGGTCGCAACGGCTCCTCGGTGAGGGGCCGTTGCGACCTACCGGGCACTATGGCCAGGGTGGCGGCGTCAGGAGATACGTATCGAAGGACCTGACCGTTCGTCGAGCGAGTCACTGGGCCGGAACTGCGACGCCAGCACCCGCTTGAGGACCTTGCCGCTGGAACCCAGGGGAAAGGCGTCGACGAACTCGACCCGGCGCGGATACTTGTACCCGGCGATGCGCTCCCTGCCCCACGCCACGATCTCGTCGCCGAGAGCCGGGCCGGCGTCCTGCGACCGGGCGGGCACGACGACCGCGCACACCTCCTGGCCGAGCACGGGATGGGCGACACCGATCACCGCCACCTGCGCCACGGCCGGATGACGGACGAGGACCTCCTCGATCTCGCGCGGGTAGACGTTGTAGCCCGCGCGAAGGATCATCTCCTTCTTCCGGTCGACGATCGACAGGTACCCGTCGTTGTCGAACAGGCCCAGGTCGCCGGTGCGGAACCAGCCGTCGATCAGGACCTCGGCCGTGCTGTCCGGGCGGCCCAGGTAGCCCGCCATGACGTTGTGGCCGCGCACCACGATCTCGCCCGTCTCACCGACGGGCAGGATCTCGATGTCCCTCTCCGCGTCCGGCCGGGCGATGGCCACGGTGACGCCCTCGATCGGCTTGCCCACCGTCCCGGGCCGGCACGGGATGCCGGGATGGTTGTACGCCACGACGGGTGACGTCTCCGTCAGTCCGTAGCCCTCGTACACGGGACAGCCGAACACACTGCGGACCTCGTCCAGCGTCGTGACCGGAAGCGCCGATCCCCCGCTGTACGCCCGGTCGAGCCGGGGAGCGGGCACGCCGTGCGCCACGGCGTCCAGCATCCCGTGATACATCGTCGGCACGCCCATGAACACCGTGCACCCGTGGTCCACCATCAGTGCGAGGGCTTCCTTCGCGGCGAACCTCGGCATCAGGACCATGGAGGCACCCGCGTAGAAGCAGGTCAGCATGGCGCAGATCTGGCCGAAGGTGTGCGACAGCGGCAGACAGCCCAGCAGCACGTCGTCACTGCGGAACGCGAACGGGGCGACGGCCGTCACCTTGACGTTCTGCAGAATGTTCCGGTGCGTGAGCATGACCCCTTTCGGGCTGCCCGTCGTGCCGGAGGTGTACAACAGGATCGCGATGTCGTCCGGCTCCCGCGCCACGGGTGCGTCCACCGGCGTCTCGCGCTCTGCCGCCTTCTCCAGCTCGACCGTGCCCGCGCCGTCCGTGTCGACGGTCAGCAGGGTGGTGCCCACCGGCTCCGCCGCCTCGCGCGCCGCGGCGAGCGACGAACCCGCGCACACGAGAAAACCGACCTCGGCGTCCCCCAGCACATAACCGATCTCCGGCGCCTTCAGCGTGGTGTTCAGCGGCACCGCGACGGCACCTGCCGTCAGCACGCCGAAGTACACAGCGGGAAACTCCGGGGTGTTGGGCAGGAGGAGGGCGACCTTGTCACCGGGCCGCACCCCGCTGTCGCGGAGCGCGGCCGCGTAGCGCCGGGCCCGTTCCCACAGCCAGGCGTACGTGACGTGCTCGGACTCGTGGATGACGGCCGAGTGGCCGGGCCGCCGTGCTGCGGTGTCAGCCAGCACGGCGGCGACCGAACAGGTCATCGCCGCGGCTTCCTGGAGGTCGCGGACGGGATGCCCAGCTCCTGCCAGACGCTGCGCAGCGCACTGGCGAACTTCTCCACCTCCGCCGGCTCGTGGTACGCGCCCGGGGCGATCCGCAGGATCTCCTCACCGCTGCGGACGCTCGGTGCGTTGATGGACTGCACGTAGATCCCGTGCTGTTCGAGCAGCAGCGCCGAGGCCTGCTTGCACAGCTGGTCGTCCCCGACGAACGCCGAGATGATGTGCGACTGGTCCGACAGGAAGGGGATGTCCGCCTCGGTCAGCAGGCCGTGCAGCTGCGTCGCGTTGCGGGACAGCCGCTCCCTCTCCAGCTCCGACGAGCGCAGGTGACGTACTGCCGCAAGCGCCGCGGCGGCGGAGGACGGCGGCAGCGACGTGGTGAAGATGAACGACCGGGACAGCGTCCGGACGGTGTCCACCATGGCGGCGGGGCCTGCGATGTAGCCGCCCGCGGTACCGAAGCCCTTGGCAAGCGTGCCCATGATGACCGTGAACCGGTCGGCTATGCCCTCGCGGGCGGCGATGCCCGCGCCCTGTGGGCCGTACATGCCGACCGCGTGGACCTCGTCGAGGAACGTGCTCGCGCCGTAACGGTCGGCGAGGTCCGCGACCTCGGCGAGCGGGGCGACGTCGCCGGACATCGAGTAGACCGATTCGAGCACGATGAGCTTGGGACGCTCGGGATCGGCCGCCTTCAGGAGCTCCTCAAGGTGCGCCATGTCGCTGTGGCGGAAGATGTGCTTCTCCGCCCGGCTGTGCCGCAGCCCGTCGATGATCGACGCGTGGTTCAACGCGTCGGAGAACACCACGGTGTTGCTCGGTGTGCCGGCCAGGACGGTGAGCGCACCGTCGTTGGCCGTGTAGCCGGACGTGAACAGGAGCCCGGCCTCCTTGCCGTGCAGATCGGCGAGCTCCTTCTCCAGGAGGACGTGGCACTGGTTCGTACCCGCGATGTTCCTGGAACCGCCGGAGCCCGCACCGAACTTTTCGATGGCCTCGCGCGCCGCCCGGAGCACCTCCGGGTTCTGCCCCATGCCGAGATAGTCGTTGCTGCACCACACGCTCACTTCGGTGTCCCGGTTGGCGCGGCGAGCGATTGCGGCAGGGAAATGACCGGCACGACGGCCGATCTCCAGGAACTCGCGCCGGTCCTCGGCGGTCAGCGTTGCATTGCTCTCGTCGGTGTAATAATTCATGTGGTGAAACATGGCGACGCTCGCTCCCTAAAATTCTTGCTTTTCGCGTTCACTGGGGTTTTGTGCGATGAGGCGACGGCCGTGTCGGCTGCGAAGCAGTACCTTGTCGGCTTTCCCCGAGTCGTTCACGGGGAGTTTGTCCAGCACGACGATTTCCCGGGGAGCGTGCACCGGTGACAGCGAGGCGCTGACGTGAGCCCGGATGTCGTCCGCGGTCAGTGTGGAGCCGGGCCGGAGGGTGACCGCCGCGTGCAGCGATTCGATGGAGTCCTCGTCCCGCCAGCCGTACGCCGCCGCGTGCTGTACGCCGTCGACCGCAAGGATCTCCTGCTCCACGACCGCGGGGTGGATCTTCACGCCGTTCACCTTCACCACGTCGGATGTCCGGCCGAGGAGGTGCAGGTAGTCCCGTTCGTCGCGGTAGCCGATGTCGCCGGTCGCGTACCAGCCGTCGCGCAGGACTTGTGCGGTGAGTTCGGTGTCGTTCCAGTAGCCGTCCATGAGATGCGGCGACCGCATCCACACTTCCCCGACCTCGCCGGGGGTGACCGGCTCACCGGACTCGGTGTCGTGCAGTGCTATCTCGACCTCGGGGAACGGCCGGCCGACCGTGGTGGACAACCAGGGGTCGTAGTGCTCGCCGGGGTCGAGGAAGGTGACGCGGCCGCCTTCCGAGGTGCCGTACGCCTGCACGAGGACGGGCCCGAAAAGGCGCACGGCCCTGGCGATGCGGGCGGGTGCCGCGGCGCTGCCGCTGTAGATCAGGTGGCGCAGTGTGGACAGCCCGGCAACGCGCTCCGGCGAGCCCGACTCCGCCAGGTGATCGTGCAGTTGGTAGAGGTGCGCCGTCGCCATGAACGCGCGGGTCGTCCCGTGCTTCGCGACGTCCTCCACGACCTGACCGGCCCGGAACTCCTCCCGGAGCACGACGGTCCCGCGCGACGTCAGCGCGGTGTCGGCCATCGGCCCGACCGTGTGGCTGAGCGGTGTCGTGACGAGCAGGTGCATCGGCTCCGCCTCGGGCGCGAGCGTGGTACGGACCGTGCCCTCCCACGCCGTGCCGGACAGGCGGATGCCCTTGGGGCGCCCCGTGCTGCCACTGGTGTAGCCGACGATCGCCAGACGCTTCGGATCCCACTCGGTGACCGGCTCCGAGGCCGGCACCGTGCCGTCGGCGGCCGGTCCCAGAACGGTGATGCCGCTCTGCGTGCCGCCCGCCAGCTCGGCTGCCCGGTCGCGGTTCTCGTCGTCGGCGTAGATCACCGCCGCGTGTGTCTCCTGGAGCATCTGGAGCTGATCGGCGGCGGACAGCACCGCGGCGTTCGAGCCGGGGTTCGTCGTCCGCAGATAGCAGACGGCCGCCCCCAGCAGATGCGCCGCATAACGTGCGGTCAGCATGTCCGGACTGTTGGGCGCCACCAGAATGCCCACCACACTGCCCGGCCCGGTATTCAGGTCACGCATGGTGCGATAGGTACCGGTGACGGAATCGATGATTTCCCGGCCGGTCACCTCACGGCCTCGCCAATGTACGACGACCCGTTCCGGTTCCTCGGCGAGCACCGACAGGATGTCTGCCGCGTATCCGCCGATGCGGCTCCACCAGGTCTGGTTGCTCGTCATGCTGGACTCACTTTCGTGCGCCTCCGGAGAGTGATTGAAGCCCGGCTTCGAATGTGTCCTGTGCTGCGCCCATGGTTGGGAGAGCGGCCCCGCACTAACAACCCCTACTGAACCCAGACTTTCGACCCCGCGTACGGACAGGGGCTCCCACCTGCCCTTTGTCGCTACACGCAGGCAATATCCATCGCGTAAAGGTCGATGTTGGCCGGCAGATGGCGACGGCCATTGATGTCCAACTTGCGGTACACGTTGGTGAGGTGCTGCTCGACGGTGCTGATGGTGACGTGCAGCAGTTTCGAGATCTCCCGATTGCTGTACTTCAGCGCCGCGAGCGCGGCGACACGCCGTTCCGATTCGCTCAGCCGGGCGTGGATGGCGTCCGCAGCACCGGCCGTACCTGCCGCGTCGGGCTCGAAGCACCGCGAGGGCGGCGAGTTGCGCCGGATCTCTTCGAGCAGTGCGTTCGCTTCGCACTCACTCGCCAGACTGATCGCCTGCTGACTCGTCATCTCCGCCATCGGGTCGCCGACCGCGTGCATCGCCTCGGCGAGCTCCGCGAGGGTCCTGGCGAGCTCGACACGCTCCCCGGACCTGCGCAGCTCGCTGACCGCCTGCTGAAGGAGCGGCGAGCGCTTCTTCGACTCGCTCGTCGCCGCGCGCAGCCGCAGGGTGATGCCACGCACCGCCGGGTGCCGGGCACCCGGGGTGGACAACTGCTGGAGTACCAGCCGTTCGACGGCCTGCGACTCGCCGAGGCGCCGCAGTACCTCGGCCGCCTCGGTGCGCCACGGCAGGAGGACCGGCCAGTCGATGTTCCAGCGCTTCATCAGGCGGCCGATCTCGAAGAAGTCGTCGAGAGCGGCGTGCAGTTGGTTGGTGGCGGCCAGATACCGGCCGCGTGCCCGGAGGTAGCTGAGCCCGTGCGTGGTCTGGAACAGCTTCGGGGGCAGCGGCTGGTCGACGTAGGCGGCCGCCGCGGCGAAGTCCCGCATCTCGGTCCTGGCGAGGATCAGTGTGGCCACGGCGTTGTGGGCGAAGGTGCAGTTACGCCGGTTCGGCACCAGTTCGAGTGCCTGGAGCGCGAACCGTTCCGCCTCGCGGAGGTCGCCCAGCCGCCACAGCGCGGCGGCGTGTATCGAGGTGAACGCGCACTGCCAGCCCACGGCCCTGAGCCGCGTCGCCTTCTCCAGCAGAACCCGGCTCCAGTGGACCGCCCGCCTCGGGTCGTCGGAGTGGGCGAGCGCCGTGACCGCCTGGATGATGGGCGGCAGGGTCGGCCCGGCCAGTGCGGTCGACTCCAGGAACCGCTCGATGTCGGTGGTGTCCGCGCCGATCGCCGCGTACTGGTGCGAGTCGGCTGTCGCCGTCAGGCGCGGGGTGTCCTCATCGGCGTCGTGGCGCGCGAAGGGGTCCGCGACGGTCCTGGCCCAGGGAGTGTGGTTCGCGGACAGGCTGTTCGCGTCCGTGCCCGCCATGGTCCGGTTGCGGAGTTCCGTGGCGTCGGTGATGCGTCCCTGGGCGACCAGGATCTGCGCCAGCGGCCATACGCTCTGTGGGGTGGCGTCAGCGGTACGGAGTGTCTCGAACGCCTCGTCGAGGCAGCGTTCGGACAGGGCGGGGTCGATGCGCCAGGCGATCGCGGCGAGGCGTGTCTTGATCTCACCCCGGCGCAGCGTGTCCGGGCAGGCCGCGTGGGCGCGTTCGAGCAGGCGGACCGCCTGCTCCGTGTCGTCGTGGATGAGGACGTGTTCGGCGGTGGCGCACAGGACCTCCGTGGCCCACTGCGGTTCCGGCTCGTCGAGGCCGTCGGCGGATGACACGACCAGGTGCTGGGCCACCAGATGGGGCGGGGCCCCGGCCGCGTAGAGTATCTCGGCCGTTCTTCGGTGCAGCGCGATGAGTTCGTGCCGCGGCAGGTTGTCCAGGATCGCGGTCCTGCCGACCGGGTGCCGGAACGTCTTGCCGTCGACGACCCCTGAGGTGACAAGGGCCGCGAGCCCCTGAGCGGCGGCCGTCGTGGTGATGCCCAGGAGTTCCGCCAGCCGCTTCGGCGACGCATGGGAACCGAGTACCGCGACGGCGCCGGCGAGTCGCAGTCCGCTGCGACTGCTTCGGCGGGCGCAGGTGAGCACGGCCTGGGCGTACGGGCCGCCGTTCGCCGGCACGTCGGCGGCCGAGTTGAGACGCTCGGCGATCAGTGCGCGCAGCAGCAGCGGGTTGCCGCCACTGACCCGGTTCAGCTCGGCGGCGTGGTCGGCCGAGGTGGCGGCCAGGTCCGGATACCGGCTGACCACGCTCGTGACCTGCTCGCTGTCGAGGCGTGACAGCCGGATGTGGCGGACGTTCCGCATACGCAGGAGTTCGGTGCTGAAGGCCGGATCCAGGAGCCCGAGGGGGGTCGTCTGGCTCAGGACGATGAGGACGCGCGCCGTCCGGCTGAGACGGACCAGGTGCTTGAGGCTCTCAAGCGAGGCGGCGTCCGCGTAGTGCAGGTCGTCCACGAGACACACCAGAGGGGTGTCCCGGTTCCTGTCGAGCACGGCCGACCACACCCCGCGGAGCGCTTCGGTGCCCAGGATGCCGGCCCCTTCCGAGACGAGGGGAAGGACGAGGGACGGCTCGTTGCTCGACAGGCGGCGGAGCGTGCTGAACGGGGCGTCGCCGTCGGACTCCGAACCCACCGTGCTCAGAATGACGGCACCCCGAGCGGCGGCCTGCTCGGCGAAAGTATCCATCAGTTCGCTCTTGCCGCAGCCGCACGGCCCCTCGATGAACACGATCTGCCCGGTGTCGTTCAGACTCGCTGTCAGTGCGGCTTCGAGTTCATCGAGTTCCTTTTCCTGCTGGGCCAACTTCATGAGTCCCCAGCCCCCTTTCCCCCGTGAGATCCTCATGCCGCGATGACGGATGTGGAAACGTGAACCAATGTGAATCCGCTTCACGGATTCTGTTCGAGTCCTCGCCGTCGATCCCCCCGCGACACCTGTCAGCTTATGGGTCCCGAACCCCACGGATCGCCGGAACAAGTTGCTTGGCAGGAAGTTCCACCCTGTGCGGAAGGCCGACCCCTCGTCGCGTTCGGCCAGGCCAGAGCGGAGTTCGCGGCAGCGCCGGACGCGGTGACAGGGGACAGGAAGGATGAGCGCGGCTGTTACCGATCCCACTCACACCACTACGCCCCGTGTTGGAAACGGAGTCAATGCCGCGCGAATTGAGGGCGATAGGAGGCCCGGTAGGGGGTGCTGCCTCGGCCAGTTAGGGGCGGGCCCCCATTGTTCGGACGCCAGGCCCTGGCATTGACTGTGAACTGAGGCCGGAAGTAAAGGAAATTGAACACAGCCATGACATCTGCCCATACTGAGACAGGCGTTTGGGTGCGCCGTTTTCATCAGACGCCCGAAGCCCCCGTCCGTCTTGTCTGCTTTCCGCACGCCGGCGGTGCGGCCTCCTTCTATTTCCCGGTGTCGAGGACGCTGTCGCCGAAACTGGACGTGCTCGCGATCCAGTACCCGGGCCGCCAGGACCGGCGCCACGAACCTGCCGTCGAAGACGTCGGCACGCTCGCCGACCTGATCGTCGCCGAACTGCGCCCCCTCATGGACAAGCCGCTGGCGTTCTTCGGGCACAGCATGGGCGCGGTTGTCGCGTTCGAGGTCACGCGGCGGATGGCGAGTGAGGGCAGGGCACCGGTCATCCTGTTCGCGTCGGGACGGCGCGCACCGTCGGCCGTGCGTGAGGAGTACGTGCACAAGGACACCGACGAGAAGATCATCGCCGAGCTCCAGCGGCTCAGCGGCACGGATGCCCGCATGCTGGACGACGAGGAAGTGCTCCGCATGATCCTCCCGTCACTGCGCAGCGACTACAAGGCGGTCGAGACCTACCGGGCCGAGCCGGGCGCGACCGTGAGTTGCCCGATCGACGTGCTCATCGGCGACGACGACCCGCATGTGACACATGCCGAGGCGACGCGGTGGCGCGAACACACCACCGGCCCCTACGACATCGAGGTCTTCAAGGGCGGCCACTTCTACCTGAACGATCACGCGCCGGCCGTCATGAACAGGCTGGTCACGCGCATTTCCGCGCTGCACGCGACGGATTGATCCAGGCCGCACCACCCGAGACCCACCCCCATTCTTGAACCGCGAGGAGCGCGAGGCGGAGATGGCAGCGAGCGACCCGAAACTGGTTGAGGCTCTTCGGGCCTCCCTGAAGGAGACAGAACGCCTTCGGGAGCAGAACCGGCTGCTTACCGACGCGTCGAGTGAGCCGATCGCGATCGTGGGGATGGCGTGCCGCTACCCCGGCGGGGTCATGTCACCGGAGGACCTGTGGCAGCTCGTCGCCCGCGGGGGCGACGCCATCGACGGGTTCCCGACGAACCGTGGCTGGGACCTGGAGCGGCTGTACGACCCCGACCCCGACAGCCGCGGCACTTCGTACACCCGCGAGGGCGGATTCCTTCACGACGCGGGGGAGTTCGACGCCGACTTCTTCGGGATCTCGCCGCGCGAGGCCCTTGCCGTCGACCCGCAGCAGCGGCTGTTGCTGGAGACCTCGTGGGAGGCGATGGAGCGCGCGGGCATCGACCCGGCAGGGTTGCGGGGGAGCAGGACCGGTGTGTTCGCCGGGGTGATGTACCACGACTACGGGTCGCGGGGCGCGGCCCCGGTCGACCTGGAGGGCATGCTCGGTACCGGCAGCTCCGGCAGCGTCGCGTCGGGCCGGGTCTCGTACTCGTTCGGGTTCGAGGGGCCCGCGGTCACGGTGGACACGGCCTGTTCCTCGTCGCTCGTCGGCCTGCACCTCGCGGTCCAGGCCCTGCGGACCGGTGAGTGCGACCTCGCCCTGGCCGGCGGCGTCACGGTCATGGCCACCCCTCATACGTTCGTGGAGTTCTCGCGCCAGCGCGGTCTTTCCGCCGACGGACGGTGCAAGTCCTTCGCCGCCGGTGCGGACGGCACGGGCTGGGGCGAGGGCGTCGGCATGCTCCTGGTGGAGCGGCTCTCCGACGCCCGGCGCAACGGCCACCGCGTGCTGGCGGTGGTACGGGGTTCGGCGGTCAACCAGGACGGTGCCAGCAACGGACTGACGGCCCCGAACGGCCTCTCCCAACTGCGCGTGATCCGCCAGGCACTGGTCAACGCCGGGCTGTCCACCTCGGACGTCGACGTGGTCGAGGCGCACGGCACCGGGACCAGGCTCGGTGACCCGATCGAGGCCCAGGCCCTGATCGCCACCTACGGACAGGACCGCCCGGCCGGCCGGCCCCTGTGGCTCGGCTCGCTGAAGTCCAACATCGGCCACACTCAGGCCGCCGCAGGCGTCGCCGGTGTGATCAAGATGGTCATGGCGATGCGGCACGGTGTGCTGCCCCAGACCCTGCACGTGGACGAGCCCACCCCGCACGTGGAGTGGCCGCAGGACAGCGTGGCGCTGCTGACGGAGGCGCGCACCTGGGACGCCGGCAACGGCCCCCGGCGGGCCGGTGTGTCCTCGTTCGGCATCTCAGGCACGAACGCGCACGTCATCATCGAGCAGGCGCAGGCGCAGGCGCAGGCGCAGGCGCAGGCGCAGGCGCAGACGGAGACGACGGACGCCGAGCGGCGTGACCTTCCGGTCGTGCCCTGGCTGATCTCGGCACGGACTACGGCCGCTCTGCGCGCGCAGGCGGCGAAGCTGGCCGGGCACCCCCCGGCCGTGGACTCCGACGACGTGGCGGCGGTGGGCGCGGCGCTGCACGGCACACGCACACTGTTGGAACAGCGTGGCGTGGTCGTCGGCACGGACCGCGACGAACTGCTGGCCGGCCTGCGGGCCCTGGCCGCGGGGGAGCAGTCGGCAGGCGTCGTCACCGGGAGCGGTGACGGCGGCGAGCTGGGGTTCCTGTTTGCGGGTCAGGGGAGTCAGCGGGTCGGTATGGGCCGGGCGTTGGCGGAGGCGTTCCCGGTGTTCGCCGATGCGCTCGACGGTATCTGCCGGGTGCTTGATCCGTTGCTTCCGCGGCCGGTGCGGGAGGTGATGTTCTCGGAGGGTGAGGCGCTGGATGAGACGGGGATGACGCAGCCGGCGTTGTTCGCGTTCGAGGTGGCGTTGTTCCGGTTGCTGGACTCGTACGGTGTGGTGCCGGATGTGTTGGTGGGGCACTCGGTCGGTGAGATCGTGGCCGCGCATGTGGCGGGTGTGTTCTCGCTGGAGGATGCGTGCACGTTGGTGGCGGGCCGGGCGCGGTTGATGCAGGCGTTGCCGGTGGGTGGGGCGATGCTTGCCGTCGCGGCACCCGAAGCCGATGTGCTGCCGCTGCTGAACGACCGTGTGGGTGTTGCGGCGGTCAACGGGCCTGCTTCCGTGGTGATTTCCGGTGCTGAGGACGCGGTCGAGGAGATCGGCGCGGTGCTGGGTGCGCGTGGGGTGCGGACGCGCAGGCTGCGGGTCAGCCATGCGTTCCACTCGCCGTTGATGGACCCGATGCTGGAGGAGTTCGCGGAGATCACCGCGGCACTCACCTACCACGAACCCACTATCCCGGTGATCTCCAACCTCACCGGACAGCTCGCCACCGCAGGACAGCTCACCGACGCCTCCTACTGGGTCGATCACGTCCGTCAGGCCGTCCGGTTCGCCGACGGCGTCACCGCCGCGGTCTCCGCGGGGGCGGAGATCTTCCTGGAGGTGGGGCCGGACGGAACGCTGACCGGTCTGACCCGGCAGATCCTCGACGACACTGCTGTGGTCGTGCCGACCGCGCACAAGGACCGCGACGAAGCCCAGGCGCTCGTCGAGGCGCTGGGCCGGCTGCACACCACCGGCGTGTCCGTCGACTGGACCGGCTATTTCGGACAGACCACCGCCCATGTGGACCTGCCCACCTACGCCTTCCAGCATGAGCGGTACTGGCTCGACGCCGGCCCGGCCGCGGGCGACCTGTCGGCCGCCGGGTTGAGCGCCGTCGACCACCCCCTGCTGAGCGCTGTCGTCTCGGCCCCGGATTCGGACGGGCTGACGATCACCGGCCGGGTGTCGATCGCCGGACAGGCATGGCTGGCGGATCACGACGTACTGGGCACGGTCCTCGTGCCGGGCACCGGCCTTCTGGAACTCGCGCTCCAGGCCGGACACGAGGCAGGCTGCCCGGCCGTACGGGAACTGACCCTGCAAGCCCCCCTGGTCCTTCCGGACCACGGCGGACTCCACCTCCGCGTGACGGTCGGCGCCCCGGACCACTCGGGCGTGCGGAGCATCAACATCCACAGCCGCGGCGAGGCGGACCTCAAGGGCCCCTGGACGCTGCACGCGTCGGGCGCGCTCGGCACCGCCCCGGCCGAGGCCGGCACCGACATGGTGCAGTGGCCGCCCGCCGGCGTCACGCCCGTCGACACCGAGGACGTCTACGCGTTCCTCCACGGGCGCGGATACACCTATGGGCCCGTCTTCCAGGGGCTGCGCGCGGCGTGGCGGCGCGGCGACGAGATCTACGCCGAGGTCGGACTTCCGGAACTCGCGCACACGGACGCGGCACGGTTCGGCCTGCATCCCGCGCTCCTGGATGCCGCCATGCACGCACCTCTGCTCGACGACCGCCGACGCGGCGACGCCGAGGAGACCGTGCTGCCGTTCTCGTGGTCCGGCGTCACTCTGCACTCCGCCGGTTCCCCGTCGCTTCGGGTGCGCATCACCCGTACCGGGAAGAACGCGATCGCGCTGGCCGCCGCCGACGCCACCGGCGCACCGGTGCTGACGGTGGATTCGCTGGTCTCACGCCCGGTGTCCGCCGAGCAGCTCGCCGCCCGGAACGAATCGCTGTTCCGGCTGGATTGGGTGTCGCTGCCGGTCGGTGACACGGCCCGCGACGGGGTGGCGCTGGTCGGGGCTCCTGTGCCCGGGCTGTCGGCCGCTCCGTTCGGCGACCTCGGCTCCCTGGCGGAGTCGGGTCCGGTGGGCCCCTGGGCTGTCGTCGCCTGTCCCGGTGCCGAGGGCGATGTTCCGGCCGCGATACGGCGGTCGACGCAGCTGGTGCTTGAGCAGGTCCAGGCGTTCCTGGCCGATGAACGGTTCGCCGGGTCACGGCTGGCCGTACTGACCCGGGGCGCCGTGGCGACGGGCGCCGGTGAGGAATGCGAGCTCGGCGCGACGCCGGTGTGGGGACTCGTGCGCGCGGCGCAGGGCGAGCACCCGGACCGGATCGTGCTGGTGGACATCGACGACGCGGCCGCGTCGGGTGCGGTGCTGGCCGGCGCGCTGGAAACCGGTGAGCCCGAGATCGCGATCCGGGCCGGTGCGGTCACCGTTCCCCGACTGGTGCGGGTCGACGCACCGTCGGTGGCAGCGCCCGCCCTCGATTCCCGGGGGACCGTGCTGGTCACCGGTGGTACCGGTGGTCTGGGTGCGTTGGTCGCGCGGCACCTGGTGGTGGAGCACGGTGTGGGTCATCTCGTGCTGGCCGGCCGCCGTGGGGCACAGGCCCCGGGCGCCGCGGAGCTGGTCGCCGAGCTGACGGGGCTGGGGGCGTCGGTCAGGGCCGTCAGCTGTGACGTGGCGTCCCGCGATGCCCTGGCGCAGCTGCTCGCGAGCATTCCGGCTGAGCACCCGCTGACCGGTGTCGTGCATGCCGCCGGTGTCGGTGACACCGGACTGGTGGAGTCGCTGACGTCCGACCGGCTCGACCGGGTCTTCGGGGCGAAGGCCGATGCGGCATGGTTCCTGCACGAGCTGACGGCCGATCTGGACCTGGCCGCGTTCGTGCTGTTCTCGTCGGCCGGTGGGTCGGTCCTGGCCGCCGGGCAGGGCGCGTACGCCGCGGCGAACGTGTTCCTCGACGGGCTGGCGGCCCACCGCCGCCGACTCGGCCTGCCGGGTACGTCGTTGGCGTTCGGGCTGTGGGAGACCGAGACGGGGCTGACACAGCTGCTCGGCGCCGCCGATGTGGAGCGGATGCGCCGGCAGGGTCTGCCGGCACTGAGCGTCGAAGAGGGACTGGCCGGCTTCAGCGCCGGACTGGGCACGGAGGAACCCGTGCTCGTCCCGTTGCGGGTGGACACCGCAGCCCTGCGCAACCGGGCCTACCTACCGGCCCTGTTGCGTGGGCTCGTCCGGCGGCCTCGTCAGGTCGCCCGGGTCGCCGCGGGCGGCTCGACCTCAGGTGTCGCGGGCCGGCTGGCCGCCATGGGCGCGTCCGAACGTGCCCGTACAGTGCTGGAGTTGGTGCGCGACAAGGTGGCGGCCGTCCTCGGTCACACCTCGACGGCGGCCATCGAGCCGTCCCGGGCCTTCTCCGACCTGGGATTCGACTCGCTGACCGCGGTCGACCTGCGCAACGAACTCAACACGGCGACCGGTCTGCGGCTGCCCGCCACCCTCGTGTTCGACCACCCCCATGCGCAGGCCGTGGCCCAGCGCATCGAGTCCGAACTGGTCGACGACGCGGCCGACGCGTCGAAGGCCGTCGTGGCGGCCTCCACCGCGAGCGACGAGCCGATCGCGATCGTGGGCATGGCCTGCCGCTACCCGGGAGGCGTGTCCTCTCCCGACGAGCTGTGGCAGCTCGTCATGGACGAGGTGGACGCGGTCTCCGGCTTCCCGACCGACCGCGGCTGGGACATCGGGCGGATCTACGACCCGGAGCCGGGGAAGCCCGGCACGAGCTACACCCGGGCGGGCGGCTTCCTGCACGACGCCGCCGACTTCGATCCGGAGTTCTTCGGGATCTCTCCGCGTGAGGCGCTCAGCATGGACCCGCAGCAGCGTCTGCTGCTGGAGGCGTCCTGGGAGGCGTTCGAACACGCCGGAGTCGACCCGCACGCGCAGCGCGGCAGCCGTACCGGTGTGTTCGCCGGCGTGATGTACCACGACTACGGGCTGGGCGTTCCCGGCTCGACCAGCGGCGGCAGCCTGGTCTCCGGCCGGGTCTCGTACACCCTCGGCTTCGAGGGGCCGGCCGTCACCGTCGACACCGCGTGCTCGTCCTCGCTGGTCGCGCTCCACATGGCCGTGCAGGCACTGCGGTCCGGCGAGTGCGAACTGGCGCTGGCCGGCGGTGTCACGGTGATGTCGAGCCCCGGCATGTTCATCGAGTTCTCCCGGCAGCGCGGCCTGGCCGCGGACGGCCGGTGCAAGTCCTTCGCCGACGCGGCGGACGGTGCCGGATGGGCCGAGGGCGTCGGCGTGCTCCTCGTCGAGCGGCTTTCGGACGCCCGGCGCAACGGGCACCAGGTGCTGGCTGTCGTGCGTGGTTCGGCCGTCAACCAGGACGGTGCGAGCAACGGTCTCACCGCGCCCAACGGCCCTTCCCAGGAACGCGTCATCCGCCAGGCTCTGGCGAACGCCGGGCTGTCCACGTCGGACATCGACGCCGTCGAGGCGCACGGCACCGGAACGACCCTGGGCGACCCGATCGAGGCCCAGGCGCTCATCGCGACCTACGGCCAGGACCGGCCCGTGGCACGCCCGCTGTGGCTCGGCTCGGTGAAGTCGAACATCGGCCACGCCCAGGCCGCCGCCGGAGTGGGCGGCCTCATCAAGATGGTCATGGCCATGCGCAGCGGAGTCCTGCCCCGGACTCTCCACGTGGACGAACCGTCGCGCCATGTGGACTGGTTCGGAGGCGCGGTCGAGCTGCTGACCGAGGCGCGGGAGTGGACCGAGGAGGGCCGGCCGCGCCGGGCGGGTGTGTCGTCCTTCGGGATCAGCGGCACCAACGCCCACGTGATCATCGAGCAGGCTTCGGAGGCCGCTGGACAGCCGCCGGAGAGCGTCGGTCCGCGGCCCGCGGACCAGTCTTCGCCGGCGCCGCTGTGGGTGCTCTCGGCGCAGTCGCCCGATGCCCTGCGCGCCCAGGCGGACCGCCTGCACGCGTGGGTGTCGGACCGGCCCCACCTGGACCCGTCCGACGTCGGCTGGTCGCTCGCGTCGGGCCGGGCCGCTCTCGGCCACCGGGCGGTCCTGCTCGGAGCGGACCGCGACGGGCTGCTGGCGGCGCTGGCCGGGCTGGCCGGCGGAACGGCCGACGCATCGGTGATCGAGGGAATCGCGGCCGAACACGGCGCCACGGCCTTCCTGTTCGCCGGCCAGGGCAGCCAGCGTCCCGGGATGGGACGTGCCCTGTCCGCCGCCTTCCCGCAGTTCGCCGCCGCGCTGGACGAGGTCTGCGCGGTCCTCGACCCGTTGCTCGCCCACCCCCTGCGCGACGTGATGTTCGCCGAACCCGGAACCGAGGCGGCCGCCGGGCTCGACGGGACCGGGATGACCCAGCCGGCGCTGTTCGCCTTCGAAGTCGCGCTGTTCCGGCTGCTGTCGTCCTTCGGCGTCACGCCGGACGTCCTCGTCGGTCACTCGATCGGTGAGCTCGCCGCCGCGCACGTGGCCGGTGTGTTCTCCCTGGAAGACGCGTGCACCCTGGTCACGGCCCGCGCCCGGCTGATGCAGGAGCTGCCCACGGGCGGGGCGATGCTCGCCGTCGCGGCACCCGAGGCCGACGTCCTGCCCCTGCTGGACGACCGGGTCGGTGTCGCCGCGGTCAACGGACCGGCCGCCGTCGTCGTGTCCGGCGCCGAGGACGCCGTCGACGGGATCGCGGCAGTGCTGGCCGAGCGCGGGGTGCGGACCCGGCGGCTGCGGGTCAGCCACGCGTTCCACTCACCGCTGATGGACCCCATGCTCGACGCGTTCCGGCAGGTTGCCGAGAGCGTGACCTACCACGAGCCGTCGATCCCGGTGATCTCCAACGTCACCGGGAAGCCCGCCGGCGAGGGCCGGCTGACCGACCCCGGCTACTGGATCGCACACGTCCGGCAGGCGGTGCGCTTCGCCGACGGGGTGACAGCGGCAAGGGCGGCGGGCGTCACCCGCTTCGTCGAGGTCGGCCCCGACGGGGTCCTCACCGCCCTGGCCCAGCAGAGCCTGGACGACGGCACCACCCTGACCGTGCCCACGATCCGCAGGGACCGCGACGAGGCGCAGGCGTTCGTCGAGGCACTCGCGCGGCTGCACACCACGGGCACCGCCGTCGACTGGAGCGGCCTGTTCGCCTCCGCCCGCCGGGTCCAACTGCCCACGTACGCTTTCCAGCGCGAGCGGTTCTGGCTGGACGGCGTGGACCCGTCGGGCAGCGCGGAAGCCGTCGGACTGGACACCGTCGACCATCCGCTGCTGAGCGCGGTCACCGGGCTTCCCGGCTCGGGCGGCATGCTGGTGACCGGCCGGCTCTCCCTGGCCACGCACGCCTGGCTCGCCGACCACGTCGTCAACGACGTCCTGGTCGTGCCGGGCGCGGCGCTGGTGGAGATGGCCATCCGGGCCGGCGACACCGCCGGGCACGGCTTGCTGGCCGAGCTGACGCTCCAGGCACCGCTGGTGCTGCCGCGCGACGGCGCCGTCCACGTCCAGATCACTGTCGGCGGCCCCGACGAGCACGGCGCACGGCCCGTCGAGATCCACTCCAGCCCGGACCACACGTCCTGGACCTGCCACGCGACCGGCCTCCTCGCCGACGGAGCCGACGGAGCCGACGGAGCCGGCCGACCGGCCGCCGACCTCACCCAGTGGCCGCCCCCCGGCGGACAGCCCGTCGACGTCACCGACACCTACGAGCAGCTCATCGCACTCGGCCTGCGTTACGGCCCGTTGTTCCAGGGGCTGCGCGCGGGCTGGCGTACCGCCGACGCCGTGTACGCCGAGATCGTGCTGCCGGAGCAGGCGCACGACGACGCGGCACGCTTCGGCATTCACCCCGCGCTCCTCGACGCGGCACTCCACAGCACCGGCCTCGGCGACCACCTCGACAAAACCCCGGCGGGACAGCCGCTCCTTCCGTTCGCCTGGCGACAGGTCGCCCTGCACGCCACCGGCGCGACCGCTCTGCGTGTACGGGTGGCGGGCACCGGCGCGGACAACACCGTCACCCTCGCCCTCGCCGACGCCACCGGCGCTCCGGTCGCCGACATCGGCGCGCTCACGCTGCGCCCGGTCACGGCCGACCAACTGGCCGAGGGCACGGACAACCGCCCGCTGTTCCACACCGAATGGACCGCGGTGTCCACCGAGGACGGCGTGGCCGAGGGCATCGCCGTCCTCGGGGACGATCTGTTCGAGGTGTGGCCGACCGTGGCCGAGACCACGGAAACTCCGAAGTGGTGCGTCGTCGGCGCGCCGCGCACCGCCGCCGAGGTGCCGGACGCGGTCCGGTCGACGACGACCGCGGTTCTCGACCAGGTGCAGTCGTGGCTTGCCGACGAGCGTTTCGCCGAGTCGCGGCTGGCCGTCGTGACGCGAGGCGCGGTGGCGACCGGCTCCGACGAGGACGTGGATCTCGGTCAGGCACCGGTGTGGGGCCTGGTACGGGCCGCGCAGGCGGAGAACCCGGGCCGGATCCTGCTGGTCGACGTGGATGACCGGCAGGACAGTGTGCGGGCGCTTCCGGCCGTCCTGGCCTCCGGCGAACCGGAGTCGGCCGTCCGCGACGGCCAGGTGCGCGTGCCGAGGCTCACGCGGATGCCGCAGGCAGCCGCCGAAGGCCCCGTACTCGACCGCGACGGGACGGTGTTGGTCACCGGTGGCACAGGTGGCCTGGGCGCTCTGGTCGCACGTCACCTCGTGGCGCAGCACGGTGTACGCCACCTGGTGCTGGCCGGCCGTCGGGGCACGGATGCCCCCGGCGCGGCGCAGCTGGTCGCCGAGCTGACGGAGCTGGGCGCGTCGGCCGAGGCCGTCGCGTGCGATGTGTCGGACCGGGCCGCCCTGGCGCGGCTCATCGACTCGATCCCCGCCGCACACCCGCTCAACGCCGTGGTGCACGCGGCGGGTGTCGGCGACAACGGACTCGTCGGCTCGCTGACCCCGGACCGCATGGCGCCGGTGTTGGCCGCCAAGGCGGACGCCGCCTGGTATCTGCACGAGCTGACGGCCGATCTGAACCTGGCGGCGTTCGTGATGTTCTCGTCGGCCGGCGGTTTGGTGCTGGCGGTTGGGCAGGGCTCGTACGCTGCGGCGAACGTCTTCCTCGACGGACTCGCCGCCCACCGCCGCCGGGCCGGGCTGCCCGGCACGTCGTTGGCTTACGGGATGTGGGAGACCGCAACCGGGCTGACGCGCCGGCTCAGCACCGTGGACCTCGAACGGATGCGCAGGCAGGGGCTGCCGGCCCTCTCCGTCGCGGACGGACTGGCCGCGTTCGACGTCGGCCTGACGACCGCCGAGGCGAACCTCGTCCCGCTGCGGGTCGACACGGCGGCGCTGAGGTCCCGTACGGATGTCGCGGCACTGCTGCGCGGGCTCGTCCCCGCACCGGCACGCCGGGTGAGCCGTGCGGTCGCCGGCACCGGCCCGGACCGCTCCCTGGAAGGACCGGACCGCGCACAGGCGCTGCTGAACCTGGTGCGGGAGAAGGTCGCGGGCGTTCTCGGATTTGCGTCGGCCGCGTCGGTCGATCCGGCGAAGGCGTTCCAGGATCTCGGGTTCGACTCGCTGACCGCGGTCGAACTGCGCAACGAACTGAACACGGCGACCGGACTGCGGCTGCCGGCGACGCTGGTGTTCGACTACCCGAACGCGCGGGCTGTCGTCGGCCACCTGGCCGCGCAACTGGGCGGCACACAGGCCGAGGCCACCTCCGTGGCGGCGGCCTCCGCGAGTGACGAACCGATCGCGATCGTGGGCATGGCCTGCCGGTACCCGGGTGCGGTTGCCTCCCCGGAGGACCTGTGGCGGCTGGCCTTCGACGGCGTCGACGCGGTCTCGGAGTTCCCCACCGACCGCGGCTGGGACCTGGACGGCCTTTACCACCCGGACCCCGACCACCGGGGCACCACGTACACCCGGCACGGCGGGTTCCTGCACGAAGCCGGGCTCTTCGACCCCGCGTTCTTCGGGATCTCGCCGCGCGAAGCCGTGGCGATGGACCCCCAACAGCGGCTGCTGCTGGAAACGTCGTGGGAGGCCGTCGAGCGCGCAGGCATCGACCCCAGCACCCTCCGCGGCACCCGCTCCGGCGTCTTCGCCGGAATGATGTACCACGACTACCTGTCGCAGTCGCCGACGATCCCCGGTGAGCTGGAAGGGCTGGTCGGAACGGGAACGTCCGGCAGCGTGCTGTCGGGACGTGTGGCCTACACGTTCGGGTTCGAGGGTCCGGCGGTGACGGTCGACACGGCGTGCTCGTCGTCGCTGGTCGCCCTGCACCTCGCGGTGCAGGCGCTGCGGTCCGGCGAGTGCGACCTCGCCCTGGCCGGCGGTGTCACGGTGATGGCCTCACCCGGCACCTTCGTGGACTTCTCGCGTCAGCGCGGGCTCTCCCCGGACGGCCGGTGCAAGGCGTTCGCCGCGGACGCGGACGGCACCGGGTGGAGTGAGGGCGTCGGCGTCCTGCTGGTGGAGCGCCTCTCCGACGCCCGCCGCAACGGACACCAGGTCCTGGCCGTGGTGCGCGGCTCGGCGGTCAACCAGGACGGCGGCAGCAACGGCCTGACCGCCCCCAACGGTCCGTCGCAGCAGCGGGTGATCCGGCAGGCGCTGGCGAACGCCGGTCTGTCCACCTCGGATGTGGACGCGGTGGAGGCGCATGGCACGGGGACGACGCTGGGTGACCCGATCGAGGCACAGGCCCTGCTGGCCACCTACGGGCAGGACCGCTCGGCTGATCGTCCCCTGTGGCTGGGCTCGATCAAGTCGAACCTCGGCCACACGCAGGCAGCTGCCGGTGTGGCGGGTGTGATCAAGATGGTGATGGCGATGCGCCACGGCGTGTTGCCTCAGACGCTGCACGTGGATGCGCCCAGCCCGCATGTGGACTGGAGCGCGGGCGCGGTCGGGCTGCTGACCGAGGCGCGGGAGTGGGACGCGGACGGTCGGCCTCGCCGGGCGGGTGTGTCGTCGTTCGGGATCAGTGGCACCAACGCGCACGTGGTCATCGAGCAGGGTGACGAGCCGGTGACGGTTCCGGCGGTGACTGTTCCTGCGGTGCCTGCTGCGTCCGTGGTTCCGTGGCTGATCAGCGCTGCGTCCGCCGAGGGCGTGGCCGCCCAGGCGGCGAAGCTGCTGTCGCACCTCGACGCCGATGCCGACGCCACTGCGGTGGGTGCGGCGCTGGTGACCTCCCGCACGGTGCTGGATCATCGTGCGGTGGTGGTGGGTGCTGACCGGGTGGAGTTGCTGGCCGGGTTGGCGAGGCTGGCGGCGGGTGAGGCCGGGCCGGGTGTGGTTTCCGGTGCGGGTTCGGGTGGTCGGCTCGGGTTCTTGTTTGCGGGTCAGGGGAGTCAGCGG
>NZ_JBHVRW010000045.1:0-41502 GCF_042885475.1 Streptomyces sp. NPDC058051
CACCTTCGGCACCACCAGATACTCGGCGAACTCCGCCGCCTCAGCGGTCAGAACCCGCACCGCACCATGCTCGGCCAGCACACCGGCCGTCGCCGCCGCACCGGCACCCAACGCCACCGCGACCGGCTCACCGACCCGACGCGCCAGCGTCAACAGCTCCAGCGTGGGCTTGCGGACAGCACCGTCCACGTGATCGACATAGACGAGAACTTCAGCCATGGGACTTCCATCTCCTGCGAGTTGCCAAAAACCGGAAAAAACCGGGAAAGACCGGGAAAAACAGGGAAACAGGGAACGGGGAGAGGAACCGGTCAGATGAACTTCTGGCCGGCCAGGAACTCCGCCAGCTGCCGGCCGCCCTCACCCTCGTCCTTGACGACCGTGCCCGCCGACCGCGCCGGACGCGCAACGGCCGACTCGACCCGGGTCCAGGCACCCTCCAGACCCACCTCCCCGGCCTCGATCCCCAGATCCTCCAGATCCCAGGACTCCACCGGCTTCTTCTTCGCCGCCATGATCCCCTTGAACGACGGATACCGCGCCTCACCCGACTGGTCCGTCACCGACACCACCGCCGGCAACGATGCCTCCAGCCGCTCGGACGCCGTGTCACCGTCCCGCCGCCCCCGCACGACACCGCCCTCGACCGACACCTCCGACAGCAACGTCACCTGCGGAACACCCAGCCGCTCCGCCAGAACCGCCGGCAACACACCCATCGTGCCGTCCGTCGACGCCATCCCACAGACCACCAGGTCGAAACCCGCCTTCTCGACCGCCCGCGCCAGCACCAGCGACGTCCCCATCACATCAGAGCCATGCAGATCGTCGTCCTCGACATGAACAGCCTTGTCCGCACCCATCGACAACGCCTTGCGCAACGCGTCCTTGGCATCCTCCGGACCCACCGTCAGCACGGTGACCTCCGCATCGTCCGCCTCGTCCGCGATCTGCAACGCCTGCTCGACCGCATACTCGTCCAGCTCCGACAACAGACCGTCCACATCCTCACGGTCCACCGTCAGATCATCGGCGAAATGCCGGTCACCCGTCGCATCGGGCACGTACTTCACACAGACAACGATCCTCAAGCTCACGCCGGCTCTCCTACCTGGGTGTGGTTCGTATCGACGACCATATGGCACTCAGTACCCTCTGTAAAGGAACCTGGTGCCAGATGGGGCCTTCCGGTGCTACGTTCCCCGCATGACTGACGCACGCAGGCCGGCGAAGAAGGCTCCCATGCGAGAGGTGCTCGCCGAGGCGGCCTTCCAGCTCTTCCTGGAGCGGGGCTTCGAGCGGACCACGGTGGACGACATCGTGGCGCGAGCCGGGGTCGGGCGCCGGTCGTTCTTCCGGTACTTCCCCTCGAAGGAGGACGCGGTCTTCCCGGATCACGAGCGCTGCCTCGCCGACATGACCGCGTTTCTCGACGGGGCCGGTGACGTGGATCCGGTCGACGCGGTGTGCGACGCGGCCCGGCTCGTGCTGCGCATGTACTCCGCCAACCCCGAATTCTCCGTCCAGCGCTACCGGCTCACCCGGGAGGTGCCGGGTCTGCGCACCTACGAACTGTCCGTGGTGCGCCGCTACGAACAGACGATGGCCGGCTATCTGCGCGGCCGGTACGGCGCGTCGCGGGACGGTGCGCTGCGGGCCGAGGTGATCGCCGCATCCGTGGTCGCCGCGCACAACAACGGGCTGCGCACCTGGTTGCGTTCGGGCGGCGAGGGGGGCGCCGAGGCGGCGGTGGATCACGCCCTCGCGCTGGTGCGTCAGGTGTGGGGGAGCGAGGTGACCGAGAACGCGGTGCCGGTCTCGGCCGACGGCGACGTGGTCGTGATGGTCGCGGCCAAGGGGGCTCCGATGTGGCGCGTCGTGCAGCAGATCGAGTCGGCCATCGGGGCGGACTGACCGGGAGGCGGCCTGAATGTGGCACTCAGTGTCTTTACGGCGCGGCACTCGGTGCCCTATGGTGCGGACGCGTCGGTGCGCACGCGCGACGCACCCGAGCCGAGCGCAGGGGGTCGAAACGTGTCTCAGCCATCAAGTGGCACCGTGCCGACGGTGCAGGAGGAAGCCGGACTCGCCCATCTCCG
The DNA here is from genome assembly GCF_042885475.1 of Streptomyces sp. NPDC058051. Lineage (NCBI taxonomy): Bacteria > Bacillati > Actinomycetota > Actinomycetes > Kitasatosporales > Streptomycetaceae > Streptomyces > Streptomyces sp. NPDC058051. Next base: position 2,100 of record NZ_JBHVRW010000045.1, read on the forward strand.
GTGCCGCTGGTGCGGGACGGCCTCCTTCCGGAGGCTGTTGTGCCCGGTGTGCGCATCAAGTGATCTGCAGCCCGAGCACAGTTCCGGGCTGGGTGTCGTGGTGAGGTCCGGCGTCGTGCATCGCTACACGGACGCGGCGCGCAACGAATCCCTCGTCCGGCTGCCCGAGGGATTCGTGTTCCGATGCCGTGTCGTGGGGGCTGCGCCGCACCGGGTGGTGGTCGGCGCGCGCGTGCGCCCGGTTGCCGGTGGCGATCCGGAGACGGGTGATCTGGTCTTCGAGCTCTGTGATCCGCCCGGTCCCGACGACTGGTTCTGAACGTCCTTCCCGGCCGAGCCGCGCGTGTGCTGCCGCCACCGTGCCTGTGCCGCCGTACCGTGCCTGTACCCGCCGCGGCGGCTCCGTGAGGCGGGTCGCCGGGCTTTCCGCATCGCCTTGGACTTGACTGGAGGTCATTTCCGGAGGAGTGAATATGACGGACGACGCGCGGGGCCCTCAGGAGGGCGACAGGAACCACGGGTTTGGGCGTCGCGAGACAACCAAGGAGCGGGCCGATCGCCAATGGGGCGAGATGCTGCAAGAGGTGCGGGTGGCGCAGACCGGGGCGCAGATCCTGTTCGGCTTCCTGCTCAGTGTGGTCTTCACACCCCGTTTCGCGCAGCTGGGCACGTTCGACACGAATCTCTATGTGGTCACCGTGGTGCTCGGAGCGTTGGCGACCGGTGCGCTGGTCGCACCGGTCTCCTTCCACCGCAGCCTTGCCGGCCGACGGCGCAAGCCCCAGTTGGTGCGCGTGACAGGCCGGTTGATCGCCACGGGGCTGGCGCTGCTGGCGGCCGCCATCGTCTGTGCCGTGTTCCTTCTGCTTCGGGTTGCGGTGGGAGCGGGGCCCTCCTGGGTCATTGCTCCGCTCGTACTGGCCTGGTTCGCGTCCTGTTGGCTCGCCGTGCCCTACCTGCTCAGGCGCCACCTGGAACGCACGTAGGGATGTCCACCGTCCACCGCCCGAGGCCGTCCTGATGCTGCGCCAGTTTCTCAGGGGAGTCGTTTGTCAGTGACTTGGGGAGTCGTTCTGGTTCCGTGGGCGTGATCGTCCGGTAGGCAGCGCGGGGTAATCATCTGTGGTGTACCTCGGAGAGGGACCACATCCCAACTCACGGAGCCGGAAGCCGGCGGGCGACGCCTCGGTGGTTCCGGCTCCCACGCGGCTGACTTCTCCTCATCCGCTCGTGGCTGCGCTCAGAGACGCGGAGGAGCGGCTCGTGATGCCTCCTGCGCTTCGGCACCGGGCGCTTCTGCTCCTGCAGGCGCTGGCAACCGAGGCGGTGCGGCGAGGGTACGGCGTACAGGAAGGCCGGACGTACTACTCGCCGAGAGAGGGCGGTGTGAGTGTGGTCGTCGACGGCTTCGCCTGCAGCGTCACCGTCAAGCAGGAGTTCCCGCAGTCCACCAACCCGGATCGTGCCGCACGCCTCGTCGTAGAGCTTGATCACGGCCTGACCAGTCGTCCGGGCCGCTGGCGCGATCGGAAGAGCGGGACGCTGGAGGATTCCCTGGGCGTGATCCTCGGGGAGATCGAGGTGCGGGCGGTGCACGACGCCCAGCGTCGGGCAGGTGAGGAGCGAGCCAAGGCGGAACGCCAGATCCGTTGGCAGGCAGCCATGGAGGAGGCCAGGAAGCAGGCAGTGCAGGATCAACTGGCGGAGGTGCTTCGGGAGGAAGCAGGACGATGGCGGGAGGCCGCTGTGCCGAGTCAGTACTGCGATGCCATGGAGCGTCGCCTTGGTGAACTGGGCGGTGGCGCGGACGAATCGGCTCTGGGTTCCGCCCGACGCCGGCTGGCATGGGCGCGGGACTATGTACGGACGACGGACCCTTTGATCCGGCTGCCGAGGATGGCGGAAACACGTGAGCCGATGCCGGAGGAGCTCAAGCCGCATCTGAACGGATGAACTGAACCGCTCCGGGATCGGTGGGGGGTTCAGGCATTTCCCGACGCCACACAACTGGGGGCTTGCCTGAGAAGGCTTCCGCTTTCCGAACATGATCGTGTGGTTCGAGGTTGGTGAGCATGAACTCCGTCTGTGGGCGGAAGAGGTGGGGCGGTTCGTCTGCTCGTCTTGCTCGTGGAGGTGGCTGTGCCCTCGGTGCTTGGTCTGCTGGAGGCCCGGGAGAAGAAGGTCCGTGAGGAGGCAGCCCGGCTGCGGGAGGAGGCCGAGCGGGTGCAGGCCGCGCTCGTGGCGGCGGAAGGAGCCCTGGCGAGGTTGGCCGGTGCGCGGGAGGCGGTGGCCGAGGTCCTTGGTGAACAGCCCGGTCAGGTCGGTAAGTTGCCCCGTGGTGCGGTAGCGGGCTCGACCAGCCGGCTGCTCATGAGCATGGTCATCGACCACAGCACCATCGCCTCGTGCATCGCGGGCAGCGTCTCGTAGTTACGCACCAGACGACGCGAGCGCATCAGCCAGCTCAGCGTTCTCTCCACCACCCACCGTCTCGGCAGCACCACGAAACCCATGGTGTCGTCGCAGCGGCGGACGATGCCGAGGGTGAGCCGGAGCTCTGAGCGGGCGAAGTCGACCAGGCTGCCGGCGTAGCCGCCGTCCGCCCAGACCAGACGGACCGAGAAGTACTGCTCGCGCAGCCGCGCCAGCAGCGGGACGGCGGCGTCGCGGTCCTGCACGCTCGCCGCGCTCACCATGACCGCCAGGACCAGGCCGAGACAGTCAACGATCACGTGCCGCTTGCGCCCGCCCACCCTTTTGCCGCCGTCCCACCCTGACGTCGCGCGGCACGTTCGCCGCGGCCCGCACCGACTGCGAGTCCACGATCGCCGCCGTCGGATCCACCGAACGGCCCTCCTTCACGCGCACCCGGTCGCGCAGCCGGTGGCCTGCCAGCGGCGGGCGAAGGCATGCACCCGCCGAAACGGCGGGAAGTCCGCAGGCAGGTTGACCCACTTCACCCCGTTGTCCACGACATAGCGGACCGCATCCAACATCACACGATGGCAATAGCCCTCCGGCCGCCCACCCCGGCCCGCCAGCCAGGCCGGCAGCGCAGAGCGGACCTCCTGCCATTCCGCCTCCGTCATGTCCGAGGCACAGAGCTCGTCACAGGATCTTGTTGAAGTGCCCTGGTCGAGCGTGACCGGTGTGATGATGCAACCGTTCGTGATGTGTGACGACTCGGCCGTGGATCGTGGACGACGACTTGTGGGCGCTGATCGAGCCGCTGCTGCCGCCCTGGCCTGAGAAGGCGCCGGGACCGCGGCCGGTGGCGGACCGGCTGTGCCTGCAGGGCATCCTGTACGTCCTGTTCAACGACATAGCCTGGCAACTGCTGCCCCTGGAGCCGGTGTTCGGCTCGGGACAGACCTGCTGGCGGCGCCTGGAGCGGTGGCAGCAGGCCGGGGTCTTCGACCAGCTGCACCGCATCCTGCTCGCCGAACTGAACGCGGCCGGCGAACTCAACTGGTCCCGGGCGTGCGTGGACGGCTCTCACATCCGCGCGAAAAAGGGGGAGCCGACACCGGTCCGTCGCCGGTCGACCGGCGGAAGACGGGCAGCAAACACCATCTGATCTGCGACGGACGCGGCACCCCGCTCAGGGTCATCACCACCGCGGCCAACGTCAACGACGTCACCCAGACGCTCGCCCTGGTCGACGGCATCCCGCCCGTGGCCGGGCGGCCCGGCCGCCGACCCGAGAAGCTGCTCGGTGACAAGGGCTACGACTCCAACCCCAACCGCCGCGAGCTGCGCAAGCGGCGGATCCTGCCCGTCATCTCCCGCACGGGCGCCCCCAACATCAAGGGCCTGGGCAAACTCCGCTACGCCGTTCCGGGCGCCGTCTTCTTCCTCATCTCGGTGCTGTGCATGGGCCGCGCGGGAGCCCGACGACGCTCATGAAAAGGCCATCCCACAGTTCGGTGCCGAGGCCGATGGCATCGTCCGGCTTGCTCTTGACGGTGCGGGCCGGGAGAAGGCCCGGACTCGGTCTTCGGGCCGGACATATCGGCCATCATCGCCTGCGCGGCGGGCCGTGAGGCGTTGCCGGCCACGCGGACCAGGAAGGCGACGCCGACGACGGTGACCGGGTGGTGCATGAAGCCCGACAGGGCGACGGAGCGCGCCGTGGAGCCCTGCGCGACAAGGAGCGCCCAGCCACACGCACCCGGCTTTCGGCCGGGTCAGCCGAGGACGTGCAACCAGCCGTGCGGATCGGGGCCGTGGCCCCGGTGGATGCGCAGCAGCCGGTCCGACAACATCGCTGTGACCGGTCCCATCCCTCCCGACCCGACACGGAACTCGCCCTCGGTGGACCGCACATGCCCGATCGGGCTGAGGTCCGACGCCGTGCCGCAGGCGAAGACCTCGGTCATCGCGCCGGTCCCGCAGTCGTCGCGCCACTGGTCGACCGAGATCCGCTCCTCGGCCGTGGCCAGCCCCAGCTCGTGCGCCATGGTCAGCAGCGAGTCGCGGGTGACACCCGGCAGGATCGTGTCCGAAGCCGGCGGGGTGACCAGCCGTGCTTCGGCCCCCTCGCCGTAGACGAAGAACACGTTCATGCCGCCCAGCTCCTCCACCCAGCGGCGCTCCGCAGCGTCCAGCCACACCACCTGCCGGCAGCCGTGCGCCGCCGCCTCGGTCTGCGCGGCGTACGACGGCGCGTAGTTTCCGGCGAACTTCACCGCGCCAGTGCCGCCGGGATGGGCGCGTACGTACTTCTCGCTCACCCATACATCCACCGGCTCGGCCGTTCCGCCGAAGAACCCCTCTGTGACGAAGGCCAGCAGCAGGAACCCGTACTCCGTCGCGGGCCGCAGGGCGAGCCGTGCCTCGCTGGCGTACAACAGGGGGCGCAGATAGAGGGAGCGGCCGGGCTCCTCGGGGATCCAGGCGGCGTCGGCCGCGAGGAACGCCTCCACCGTCGAGACGAACGCGTCGACTGGCAGTTCCGGCATGACCAGCCGCCGGGCGGAGGTCGCGAACCGCTCGGCGTGCGCATGCGGCCGAAAGACCCCGGTCCGCCCGTCGTGGGTGGCGTACGCCTTCAGCCCTTCGAAGACGACCTGGCCGTAGTGCAGGCCGACGGTCGCGGGGTCCATGGGCAGCGGTCGGTACGGCAACACCCTGCCGTCGTGCCAGCCGCGATCGGCGGACCAGCGCGCCGTGGCCATGTGCTCGGTGAACGCGGTGCCGAAGCCGGCGTCCGCCGACCGGGCCGCCCGCTCGTCGGCAGAGGCCCGCCGGCCGGCTGTCTCCACGGTGAACGTCAGCGTCGGCGAGGAGAGTTGGCTGGGTGCGCCCGGCGAGTGAGGTTTCCCCTGCGTAGTCGGAAGGGCAGTCGGTGACGCCGGCTGATTCGCGCCGGACGATATGTTTGGCATTTTCACACCAGCGCCGAGAAGGAGGAGTGGACGGCGCGGCGCCTGAACAGCCTGTCGGCGCCCACCGCGCGGAAGTTGATCGGCGCCATTGGTGCGACCAGTTGACCGGACCGCCCTCCATAGGGCGGTTTGTCGTAATGGTTCATCACCTTCGCGACCCTTTGCGGGGCCCGTATTGCCGACGCGGCGTCGGGGCCCCGTACGGCAACGGATTCGTCCATGTCTGCTTCCTCCGTCTTCCAGGTTGTTCCCGTCCCGCCCGCCCGTCGCACCGCCGCCGATCGAACGGCCCCTTTTGCTGAAGCAGTTGGCGGGAGGGGCGGGCGCGCAACGTCTCGGTCATGGCAGCGCGCACCGAAGCGACAGGGCGAAATCCGCGATTCCCAGCTCAGCCTGTCCTTTGCGACGGGCGAGTGGCGAAATCCGATCACCCGCACTCGATCATAGAGGCGCCTCGTGGCACACCTCCCGTAGCGTGGAGTCCGTCATGTGAGGGCATGTGGAGGATCATGGCGGTGCAACGTTCGCAGCGTGCGCCGGATTTCTGTGAGGGGTGATCCGGTAGGAGTGCCCTCGGAGGGACAACGGAAAAACACCTGTGAGTGCGAAGGTGCGTCTATAGGGCAGCCTTTGTGGCGTGCACGAAAGAGACCAAAGGAGTCAATGTTACTCGAATTCGATGCCCCATACATCAAATTGGAGCGGCAACAGATGGTTTCAATGAAGTGTACAAGGCGCCGTGATGGCGCTGGGCAAGGGGAAACACTGGATGTCATCGTTGACGATGCCAGAGGGGCGAAACAGAACCTGCTCTCGGCGGACAAGTCAATCATCTCCAAGAAGACCGGTCTGACGCTGCCGGCTGATCTGCCCCTCGACAGCTGGCGACACCTCGGAGAACATATCTCCCAGATCTCCAATGCTTCAGCGTGGTGGCTGGGGGACTGGTTAGTGTTCGGTCACGACAAATACCCGGACCGGTATAAGCGCGCCATGGTTGACACATCTCTGGACTACGGCACGCTGCGCAATTATGCGTGGATCGCACGGCGATTCGAGCCCGCGCGCCGCCGGGAGGCGCTGAGCTTCCAGCATCACGTCGAGGTCGCCGCCCTGCCCGAGAAGGAACAGGAACACTGGCTCGACTTCGCCGAGAAGTTCAGTTGGTCGAGAAACGAGCTCCGCAAGCAATTGCGGGCCAGCTATGCCGACGATCAGCCGGCACTCGACGAGAACCCCGAGATCAATCTGCGGCTCCGGGTGGCCAAGGACCAGATCGAGCGGTGGGAGAAAGCGGCGCAGCGGGTCGGCACCGACCTGGTCGACTGGATCGCCGCGACTCTTGAGAAGGCGACGCGCAGCGGCTCCAGCGGGAGCGGGCCGCGCGCCTAGCGGGTCTGCGGGCGGCCGTCCTGCCCCGGGAAAGACGTCTGCCGGGGCGACGGCGTGACACCGAGCAGGTACCGGCCGAGCAGACGCCGCGTCAGCGGCCACCGCCGATGTCTCTGGCGCCCACGACCGGGTTCCTCATCACGGTGAAACTGTATGCCGGTCAGCTCCTCGCGGCTGCGCGGAAGCCGGCCCCGGGCCCACCACCCGGGGCCGGTGCGCAGCCGCTTGCGGTGTCTCGCCGGCAAGACACCGGCGATCCGAAGGGATTGCACGCAAGTCGTTGTCCACCGAAGTTGCGCGTCCCGCTTCGTGGCAAGCTGAAGCCATGGCGGAAACAAATGAACCCTCCGGTGTCGGTCAAACAGGAATCGGTGTCGCCCTCTCTCGCGCTCTGGAGAGTGATCGACCCGACAGGTTGTTCAACGACCAGGTAGCAAAGCTGTTTCTGGAAGCCGTCGGCTATTACAGGAACATCACCGCGGTAGCAGTTCGGACGCGTTACTTCGACGACGCTCTCCTCGCCGCTTCGGAGCACTGCCTGCAAGTCGTCCTGTTGGCCTCCGGGCTGGACGCCCGCGCGTTCCGGCTTCCTTGGCCGGCTGGCACCAAGCTCTTCGAGATCGACCTGCCGAAGGTCTTGGAGTTCAAGGAGAAAGTCATCTCCAAGAACAACGTCGAACCCACCTGCGAGCGGCAGGTATTGGCCGTGGACCTGCGGACGGACTGGCCGGAAGAACTCAAGAAGAACGGGTTCGACCCGAGCTTGCCCACCGCTTGGCTGGCCGAGGGCCTGCTGGTCTATCTGGCACCCGAGGACGTGGACACGCTCGTAAGCCGCATCACGGAACTGTCCAGGCCAGGAAGCCGGTTCATCTTCGACCGCCACGACATGAAGATCATCGAGCATCACAAACGGCAGCTGCTCGCCGACGTGGAACGTCAGCTCTACAAGTCCGGCATCAGCGGCCACCCCGCCGAATGGCTTGAGCCGCTCGGCTGGAAGACCGAGGCCAGCCTCGGCACGGAAATGGGCAAGAAGTACGGCCGCGAGTTCGTCGTGGAAGTCGGCTCGGGCTGGCTCGCCACCGCCGTACGTCAGTAGCCGCCGCACCCGCGAAGGACTCGGTATCCGCGATCGGCACGGCAGTGGACGCGATAGCGAACCCTGCTTTCGCCTTGCCCTGATGCTCGTTCCACGGAAAGACTGGCACGCCGTTTACGGCCACATGGGGAGACGCCGTGTCGGACAACGAAGAAGGGCCGCCGCTCCATTGGGCGCAGAAGTTCTACTGGACGGCGTACCGGTCGGCTGAGCCCGGGGCGAGCTGGCGCGACAACGTCCGGGTCATCGTCCCCCTCCCGGACGGCACATCGGCCGAGGATTTCGCCGAGACACTGCGACGCCTGGTCGACGGCCTCGATGTGCTGCGCACCTCGTACCGGCTGAACGCCCGAGGCGACGTGGCGCACGTCCTGCATCCCCCGTTCACGTTGACGCCGGAGGTGTGTGACGCCAGCGGCGCCGCCGACCGGACGGCCAAGGTCCGCGACTTCGTTCTCGACCTGGCCCGGCGGGAGTTCGTGCTGGAGGAAGCGCCGCCGGTCCGCGTCGGCGTCATAGTCGCACACGGCGCGCCCCGGATGGTCGCCTTCGTGCTCCACCACATCGCCATCGACACCTTCGGGGTCGCCGCGTTCCTCAAGACGATGACCGCCGTGCTCGACGACGTACGGCAGGGCCGGCCGTCGACGTTCCACTCCGTACGGCAGCCGTCGGCCGAGGCGCGGTTCGAGGCGTCTCGCGCCGCGCAACGGCAGGCCACCCGCGCCGCGGCGTACTGGCAGGGCGTGCTGGACGACTTCCCCGCGACGACGGTGCCGATACGGCTCGGGGAGGCCGTCGGACATCGTCCCCGCTACGCCACGCTCACCTCGGCCGCGGGCCCGGTCGTCGCGGTCGTCGCGAAACGCTGCCGGGCGCCCGAGTCGGCTGTCGTACTCGCCCTGTTCGCCGCCGCACTGGGCAGGCTCACGGGCAACACCCGGACGGCGATCTCCTTCTCGTCGGCCAACCGCTTCCAGCCCGATCAGCTCGCCCACATCGGCTGCCTCGCGCAGAGCGTCCCGCTGGTGCTGGAGCCGCACGTCGATGGGACGGTCAGCGCGCTGGTGAGCCAGGCGAAGGACGCACTCTCCCCGGTCTACCGCTACGGTCAGTTCGACTACGACTCCGCCCACGGAGCGCTGCACCGCCGCCAGTTCGCCCATGGCGTGTCCATGGAGGGCATGGTCTCCTACAACTATGTCGACCGCACGTCCGGTGCCGACGAGCTCAGCGCGTGGACGACCGAGGAGTTCCGTCGTGACGGCGCCGACGGCACCGTCACCTACTCCGACCCGTTCCCCGCCCTGCCGGACCACCTCGGTCTGCTGCCGCGCCGAACGGGCGGGCGTCTCACATTGACCCTGTGGCACAACGCCGACCTGTTCGCCGAGCCGCTCGTCGAGGAGTTCCTGCGCGGGTTGGACCGGCTGCTGGCCTCGGCCCGCCCGGACGCGCTCGTCCAGGATCTGGTGGACCGGGCGGATCTGCCCGCGCCAGCCCGCGAGGGCCGGTGGGCGGAGCGCGACGGCTGCCGCGTCTGCCTGGACGACGTCGAGCGGCTGGTTGCTGACCACCCTGCGGTCCGGTCCTGCGAGGTCGTCCAGGACCACACCGGGCTGACCGCGCACGTCGCCGTGCACACGGAAGACCCGGCCGGCCCGGAGACGGACCCGTTCACACTGCGCCTGTTCGCGACCGCGCGACTGCGGCGCCGGCCCGCGGCCGTGGTGCCGGATCGCTTCGTCATCACCAACGACGGCGCGATCGTCAGCGAGGGGGACGGGTACCGAGGGCCGCCCTTCGCGGCGGACACACCGGCGTCGGCCGCCCTGGAAAGCGCACTGCGACGGACCAGCCCGGAAGCGCACTGGTCGGGTGCCGCGTCCTACCTGACCGCCGGTGGAGAGCCGGGGCGCATGGACGCGTTCCTGTCCGCGCTGGAAGAGGACGGGTTCACCGGCGTGACCTACCGCGACCTGCTCGGGCTGTGCCCGCCCGCCGAGCTGGTCGGGAAACTCCGCCCGGTCGTGGTGCGTTGAGCTGCCCGGCTCGCAGTGTTCCTCTTGGTGTCTCGCCGGCGAGACACCAAGAGGAACAAGGACCCGGTCACGGCGTCCCGGATTTCACCGCCTGCAGATAGCCCAGCTCCCGGGCGATTTCGCGCACCGGCGCCTCGTCGAGGAACGGATCGATCAGCGCACGGTGACGCATCCAGCGGTTCTCGTCGGGAGTGGTGACCGCGGACACCGGACCGACCGTCAGCCGGCTGAGGTCGTCGATCGCCTGCCCCGGAAGGCCCAGCCAGTCGCCGATACGCCGCATGGCCGCCTGCGACGTGGGCGGCGCGCCGATCAGATCCTCGTGGCGGACCGTCAGGACGTCGTCGGTGGCCGACGCCGCCAACGACGCCCGGTGCGCGGACGCCCACTGGAAACCGCAGACCCGCGCCAACGGTTCATCGGTCATGCCGCGCCAGCCGGGCGGCAGGTCGAAGTTCCACCAGCGCCGGGCCCAGCCCGGGTGGGTGTCGGTGTAGCCCGTGATGTCCAGATCGACGTCCACCCGCCGGGAGAAGAAGCCACGGTGCCGCCAGGCGGCCATCAGCCCGTTCACCGCCGGACCAGGTGCCCGGGTCAGATGCAGCACCCGGACCCGGGCCCGCGGGAACAACGCCTTCCAGAACGGCAGCTGATAGCAGCAGGACGGAGCTTTGATGACCAGCGTCCGGCCGGCGATCTCGTCCGGTCGCGGCGCACGCCACGGCCTGGCCACGAGGAACGGCGGCACCTCGACGAGCCGCTCGCCCGACGGCCCCGACGGCACCGGCACATCGGGGAACCGGGCCGCCACAGCCGCTTCACCGATGTCGTAGTAGTACGGGTCCACGGCTGGGTGGCCGGTGCGGACCGCCGCCAGGAACTCCAGATGGAACGCTTCGAGCGCGGAGAACGCAGCAGCGTCGCGAGGAAGCGGCTGTCGTTGCCGCGCCACCTCGACGCAACGGTGGATCTCCGCCTCGTTGAATGTCTCGTCCGGCCACTGCAGGCGCAGCCTGCGGCCCAGCCAGCGCTCCAGCGCCGCGACGTGCACCTCGGCCGCCGGATTGCCCACTTCGCACGCGAGCTCCCGCTCCAACGGGCTGGCGAAGCGCGCCGCGTGCTCCTCGGTCAGTGTGTCGTCCCCGCTCACCACCAGCGGATCGAGCCCCGCCAAAGTCAGCAACGGCGGCGTCTCGCCCGGCAGATGAAGCAGCTCCGGCCGGGAGCGCAGCCGCTCGGACAGCAGCGATGAGCCACCCCGGGGGCTGCACACGATCACGAGAAGATCGGAGACGCGATCAAGCAACTGGTCGATCATGGGGCACCTTCCTGCCGAACTGCCGAAGGACAATGGAGAAATAAGACGGAAGCCCTCTTGTGGCGCGCCACTGCGGAGGCGTGCTGAGATGAGGCGGGGCTTTAATTGTCGACCGATGCGATACATGAGAGAGGGATGGCGGTTTGCACCTGACATTCGTCGTGGGAACAGGCCGGACCGGTTCGACCATGCTGTCGCGAATCCTGCATCTTCATCCCGACGTGTTGAGCCTGAGTGAGTTTCTGGGGCTGCTCGTCATGGACGGCGGGTACGTTGGCACCGTGCCCACCCGGGAAATGAGTGGTCAGGAACTCTGGGACCTGTTCGCCGCATCTGATGAATTTCTTCACACGCTCGACCGGGACGGTATCAAGATTGCCGAGATGGTCCCGGTGGTGGAGAGCTGGGGCGGCGGAACGGCCACACTGCCGCGCATCGCGATCGTGCTCGCACTGCTCACCGACAAGCCGCGGGAGCTCTACGACCGCCTTGCCCTGGAGATGGCCGACTGGCCGCGCCGCCCCGCACGTGACCAGCTCCGCACGCTGTTCGACTGGCTGTGCCGGCAACTGGGGCGCAGCCGCGTCGTGGAGCGCACCGGCCTGTCACTGGTCCATGTGCCCGTGCTGCGAAGGGAGTTCCCCGAGGCGAGATTCGTGCACATCCATCGGGACGGGCCGGACTGCGCCATGTCGATGAGCCGCACCCCGATCTTCCGGTTGGCCCTGCTCCGCGCGACAGCCGCACAACGGTTCGCCGAGGTCAGAGGAGGCACCCGGGCGGAGCGTGCAAGGGTGCGGGCCGAGTTCACCGGCCTCGTCGCGCCGCCCTACGACGTCGACAAGGTGCGGGACTACGACCTGCCGCCGAGCGCCTTCGGCGAGATGTGGTCGGACTGGATGCGCGACGGGCTCGCGGAGCTGGCCGAGATCGCCCCGGACCGGCTGCTGACCATCCGTTACGAGGATCTGCTGAGCGATCCACGTACCGGGTTCTGCGAACTCGGTACGTTCATCGGCGCCGACATCACCGATGAATGGCTCGACGCCGCCCGGACACATGTCGACGTCACGCGAATCGGAGCGGCAAAAAAACTCGACGCGACACAGCTCGCAGAACTGCACAGCGCCTGCGAGCCAGGAACGCGCGCCCTGCGCGATTTCACGCACCACGCATTCCGATAGCATGCGAACCGGCGGCTGAGCCAGGTGTGAAAGATCATTCCTCAGTGCGTCACCCATACGTCCGACCCGGCGATTCAGAATTCTACGGACCGGGCGCCATAGGGCTGCCACGTGCCATTGCTCACCCCATTCGTCGCCTTCCGTGAGGAGCGATCGACAGTGGACGACACGGAACCGGACAAGGCTCACGAAGGAGCCACCGTCGACGTCATTCATGAGTGCTTCCGGCAGCGGGTGCGGGAAAACCCGGACGCGCCCGCGGTCGTTCTCGGCGACACCCGGTGGAGCTACGCCGACATCGACCGCGCGTCCGACGCCGTGGCGCGGTCCTTGGCTGAAGCGGGCGTGGGCCCCGGCGACATCGTCCCCGTGGTCGCCGGCCGCGGAGCCGTGCTGAACACCACCCTGCTGGGCGTTCTCAAGACCGGCGCCGCGTACGCGGCGCTGGACCACCGCTGGCCCCCCGCACGGCTGCGGAGCCTGACCGACCGGTTGCGCTCGGGCGTCGTGGTGGCCGAGGAACCGGTGGCGGACTCCGTCGACGGCGGCGACAAGGTCTGCTGGCGCACCGGCGACTGGATCTTCCCGGCACCGGCCGACACCTTCGCCTCACCACCGGTCAGCCCTGACGACCCCGCGGCGGTCTTCTTCACATCCGGCACCAGCGGAGAGCCCAAAGGCGTCCTCTCACCGCACCGTGCCACCACGCGCCTCTACAACCCCGGCTCCTTCGGCTACTTCGGCCCCGGGTGCGTCATGCCGAACGCCACACCGGTGCCGTGGGACGGCTACACGCTGGAGGTCTGGAGCGTGCTGCTGTCGGGCGGCTGCTCACTGGTGATCGACGTGGACCACCTCTACCCGGCGCTGCTGCGCGGCGTCGTCCGCAAACACGGCGTCAACACGATCTGGCTGACCTCGACACTGTTCAACGTCCTGGTCGACGAGGACTGCGCGGCGTTCGCCGGGATGTCGCACGTGATGGTCGGCGGCGAGCGGCTGTCCGCCTCCCATGTGCGCTCCTTCCTCACCACACATCCGTCGATCCGTCTCACCAACGGGTACGGCCCTGCGGAGAACACCGTCTTCACCACCACGCACGACATCGGCCTCACCGACGTGGACGCGTCCGACATTCCGATCGGCCGGCCCGTCGTACGCACCGGCGTGCACCTGCTCGACGGGGACCGCGCATGCGGGCCTGGGGAGACCGGCGAGATCTGCGCAGCGGGGGACGGGCTCGCCCTGGGGTATCTCGACGACCCGGTGAGTACGGCCGAGGCGTTCGTCGACGTCGACATCGCGGGAGCGCGCCACCGCGTGTACCGCACCGGCGACCTCGGCCACCGGTCGCCGGACGGCGTACTGCATTTCGACGGCCGCAGCGACCGCCAGCTCAAGGTGCGCGGGCACCGGGTGGAGCCCCGCGAGGTCGAGCAGTGCGCCCTCGACCATCCCGACGTCGGCCAGGCCGTCGCGCTCGCCGACCCCGGCCGGCCCAACCGGCTGGTCCTCTTCATCACCTCCCCGCGGGCCGGGACAGCGAGCACCGAGGCAGTCCGCGACGTCCAGGCACACCTGCGGGCGCGGCTGCCCGACTTCCTGCTGCCCAGCCGGATCGTCGCCCTCACCGAACTGCCGCTCAACGCCAACGGAAAAGTCGACCAGCGCCGCCTGCTCGCCGACACTGCGGCCCGTCCGGCAGCCGCCGGAACAGGCCGGCCACACCAACCTTCCTGACGTGAAAGGAGACGAGGATGTCAGAGCGACAGCCCGGGGCACCGGACGACGAGCTCCCCGACTCGCCTTCGGCCAAGCAGGTCATGCGCTACTACGAACTCGTCGACGCCAATGACGTCACGGGCCTGGTGGACCTGTTCACCGCCGACGCCGTCTATCACCGGCCGGGCTACCAACCGCTGCGCGGCCGAGACGAACTGATGAGATTTTACACCGACGAGCGGGTCATCAGCAGCGGGCACCACACGGTCACCACGATGGTCCTGTCCGGCTCGCAGGCCGCGGTCAACGGAGAGTTCTCCGGCAGCCTGCGTGACGGCCGCGAGGTGTCGCTGCGCTTCGCCGACTTTTTCGCGATCGGACCCGAGGGCCGGTTCTGCCGCCGCGACACCTTCTTCTTCGCGCCCATGGTCTGACCCGTCCGCGCAACGCGGCGCCAGCAGCACAGGCGCCAGCGGCACATCACACCGAATGGACAGTTCGCCTCCAGCAAAGGACCCCGCCCATGACGTACACCGGCCCTGAATCGGAGAAGGTCGGAGGGCTCTACGACCTGATGATCGCCATGCACGAGGGCATGTGGGACGGAAGCATTCACTACGGATACTGGGAGGACGACAGCGACGACTGCGGCATCCAGGACGCTGCGGCGGCCCTCACCGACCAGATGATCACCCGGCTGGAGCCGGTCGCTGGCGACCGGGTCCTGGATGTCGGCTGCGGTCTCGGAGTCCCGGCGTTCCAGCTGGCCCGCGCCTGCGACGTGTGCGTGGTGGGCGTGTCCAACAGCCGCAAACAGATCACCCAGGCGGGCGAACGGTCCCAGGCCGTCGGCCTCGGCGACCGGGTACGGTTCGAATACGCCGACGCGATGGCGCTACCCTTCGAGGACGCTACGTTCGACCGCGCCTGGGCACTGGAATCCATGCTGCACATGCCCGACCGCGGCCAGGTGCTGTCCGAGATAGCGCGGGTGCTGCGCACCGGCGGCCGGCTCGCCATCGCCGACGTCGTGCAACTACGCGAGGTCGACGCCGAGGGCCGGAAGCGTATCGACGAGTTCAACGAGTCCAACTCGCTCAGCTCGGTCATCCCCGTCGCCGACTACAAACGGCTGATGGAGCGCGCGGGCCTGACACCCAAGGAGTTCACCGACATCACCCGGCACACCGCCAGGTCGGTCCCCGCCATGGCAGGGGAAGCGCGCCGGCGCCGCGCCGAGTTCGCCTCGACGGTCGGCCCGTTGATGCTGGAACGGATGATCCTCTGGATGGAGCGCCTGGACCAGCTCGACGGGGTCGGATACGCGCTGGTGACCGCGGAACGCACCTGAACCCCCGTGAGGGGTGGGGTCGTTCGGGCGGTCCCACCCCGTCCGCCACCTGGCTTCCCGTACCGGCGAAGGGCTGTTGCACATGGAACACGACGTGGCGCTGGTGACCGGCGGGTCCGGCGCGTTCGGAGGGGCCGTCGCCCGGGTCCTCGACGCCCGGGGCTACCGGGTCGCCGTGCACTACGCGACCGGCGAGAAACGGGCGCGCGAGGTACAGGCCGAGCTGTCCCACCCGTCGATGACCGTCGGCGCCGACGTCACCGACCGGGCGGCGGTCGGCGCCATGGTCGCCGAGGTGCGCGCGCGGCTCGGCGAGGTCTCGGTACTGGTCAACGCTGCCGGCGTGCGCCAGGACGGCCTGCTGGCGACCCAGCCGCCCGAGGAGTGGACGACGGTCGTCGCGGTGAACCTGCTGGGCACCTTCCACACGTGCCGTGCCGTGCTGCCCCGGATGCTGACAGGGCGCTGGGGACGCATCGTCAACGTGGTGTCGCTGGCCGGCATGATCGGCAGCGCCGGGCAGACGGCCTACTCCGCGTCGAAGGCCGGTGTGATCGGCCTGACCCGGTCGCTCGCGGTGGAGTGCGGCCGGCGCGGCGTCACGGTCAACGCCATCTCCCCGGGGTTCATGCCCACCGACATGACGCAGGACGTGCCCCACGAGCTGCGGACCGCGTTCCTGGCCAGGACACCGCTCGGACGGTTCGGCACGCCGGACGAGATCGCCCGGGGCATCGAGACGTTCCTCGACAGCGACTTCCTGACAGGGCAGGTGCTGCCCGTCGACGGCGGGATCTCCGTCTCCTGAGCGGCCCCGGCGCACCGGCGGTCGGTCTCCCCGCCAACTGCTTCCGGCCGTCGCGGTCAACGACGGGCACCGCAGGCCACCACAGGTCAGTCGTCGAGTTCTTTGCCGCGCAGATTGCGCAGCACCTCGGCCTGCTCGGCCGTGATGCCCTGCGCACGCTGTGCGATCGCCTCCTCCGGGGTGAGCCCCGAGCCGATCCAGGACGCGGCCTCGTCGAACGGGATGCCCGATCGCCACCACGTCCTGGCCACCGTCATCGGCGTCTCGTCCTGCCGGGTGAGCCGGCCGGCCTCGATGGGCTGGAGCCCGAGCTCCTTCCAGTCCTTGGCCTCGGTGGCCCCGACGTTGTGCGTCGCCCATGCGACGGCCTCGTCGTCGACCCACTGCCGGGTGATGTAGCTGTACATGACCTCGGTCTTGGCGGCCCGCACCTTGCTGATGAACTTCTGTGCGTCGTCCTGGTCCCCGGTGCCCATGTCGAAGCCGGCGAAGCCGCCGTGCGACTCACCCGGCGTCGCGACGCCGCCCTCCATTGCCGCCGAGCCGCCGCGCAGTTCGGTGAGGGCCTCGCCCGCGGTGAGTCCGCCGGCCTTGAGTTTCATCGCGTCCTCAAGGCTGAAGCCGAACTCGTGCCAGTGCACGACCTCGTCGGCCTCGACCCCGGCGCCCTGCCACTGGCGGACGGTGGCAGGCGTCACTCCGGCCGACGTCCACCGCGCGGCCTGGAGCGGCTCGCTGACGCCTGCGGACCGCCACAGGGCGGCGTCCTCGGCTTCGATACCCCAGCGGAACCACTCGGGCGCCTGTTCGCCGGGGACACCGCTGACCCGGTACGCCGTCGGATCGAATCCACCGTCGCCCGAGGAGCCGCTGCCGTACTCGCCGTCGATCGTGTTCGCCATTACGTTGCTCCCTGTTTGTCGTCGTGCTGGTCTCCGATGAGGACGCTCTCCGCCCAGTCGGGCGCCTCGCCTGTCGGGTCCATGAGGCCGATGAGGACGCGGATCCCGCGCGGTGGCGTGTTCGGCCACGGGCTATGGCCGTCGGTGAGGGCCACGACCAGGTCCGGCCGCGGGTGCAGGTTCACCGCGGCGGCCAGCCCCGTACGCATGTCCGTACCGCCGCCCCCGGCCAGCTGAAGGTCGGCGACCTGGTGCACGGCCTGCGGTGTGTACGCCTCCGCGTCACAGGTGATCACTTTGAGCTGGCCGCGGCCCACGCCGAGCCCGTGCAGGACCCCGGACACCTCGCCGAGGGCTTGTCCGAGCATTTCGTCGCTCATCGAGCCGGAGGTGTCGATCACGATGGCGACCACCGGCAGCGGCTGGTGCATGCTGGGCATGATCACACCCGGCATGGCGGCCGCCCGCCGGGACGGCCTGCGGTAGGTGAAGTCGACCCGGCCCGCGATGTTGGCGACACCACGGCGGACCTGGGCGGCCAGCACCCGGCGCCAGTTCACCGTCGGCTCCAGCATGTCGGCGGCCCAGCGCAGCCAGCCCGCCGGGATGTCGTCGCGCGACTTGATGTGGTCGCGGATCTGCCGCGCGGTGTGCAGCGACGTCAACTGCGCGCCGAACTTCGAAAGGCCGGGCCAGCCGCAGTTCCACGGCCGGGGCTGGCCGTCGCACCCGGTCCCGCAGTCGATGTCGGCCAGCTCGCGCGGGACGGGTTCGGTCCGTTCGCCGAGCGCGGTCCAGTAGTTCTCGGCCGTCTGGCTCGGCGCCAGCCCCAGCCGGTCCGGCAGCACGCTGTCGTCGGGCGGTGGCCGGCCCGCCACCGTTGTCGCTACGGTGATCTCGGCGTCGGCTGCCAGGTTCCAGCGCCGCTGGTCATGGTTGCGTACGGCGGCCGGCCCCTGTGTGTCGTCGTCGCCTGCGCTCAGCGCACCCGGATAGCGTCCGGCGTGCTCGCGCAGCAGGTGCGTCACCTGATGGATCAGCCACAAACCGATCTGCGGCACCTCCAGCGCGCGCAGCGTCGCCGGATCGATGTACACATGCCAGCCGGTGTCGGTCGGGAAACGGCTCACGTCGACCGGCGCCCCGGCCGGCGCGTCCTGCAGGTCACGGTCGAGGACGTCGGCGTCGTCGCCCGCGGCACGGTCGTCCGTGGCCGAGGCGTCGACCACCACGGGGTCGAGGGTGAGCAGGGCGGTGGACAGGTACGGCACCTGGTGCGCCGCCCACACCCGGGCGGCGGCCCACTTCTGGCGTTCCTCAAGCGGAAGTTCGTCGGTCCGGTAGCAGCGCATGCGCGACGCACCCCCTCACATCAGGCCGGCTGCCCGCAGCACCGGCGCCAACTCGATGAGCGTGGCCGGGATCTGCATATTCGGCGGGCGGTTCGATGCGAGCGTACGGGCGACGAGTGTCGCCACGTCAGGCGCGGACTTCGCCGCCTTCGCGACCACGACCCAGGCACGTTTCCAGGCCCCCGGCTCGTTCTCGGCGACGGCGACCGCTGCGACCGCTGTGAGCACCGCGAAGATCCGGTCGCTGCGTGTCGGCAGCTCGTAGCGCTCGGGGTCGGCGAGAACCTCCATCGGATCGGGCAGGTCGAGATTCTCCAGCCAGGACAGGAACTCAAGTGCCGCTGCCTGGCCCACCGCGCCGGCCACCAGGATCGCCTGGGCGTCCTGCGAGGCACCAGCCGCCTCGCACGCGGCGAGCAGGCGCGCCACCGCCTCCCAGGACCGCGGGCTCGGCCAGCCCTGGCCGACGGCGGTGCCCTTCGGCATCTGCAGCGCCAGCCCCGGCCGTACCTCCAGAAAACTTCCCACACAGGCACGCGCGGTCAATTGCTGTGCCGACGTGGGCGGCCGCCGGAAACCGGACAACGGCGGACTGGGAAAGCCCACGGCCAATCCACGGGCGATGTTCTTCGCGTTGATCGGCCATTCCAGATGCACCAGCCGGTTCGCGAGTGGTGGGGCGAGCTCCCAGCCGTCGGCGGCCTCGTCCGGATGATTCGCCGCGGCGACGATACGTACCTCTTCCGGCATTTGCAGATCGCCCACGACGCGCTCCAGGACGATGCGTAGCATCGCCGCCTGCACCGCCGGCGGGGCGGTGGTCAGCTCGTCCAGGAACAGCAGCCCCTGGCCTTCCTTGGCGAGCCGCTGCGCCCAGCTCGGCGGGGCCAGGGCGACCGCGCCGTCGGAGACAACGGGGAGGCCGGCGAAGTCGCTCGGCTCGCGGATCGAGCCGATCACCACCTCCACGGGCCAGTCGAGCACGTCGGCCAGTGCGGTCACCGCCGATGTCTTGCCCGTACCGGGATGACCCCACAGCAGCACCGGAACACCTGCCGACACCGCGATGGACATGGCCTCGGTCACCACGAAACTGTCCACGTGCCTACCCTCCTCTACCGGCGGATCGTGGGACGACCCCCCAAGTAGGTATCACAGTACCCAACCCATGGGGTTATATACAACCCCATGGGGGCACTGTAGCGCACCACGAAGCGGCGGCCCGCACGGTCGACAGGCGCCGCTCCCGCGAAGGACGGCTGTCTCGCCGGCTAGACAGCCGGCGCCCGCCGCACCGCGATCCGGGCAATCCGGGTGGCCCTGCGCCGGCTGTGTCATTGGTACGGTGTGCAACGCAATCGCCTGCGAAATTCAATTGAGTCACCCATTTCCGACCGGCGTTCCGGTGCGAAATTACTTACCCGCTCAGAGATACGGTGACGTCGGGCCGCCGCGCATTGATGTCCTTTCCTTTCGCGGTTTCTCAGGCATGCCTGCCGCCGCATTCCCTGACCACTCGAACCTGGAGGGAGTTCGTTGACCATGACGCGACGCAACGACCAGGTACCGAGTGAATGGAACGACACGGCGCGACCCGTGCCCGCGCTGACCCTGGCGGAGCTGCCCCAGGCACAGGCGGCCCGTACCCCCGAAGCGGTAGCGGTCGTCGCGGGCTCCGTTACGCTGACGTACCGGCAGTTCGACGCCGCGGTGAACCGCCTCGCGCACCGGCTGACCGCCCATGGCGCCACCGCCGAGCGGTTCGTCGCCGTGGCCCTGCCCCGCTCGGTGGACTTCCTGGTCGCCGTACACGCGGTGGTGAAGACCGGCGCCGCCTACCTGCCGGTCGAGCCCGGCCTGCCCGACGAACGCATCCGGCGGATGATCGCCGAAGCCGACCCGGTGTGTACGGTCACCACGGCCGAGACCGCCGGACGGCTGCCCCGCGCCGCCGCGCCGTTGCTGGCCCCGGGCGACGACCTCGCCAACGACGGACCGGACAACCCGGGTCCGCCCAAGGTCGACATCCGCGGCGGCCACCCCGCCTACCTCATCTACACCTCCGGCTCGACGGGCGCCCCCAAGGGCGTCGTCGTACCGCACTCCGGCATCGTCAACCGGCTGGCCTGGATGTCCGCGCAGTACCCCCTGTCGTCGGAGGACCGGGTGCTGCACAAGACCCCGGCCGGGTTCGACGTGTCGGTGTGGGAGCTGTTCTGGCCTTTGCAGAACGGCGCCGCACTGTTGATCGCGCGCCCCGACGGGCACAAGGACCCGGGCTACCTGGCCGAACTGATCCACGAACAGCGGATCACCACCGTCCACTTCGTGCCCTCCATGCTCGCGGAGTTCCTTGAGCACGACGCGGCGCGTGCGTGCACCGGGCTCCGCAGGGTCATATGCTCCGGCGAGCCGCTGCCCGCCGAGCTGGCGCGCCGCTTCCACGCCCGCCTTCCAGGCGTGCACCTGTTCAACCTCTACGGGCCCACGGAGACCAGCGTCGACGTGACGCACTGGGCCTGCGAGCCAGGAGCGGCCACAGTCCCGATCGGGCGGCCGGTCTGGAACACCCGCATGTACGTCCTCGACCCGGACCTGCGGCCCCTGCCGCCCGGAACGGCCGGCGAGCTGTACGTGGCGGGCGACCAGCTCGCCCGCGGCTACCTCCATCAGCCCGGCCTGACCGCACAGCGGTTCCGGCCCGACCCGTACGGTCCTGACGGCAGCCGGATGTACGCGACCGGAGACATCGGCCGGTGGCGCGCGGACGGCGCGATCGAGTACGTCGGACGCGCCGACCGCCAGGTGAAGCTCCGCGGCCACCGGATCGAACTCGGCGAGATCGAGGCCGCGTTGGCCGCCCGTACGGGCATCGCCCAGGCGGTGGTGGTGCTGAGCGACGACAAGCCGGGCGGGCCGCGCCTGATCGCCTACGTGGTGCCCGAGCGCGGCGCCTTCGAGGGCTCGGCGGCCCTGCGCGGCCATGCGGCCGAGATCCTGCCCGACTACATGGTCCCCAGCGTGGTCGTACCGCTGGACAGACTGCCGCTCGGCCCCAACGGGAAGCTCGACCACGCCGCCCTGCCCGCCCCCGACACCGGTGTGGACTCTGTGGCCCCCCGGGACGGGGTCGAGGAGCTGGTCGCCGGTGTGTGGAGCGAACTGCTGGGCGTGCAGCGGGTGGGGGCCTTCGACGACTTCTTCGAACTGGGCGGTCATTCGTTGCTGGTGACCCGTGCGGTGTCACGGCTGCGCGACGTGCTGAGCGTGGAGATACCGTTCGGGACGCTGTTCGAGGCGTCGACGGTGGCGGGCGTGGCGGAGGTGGTGTCGGATCTGCGGCGTGGCGGCGGAGGGGACGTCCTCCCGGCCGTCGAGCCGCGTACCGGCGGCGCGGTGGTGCCGCTGTCGTTCGCGCAGCAGCGCATGTGGTTCGTCCATCAACTGATCCCCGACAATCCGTTCTACAACCTGCCCGCCGCATACCGGATCCGCGGCCCGCTGGATGTGTCGGCACTGCGGGAGGCGCTGTCGGGCGTCGTGGCCCGGCACGAAGTGCTGCGCTCGGTGTTCACGGTGAACGAGCACGGCATACCGGAGTCGAAGGTGCACCAGGCGGGCCCGATGGAACTGCCGGTGGAGATCCCCGCCGGCGCTTCGGAAGAGGAACGGGTGGCCGAGGCAGGCAGGCTCATGGGCCGGTTCGCCTCGCAGGTGTTCGATCTGGAGCACGGCCCGGTGCTACGGGCCGTACTGGTGCGGCTGGGCGCCGACGACCACGTACTGGCCGTCGTGGTGCATCACCTGGTGGCTGACGGATGGTCGGGCGCGATCCTCAACCATGAGCTGGGCAGCCTTTATGCGGCACGGCTGGAAGACCGGCCCGACCCGTTGCCACCGCTGCCCGTGCAGTACGGCGACTACGCCCTGTGGCAGCGGCACGTGTTCGGCGAGCGGGAACTCGCCGGCCAACTGGCGTACTGGCAGCAGACCCTGCGAGGCGTCGAGCCGGTACTGGAACTGCCGACCGATCGAACGCGCCCTGCGGTGTCGACCTATCGCGGCGGCGTCCGCGTGTTCGCCCTGCCCGCAGACGTCACCGACAAGCTGCGGGAGCTGGCACGCGCCGAACGCGCCACGCTGTTCATGGTGCTGCTGGCCGCGTTCGACGTGCTGCTGGTCCGCTACACCGGCCGGACGGACGTGCTGGTCGGCACCCCCGTGGCGAACCGGCGGCGGCCCGAACTGGAAGGCATGGTCGGCTTCTTCATCAACACCCTGGTACTGCGCGTGGACTGCTCCGGCGCCCCGGCCTTCCGCGAACTGCTGAACCGGGTACGGACCGCCACCCTGGGCGCGTACGCCCACCAGGACGTGCCGTTCGAGCACATCGTCAGCGAACTCGGCATCCGCCGTGACCTCCGCCACAACCCCCTCGTCCAAGTGATGTTCCAACTGCAGAACACACCGCACGAGCAACTCCGGCTGAGCCGTACCGAAACCACCCTGATGGATCTCAAGGTCCCTGTCTCCACCCGGTTCGACCTCGAAGTGCACCTCCAGGAGACCGCCACCGGCGAGATCGAGGGTCGGCTGGTCTACGACCTGAGCCTGTACGACCCGGAAACCATGCGGGACTTCGCCGAAACCTACCGTCGGCTGCTCCAGCACGTCGTCGCCAAGGAGGAGGGATAGGAATGGAACCTGACGACATGTCACTGTTCTCCGTTCCGATGCTGACGGCCACGGAGCGGCGCCGGATGCTGGTCGAGTGGAACGACACCCGCGCCCCGTTCCCGGCCGACCGTACGGTGGCCCGCCTTGTGGAGGGACAAACCGCGGCGACGCCCGGCGCACCGGCCATGACCTGCGGCGACGAACACCTCAGCTATGCGCAGCTCAACGCGCGGGCCAACCAGCTCGCCCGGCACCTGAGCCAGTTCGGCATCGGACCGGAGTCCGTCGTGGCCGTCTGCCTGCCCGGCGGTGTCACCGCGGTGGCTGCGATGCTGGCGGTGCTCAAAGCGGGCGGGGCGTACACGCTGCTGGACCTCGCCTCCACGCAACTCCCCTCGGCCGATGCCCTGGTGACCCAGGAGAGCCTCGCGAAGGCTCTCCCGCCGCACGACGTCCGGGTGATATGCGTCGACACCGACGCTGAGACGATCGACGGCCACCCGGAGACAGACCTGGACACCGAACCGGACCCGCGGAACCTGGCTTACGTCGCCCACGAGTCCGGTGTCGAAGTGCCGCACCTCGTGCTGACCCGCGCGGCCTGCGGAGTGCCGGACAGCTGGGCCGGCGCTGGTACGGCGACGGTCACCCTCGGCGCGGCGGGCGCGGTCGAGATCTGGCAGTCGCTGGTACGCGGCGCCCAGGCCGTCCTCGTACCCGGCGGCGTCCCGGCCGCCGTCGACAACGCCGCGGTGCTGTCGGCCGTACCGCTCGCCGACCTCGTCGAGACCGCGCCCGCGAGCCTCGGCGGGGCGTCCCACCTGGTGCTCACCGGCGAAGCCACGCAAGCGCAGCCGGTCGCGGCCGCCCTGGAGCACCACCCCGGCCTCCGGATCCACATCGCCTACGGCGCCGCCGAGGCGGGCACTCCCGTCGCCGGCCACGACCTCCCTGGCAGCCCCGACCCCGACCGGACGATCCCGATCGGCCGCCCGCTCCCCAAC
Organism: Streptomyces sp. NPDC058051; assembly: GCF_042885475.1. Taxonomy (NCBI): domain Bacteria; kingdom Bacillati; phylum Actinomycetota; class Actinomycetes; order Kitasatosporales; family Streptomycetaceae; genus Streptomyces; species Streptomyces sp. NPDC058051. Next base: position 26,341 of record NZ_JBHVRW010000045.1, read on the forward strand.
ACGACTATGTACGTGCTCGACGACGAACTGGAGCCCGTCCCGCCCGGTGTGCCGGGCACCCTGTACCTCGGCGGGCTGGCCGTGGCGCGCGGATACCGCGACGATCCGGTCCGGACCGCGCGCCGCTTCATCCCCGACCCGTTCAGCGGCACCCCCGGCTCCCGGCTGCTGCGGACCGGTACGCGAGCGCGTCACCTCTCGGACGGCACCGTCCAGCTGTTGGCCCGGCCCACCGCCCCGGCCCGGGACGAACCAGCGCAGGCGCAGGCGCAGGTGCGGGCAGCCGCCGAAGCCGAACAGACCCTCGCCCAGATCTGGGCCGACGTCCTGGACCTGGACCTCGAACAGGTCACAGTCGACGACAACTTCTTCCAGCTCGGCGGCGACTCGATCATGTGCATCCAGGTCGTGGCCCGCGCCGGACGAGGCGGCCTCACCATCACCCCGAAGGACTTCTACACCACCTCGACCCTCGCCGAACTGGCCGCCGCCGCCCGCCCGGCGACCGACGCGGTGATCGGCACCGTATGGGGTGAAGCACCCCTCACCCCGATACAGCACTGGTACTTCGACGAGATCACCGACGAACGCGACCAGTTCGCCCAAGGCCACTTCAGCGACCTGGCACCGGACACCGACATCGCACTGCTGGAAGAGGCACTGGCGCTCGTACTGCGCCACCACCCCACGCTCGGCTCCACGTTCCGCATGGCCGAAGGGCAGTGGCTCCAGGACATAGTCGAGGGGCCTGCCCGGATCGAGCTGCCCAGGACGCACGCCGAATCCGCGGAACCCGAGCGGTGGCGCGAGACCCTCACCGCCGTCGCCGACGAACTCGGCCGCGCCCTCGATATCGAGACCGGCGACCTCGTCAAGGCCGCACTGGTGACCGGCGGCCCAAACGGCCGGCGCGTGCTGGTGTTCGTGGTGCACCACCTGGTCATCGACGCGGTGTCCTGGGGCATCCTCTTCCAGGACCTGGAGACCGCGTACCAGAGCCTGGCGGCAGGCCGGAACCCGGAACTGGTGGAGACCACCGCATGGCATACGTGGACCCGGGTGCTGCACGACTACGCCCGCGAGCCCGCGCTCCACGACCAGCTCGGCTTCTGGTGCGACCAACTCGCCGACTGCGAGGTGCCGGTGGACGCGCCGGAACCGGTGCCCGCGGCCACCGAGACCGTCACCACCACGCTGGACACGGACGTCACGGCGGCGCTGCTGCGCCAGGTACCCGCCGTGTACGGCACACAGATCAACGACATACTGCTGGCCGCCTTCCTGCGCGTGACGGCACGCTGGACGGGCCGCCCCGGCATCTGCGTCCACCTGGAAGGCCACGGCCGGGAAGACCTGTTCGACCAGGTCGACATCTCCCGTACCGTCGGCTGGTTCACCAGCATGTTTCCCGTCCGGCTGACCGCGCCCACCGGCGCCGGCACCCGCGAACTCATCCTGGCGGCCAAGGAGAGCCTGCGCGCCGTGCCGCAGCGGGGCTTCGGCTACGGTGCGCTGCGCTACTGCGCCGACCCCGGCATACGCTCCCGGTTCGCCGGGCTGCCCACGCCCGTCATCCGGTTCAACTACGTCGGGCGGCCAGGAGCGTTGCTGGCGGGTCAGACCCTACGGCCCGCGCCCGACCGGCACCTGCTGCCTGCGGCCCCCAACCGCCGCTCCCGCAGCGACGGAGTGCACCAACTGGAGATCAACGCCGGGATTGGGCGGGACCGGTTCGGCGCACAGTGGACCTTCAACCCCTACCGGCACCACCGGGAGACCGTACAGCGCCTGGCCGATGACTACGCCGCCGCGCTGCGCGAGATCGTCGACCACTGCTCGGCGGCGACACCCGAACGATCAGCACGGGACCTGCCGCTGTCCGGACTCGGCGACTCCGATGTCGCGAAACTCATGGACCGGCTACGCCGGCGCGGGGAGTGACGAGATGAAATTCGACGCCGGAAACGTGGAGGACGTCTACGCCCTCACCCCCCTCCAGCAGGGCATGCTGTTCCACTGCCTGCTGGAGCCGGACGCCGGCCTCTACGTGACGCAACAGCTGCTGGTCATCCGCGGCCAGGTCGACGTGGCCTCCGTCGAACGGGCCTGGGACGCGATCGTCGCCCGGCACGCGACGCTGCGTACCAGCTTCGAGTGGGAGGGCCTCGCACAACCGGTCCAGGTGGTGTGGCGCGAGGTCGACTACACCCTTGACCTGCGCGACCTGCGCGACCTGCCACCGCAGGCACAGGAGAAGGAAATCGAGGCGTATCTGGCCGCCGACCTGGAAGGCTTCCGTGACCTGCCCGCCGCACCCCTGTTCCGCGGGATGCTGTTCCAGCTCGCCGACGACGTGGTCCGCAGCGCGTGGTCGTTCCACCAACTGCTGCTGGACGGCTGGAGTGTCCAGAAAATCCTGGGCGAGCTGTCGTCGGCGTACGTCGACGTACGCGCCGGCCGCGCCGTGTCCCTGCCCCCGGCGCCCCAGTACCGCAGCTACCTGGAGTGGCTGGAGACCAGGACGAAGTCCGGCGGCGCCGAGGAGTTCTGGAAGCGGACGCTGGCCCGCTACCAGCCGGCGAGCATCCTCGGCAGCGCGGGCCGCCCACAGCACACCGGCGCCAGTCGGCGGATCACCGTCGACGCCGCCGACTACCAGGCCCTTCGCCGGTTCGCCGGCGACTGCCGCGTCACTCTCAACACCGTGGTGTCTGCGGCATGGGGTCTGCTGACCGGCGCGTACTCCGGCACCCGCGACGTGGTCTTCGGAGCGAGCGTCGCCGACCGGCCTGCCGAACTCCCCGACGCCGCGGGCATCGCCGGCGTCCTGCTGCGCACCGTGCCGGTGCGGGTACGGGCGGACGGCGACCAAACCGTCCGCGCGTGGCTCCAGGCGCTGCAACTCCAGCAGGCCGAGGCCCGCGAGTACGGCGACGCGACGCTCACCGACATCCAGAAATGGGCCGGCGTCGAACGCGGCAGCGCCCTCTTCGACACCATGCTCGCGTTCGAGAACTTCCCACTGGCGCGGGAGAACGCCAACAGCGGCTTCGACATCGAGGACATCGAGTTCCGCACCAAGGCCAACTACCCGCTCGCCCTCGTCGTCGTCGCTGACGAGGAACTTCTACTGACCCTGCGCTACAGCGCCGAACTGTTCGACGCCGACGCCGTCGACCTGCTGGCGACCCGTCTCGGCGAGGCGCTGCGGGCGGTGACCGCAGACCCCGACCGGCCGCTCGACGAAGTCGATGTGCTGACCAGCGCGGAACGCCGCCGGCTTGCGGTGGACTGGAACGACACCCAGCAGGAACTCCCCGGCGCCCGCACCCTGGTGGAGCTGTTCGAGGCCCGGGTGGCCGCAGCGCCCGACACCGAAGCGGCCGTATGCGGCGACGAGCGGCTCACCTACGCACAGCTCGACGCACGGGCCAACCAGCTCGCCCGGCACCTGCGCGAACTCGGCGTGCGGTCGGACGACGTGGTGGCCCTCTGCCTGCCCCGGGGCATCGCGGCCGTGGTGGCGACGCTGGCCGTACTCAAAGCGGGCGGCGCGTACACCCCGCTGGACACGGCCTATCCGCCCGCGCGGCTCGGGTTCCTGCTGAGAGACACCGACGCCCGCGTCCTGGTGACCGAGTCGGGCCTCACCGACCACCTCCCGCCGCACGGCGCGCGGACGGTGTGCGTCGACGCCGACGCCGAGATCATCGCCGGTCACCCGGAGTCCGACCTGGACACCCGGCCCCGGCCGGAGAACCTCGCCTACGTCATCTACACCTCCGGCTCCACCGGCGCCCCCAAGGGCGTCGAGATCCCGCACAGCGGCATCGTCAACTACGTGACCTGGTGGGCCGAGCTGACCAAGGGCCGGGGCGCGGGCGGCGTCTCCCACTACAGCCCGGCCTTCGACACCACCGTCCGCGACACCTTCTGCCCGCTGGTGTCCGGGGAGACCCTCCACGTCCTGCCCGAGCAGGTCCCGTCGGTCTTCCGCGAGGTTCAGCGCCGGACGGGTGGACAACGGCTGTCCTACCTGAAGGTGACACCGTCCGAACTCGCCTCCGCCGCCGAGGGCCTCACCGCCGACGACCTCGCACGGTCCACGGCCGTCCTGCTGGTCGGCGGGGAAGCGGTCACCGCGACGCCGCTCCTCGACACCGTCATCGCCTCGCCCGACATCGCGCTCGCCCTGCACTACGGACCCACCGAGGCGAGCGTGGGCTGCACATATACCTGGATCGACGATCGGGCCGTGTTCGATGGTGGCGTGCCCATCGGCAGGCCGATCCCGAACATGCGGATGTACGTCCTGGACCCCGGCATGCGCATGGTCCCGGTCGGGATGCCCGGCGAGCTGTACATCGGGGGAGTCGGCCTCGCCCGCGGCTACCGGGGCCGCCCCGGACTGACCGCGCAGCGGTTCCGGCCCGATCCGTTCGGCGCGGCGCCCGGCGCCCGGCTGTACCGCACCGGCGACCTGGTCCGCCACCGGCCGGACGGCATGCTGGAGTTCCTCGGCCGCCTGGACCACCAGGTGAAACTGCGCGGCCACCGGATCGAGCCCGGCGAGGTCGAGGCCGTACTGGCCCGGCACCCGGACGTCGCGGGCACAGCCGTCCTGCTGCGCGAGGACACCCCGGGCGCCCAGCGCCTCGTGGCGTACGTGGTACCGGACGGGGACCGGCTGGACGTGACCGAGGTCCGCGCGTATGCCAAGGCCGAACTACCCGCGCACATGGTCCCGTCCGTGGTCATGCGCATCGACTCCCTACCCCTCACCCCCGGCCGCAAGATCGACCGTTCCCGGCTGCCACGCCCGGACGATACCCGCGCGAACTCCGGTACCGGTTTCGTGGGCCCCCGCGACGCGGTGGAAGAACTGGTCGCGGGCGTGTGGAGCGAGCTGCTCGGCGTGGAAGACGTCGGGGCCTTCGACGACTTCTTCGAACTCGGCGGCCACTCACTGCTGGTGACGCGTGCCGTGTCGCGGCTGCGCGATGTGTCAGGGGTCGAGGTTCCCTTCGGGGTGCTGTTCGAAGTGTCCACGGTGGCAGGCGTGGCGGAGGTGGTGTCGGATCTGCGGCGCGGTGGCGGCGGGGAGGTACTGCCGGCCGTCGAGGCGCGGACCGGCGGCGCGGTGGTGCCGCTGTCGTTCGCGCAGCAGCGCATGTGGTTCGTGCATCAGCTGATACCTGGCAACCCCTTCTACAACCTGCCTGCCGCGTACCGGATCCGCGGCCCGCTGGATGTGCCCAGCCTGACAACGGCACTGTCGGGGGTGGTGGCCCGGCACGAGGTGCTGCGCTCGGTGTTCACGGTGGACGAAAACGGCACCCCGGTGTCGAAGGTGCACCCACCGAACCCCAATGACCTGCCCGTCGTGCAGGTCGCGGGCGGTTCCGAGGTGGAGCGCGTGGCGGAGGCGACACGGCTCGTGGGCGAGACCGCCTCACAGATGTTCGACCTGGAGCGGGGCCCGGTGGTACGGGCGGCGCTCCTGCGACTCGGCGCTGAAGACCACGTACTGGTCGTGGTGCTGCACCACATGGTCGCCGACGGATGGTCGGCCGCTGTCCTCAACCGCGAACTGGGCACCCTGTACACGGCTTCGCGGGACGCCGGCCCGGATCCGCTGTCGGCGCTGCCCGTGCAGTACGGGGACTACGCCGTATGGCAGCGACAGGTCTTCGGCGAGCAGCAGCTGGCGGGACAACTGGCCTACTGGCAAACGGCATTGGCGGACGTAGAACCCGTGCTGGAGCTGCCGGCCGATCGGGCACGGCCGGCGGTGTCGACGTACCGCGGTGGGGTCCGCGTGTTCGTTGTGCCCAGAGACCTGACCGACGAGCTGCGGGAGCTGGCCCGCACCGAACGCGCGACCCTGTTCATGGTGCTGCTGGGCGCCTTTGACGTGCTGCTCGCCCGCTACACCGGCCGGTCGGACGTCGTCGTCGGCACCCCCGTGGCCAACCGGCGGCGGGCCGAGCTGGAGAACCTCATCGGCTTCTTCATCAACACCCTGGCGCTGCGGGTCGACTGCTCGGGTGAACCGTCCTTCCACGAACTGCTCGGCCGGGTACGGACGGCGACCCTGGGCGCGTACGCCCACCAGGACGTGCCGTTCGAACGCGTGGTCAACGAGCTGGGCATCCCCCGCGACCTCAGCCGCAACCCCCTCGTCCAAGTCGGTTTCCAACTGCAGAACATGCCCCGTGTCCCACTGCGGATCCCCGACGCTTCGACGACGCTGTTCCTGACCGACCGGCTCACCACACACCTCGACATGGAGGTCTACCTCTCGGAGATACCGCTCGACGCACGGCTCCCCACCGAGACCGAGTGGGGCGCCGTCGGCGTTCCCCAGGACCAGATCCAGGGCGGACTGCTGGGACAGATCGTCTACAGCACCGACCTGTTCGACGCCTCCTCGGTCGACCAGCTGATCGCCCACTTCCGCACGGTCCTGCGGGCCGTCGTGGCGGACCCCCAGCGCGCCGTTCATGACATCGACGTTCTCACCGACGCCGAGCGCCGCCGGCAGATCGTGGAATGGAACGACACCCGCCTGGAGCACACCGACACGACGACCGTGACACGAATGTTCGAGGACAGGGCGGCTGCGGCGCCGGAGGCCGAAGCGCTGGTGTGCGGTGGCGAACGCCTCACCTATGCGCAGCTCAACGCGCGGGCCAACCAGCTCGCCAGGCACCTGAGCGAACTCGGCGCGGGACCCGAAGTGGTGGTGGCCGTCTGCCTGCCGCGCGGGATCACGGCGACGGTCGCGATACTCGCGGTGCTCAAGTCCGGCGGCGCCTACGCGCCGATGGACCCCGAACACCCGGTCGCACGCCTCGCACACACCCTGCGTGACAACCGTGCGCACATCCTGATCTGCGAACAGTCCCTCGGCGACGTCCTGCCGCCGGACACCCCACACACCGTGTGGCTGGACACCGAGGCCGAAGCCATAGGCAGCCACCAAGACACGAACCTGACCACGTCCTCCGGCCCTGACGACCTGGCCTACCTCATCTCCACCTCCGGCTCGACCGGCACCCCCAAGAACGTCGAGGTGCCCCACCGGGGGCTCACCAACCTGGTCAGGGCACAGGGGCGGCTGTTCGGTGTGGCCACCACCACACGCTCGGCGAACGCCTTCGGCCCCGCCTTCGACGCCGCCGTCTCCGCGACACTGCTGCCCCTGACCCACGGAGGCACACTCTGCCTCCAGCCGGCCGGCGAGTTCCGCTACGGCGACGACCTGGCCCGCCACCTGCGCGCCCACGACATCAGCACACTGCACATACCCGTCTCGGTCCTCAAGACCGTCCCCGAGGGCGACTTCCCGGCGCTGCGTGCCATCGGCACCGGAACGGAAGCGGTCACCCAGGGCCTGGTCAGCCGCTGGTCCGGGTCGACACGCCTGTTCAACGCCTACGGGCCCACCGAGACCACCGTCGTGTCCGTGATGGGCCGGTGCACGCCCGAGATGGCGGACCGGCGCTCGGTACCGATCGGCCGCCCGATCGACAACACCACCTGCTACGTCCTGGACCCGGACATGCGCCTGGTCCCGGCCGGAGTGCCCGGCGAGCTCTACATCGGCGGCGTGGGGGTGAGCCGCGGCTACCGGGGCCGCCCCGGGCTCACGGCGCAGCGGTTCCGGCCCGATCCGTTCGGCGCGGCGCCCGGCGCCCGGCTGTACCGGACCGGCGACCTGGTCCGCCACCGGCCGGACGGCATGCTGGAGTTCCTCGGCCGCCTGGACCACCAGGTGAAACTACGCGGCCACCGCGTCGAACTCGGCGAGATCGAGGTCGTACTGGCCCGGCACCCGGACGTGGCCGACGCGGCGGTACTCCTGAGCGAGGACGCGCCCGGAGGCCGGCGCCTCGTCGGGTACGTGGTCGCGAGCGGCGGCCGGCTGGACGTGGCGCACGTCCGCGACTTTCTCAAGGCGGAGCTGCCCGGCTACATGGTCCCCTCCGTCCTTGTGCAGGTCGACGCGATACCGCTGACAGGTAACGGCAAGGTCGACCGCGACCGTCTCCCCGAACTCAAAGGCGTACGGCCCGACTTGACGACCGGATACGTGGCGCCGCAGGGCGCGGTGCAGGAGGCCGTCGCCGCCATCTGGGGAGAGCTGCTCGGCCTCGACCGGGTCGGCGCAGGTGACGACTTCTTCGAACTGGGCGGCCACTCCCTGTTGATGGTGCGGATGATCTGGCTCATCCGCCAACGCCTGCACGTGGAACTGCTGTTCGCGGACGTGTTCGAGGCGCCCACCGTCGCCGAACTGGCGGAGATCATCCAGGACGACCTGGCCGCGGCAGGGGAGCCGTCACCGGAACAACCGGAACAACCGGACGGACAAGAAGGGCCGGAAGGGCCGGGAGAGCAGTAGCCGCAGTGTTCGCGACAGGAGGTAGCGGATGGAACCCGAGCAGGAGCCGGCGCCCCAGCGGCGATACCGGGTGGTGGTGAACGACGAGGAGCAGTACTCGATTTGGCCCGTCGGCCGGGAACTGCCCGGCGGCTGGCGCGCCGAGTCCTTCGAGGGCGCAGAGGAGGACTGCCTCACCCACATCGACCAGGTGTGGACGGACCTGCGTCCACGCAGCGTCAGATGACACGGCCGCTTGCACGGCCACGCGCAGCAGCTGTCAGGAAGAGCGCACGAAGGGAAGCACGATGAGCTCCGCACCGATCACGACCTACGCTGTACGCGACTGGCTCACTGAGCTGATCGCCTCCTATGTGGAACTGCCCGCCGAGGAGATCGACCCGGACACCGGCATCGTGGAGTACGGAATCGACTCCATGTACAAAATGGAGATGGCTCTTGCCATCGAGGAGCAGTACGGGGTGACCGTCGACCCGAGCAGCCTGCGCGACGCCCCGACGATCAACGGGATCGCCGTGAACGTCACCGCCCTGGCGTCCGGAGAGACGAAGAACCAGCTCATCCAGCCATGACCGGCACCTATCCGCTGTCGGCGGGCCAGGAAGCACTGTGGCTGATGTTCCGGCTCGCGCCGACCAACACGATCTACAACGGCATCACCGCCTTCCGGGTGCACACGCACCTTGACGAGAACGTGCTGCGAGAGGCGATCGGGCGCACCGCCGACCGCCACCCGATGCTGCGCTCCTCGTTCCACGACGGCGACGAGGGGCCGTACCGGATCGTGGAGGACGGCCGCCTGCCCGAACTCGACGTACGGAGCTGCGCCGACGACAGCCAACTGCGCGCGGAGGTCGACGAATTCGCCGCTCTGCCGTTCGCCCTGACCTCTGACCTGCCGTTCCGGTTCCTGCTCCTGCGCGCCGGGGCGGCCGAAGCGGTCCTGGCGGTGGCGTCCCACCACATCGCGACGGACGCGACGGCGCAGTTGGTGATCCTCGGCGACCTCCTCGGCATGTACACGGCACAGGCCACCGGTACCCAGCCGCGGCTGCCCGCGATGCGGGCCACCTACGAAGAGTTCGTCGAGGAGGAACGCGCCCGACTGGACCCCGCACGCCACCCGGAGTCCGCCGAATTCTGGCGAAAGCTGTGCCTGCCGCTGCCACCCGGCGCCGAACTGCCGACCGACCACCCCCGCGAGGTGGGCACCGCTGTCTCCAGCGAAGTCCACGAAGTGATCTTCGACGAAGGCTCGGTCAAGGACATCCTCGCCGCAGCGCCCCGCGAGGGCGTCACCCCGTTCTCGTACCTGTTCGGCATGTTCCAGGTCCTGCTGCACCACTGGACCGGCGAACAGGACTTCCTGGTCGGCTACTCCAGGTCGGAACGGTTCCACCCGAAGTGGAGATACGTGGTCGGGCTCATGGCCAACACCCCGCCGTTCCGGGCCCGGCTGACCCCCGACATGACCTACCGCGAGGTGTTCGCCGCGACCGACGACCAGATCGGGCAGGCGATGGCCCAATTCAGCTACCCCTTCGCGCTGCTGCCCAGGGTGCTGAACGCACCCAGGACACCGCGCAAGTCACCGCTGTTCCAAGTGCTCTTCAGCTATCTGGCCCAGCAGCACATCGGCTTCATCGGCCGACCTGACACCCCCGACGAGGGCTACGCCCGGATCGGCGGCATACCGGTCTCCGGCTTCCCGGTCACCCGGCTGACACTGAGCAACTTCGACCTCACCTTCGAGATCGTGCAAGCGGGGAACTCGATGAAGATCGTTCTTGTCTACCGGCCCGACCTCTTCGAGCGCTCCACGATGGAACGGCTCGGCGCCGACTACCAGCACCTTCTGGCCGAAGCGACACAGGACCACAACCGAGCCGTCGCCCACTGACCACCCCGGAGCGCTGAACATGACGCAACCACCCGGCAACGCCATCGCGGTCGTCGGCCTGGCCTGCCGTTTCCCCGGCGCGCCGGACCCCAGGGCGTACTGGGAACTCCTGCGCGCCGGCGGCGACGCCGTCACCGACATCCCCCACGACCGCTGGGACACCCAGGGGATGCCCGACCCGCCCACACCCGGGAGGGTCAACGCAGGGCGAGGCGGCTTCCTCGACCAAGTCGACCGGTTCGACGCCGAGTTCTTCTCGATCTCACCGCGCGAAGCCGCCGCCATGGACCCCCAGCAGCGGCTGATGCTGGAACTGAGCTGGGAAGCGCTGGAGTCGGCCGGAGTGCTCCCCGAGCACCTGCGCGACACCCGCACCGGAGTGTTCGCCGGCGTGATGTGGGAGGACTACGCCAAGCTCAGCCAACGGCACGGACCGGACACACTCACCTCCCACAGCACCGCCGCCCTGCACCGCAGCGTCATCGCCAACCGGGTGTCCTACTTCCTCGGACTCCGCGGCCCCAGCCTCACCGTCGACACAGGGCAGTCCTCGTCCCTGACCGCCGTGCACCTCGCCGCCGAAAGCCTGCGCAGCGGTGAGTCGACCATCGCGCTGGCCGGCGGCGTCAACTTGCTCCTCGCGCCCGAGACCCACACCGTGGTGGCCAACCTCGGTGCCATGTCCCCCGACGGACGCTGCTACACCTTCGACGAGCGCGCCAACGGCTTCGTCCGCGGTGAGGGCGGCGGAGTTGTCGTCCTCAAGACACTCGGACGCGCCCTCGCCGACGGCGACCCGATCCACGCCGTCATCCGCGGCAGCGCACTGAACAACGACGGCGCGACCCCCGGCCTCACCGTCCCCGGCGAAGCCGCCCAACAAGACGTGCTGCGCCAGGCGTACCGGCAGGCAGGGATCCGTCCGCGCGACGCCCAGTACCTCGAACTGCACGGCACCGGCACGGCGGTCGGCGACCCCATCGAGGCAGCCGCGGCCGGCGCCGTCCTCGGCGAGAACCGGCCGGCGAACACCCCGCTGCTCGTCGGATCCGCCAAGACGAACATCGGCCACCTCGAAGGCGCAGCCGGCATCGCCGGCCTGCTCAAGGTGATCCTCAGCATCACACACCGGCGGATCCCGCCCAGCCTCAACTACCGGTCCCCGAACCCGCGGATCCCCCTGGATGACCTGGCGCTGCGCGTCCAGACCGAACTCACCCCCTGGCCGCGCGACGACAAGCCGCTGGCCGCAGGCGTCAGTTCGTTCGGCATGGGCGGAACGAACTGCCACATCGTCCTCACCGAGGCTCCAGCGCGCACACCCTCCGCCATGGCCGTCACGAAGCCGACCGCCGACGCGGAACTCGTACCATGGCCGATCTCGGCGCGCAGCCCGGCCGCGTTGCGCGCCATGGCCGAACGGCTCCACACCTTCGTACTCAACGAGACGGAGCTGGATCCGTACGACGTCGGCCACTCACTGGCGACCACCCGAACAGCCTTCCCACGCCGCGCCGTCGTCCTCGGCACCAACCGCGACGAACTCCTCGACGGGCTGCGCGCGATCAGTGATGGGACGAACGCGCCCAACGCCGTCACCGGAGCGGGGGCCGCGACTGCGGGGAAGACCGCCTTCGTGTTCACCGGCCAGGGCTCACAGTGGCCGGGGATGGGCCGCCAGCTGCACGCCGAGTCACCGGTGTTCGCCCAGGCCATGGACGACGTCCTCGGCCACTTCGAAGCCGGCCTGCGCGAGGTCATGTTCGCCCACAAGGGCTCAGCCGAGGCCCACCTGCTGCACCGCACCGCCTACACCCAGGCCGCGCTGTTCGCGTACGACGTCGCGATGTACCGGCTCGTCGAGTCGCTCGGCTTGACCCCCGACTACCTGGTGGGGCATTCGATCGGTGAACTCAGCGCCGCCCACCTCGCCGGCGTCCTCACCCTGCCGGACGCCTGCCGCCTGGTCGCCGCCCGTGGCCGCCTGATGCAAGCGCTGCCGGACGGCGGCGCGATGACAGCGGTCCGGGCGAGCGCCGACGACGTACGCCCTTACCTCTCCGAGCAGGTCGCGCTCGCCGCAGTCAACAGCCCCGTCTCGGTCGTCATCTCCGGCCCGGAACAGCCGGTGCGGGATGCCGCCGACCGACTCCGCGCGGCCGGTCACGACACCTCCGCCCTGCGCGTCAGCCATGCCTTCCACTCCCCGCTCATGCGGGCCATGGTCGAGGAGTTCCGGGAGGTGGCAAGGTCTGTCAGCTACTCCGCGCCGACGATCCCGATCATGTCCAACCTCACAGGCGACATCGCAGCGGCCGACCACATCAGCACCGCGGACTACTGGGCCGACCACGTCGAGCACACCGTGCTCTTCCACGACGCGATCACACGACTCACCGAGCGGGGCGTGACCCGCTACCTGGAGATCGGGCCGCGCCCGGCGCTCAGCCCCGCGATCGGGGAAACCATCGCGGGGGAGGGTGGTGACCATGCGGAGGGTGGTGGCTCGGCGGACGGTGCAGGCAGTGCTGCTGTTGCCGGCCGTGCGGGCTTGGTCGCGACCACGTCCCGGAGTGACGACAGCGGCCTCCGCCGCGTCCTCGTCGCACTGGCGACCCTGCACAACGACGGCGCCCAGATGGACTGGACCGCCTGGTTCGGCGGCCGGGGCAAGCCGGCGGAACTACCCACCTACCCCTTCCAGCGCGAACGCCACTGGCTGGACATCCCGGCCTCGGCCCCGGCGCCGCGACCCGAAGCCGGCGACGCGAAGTTCTGGGAGTACGTCGAACAGCACGACCTCGAAGGTCTCGCCGACACCCTGGAACTGAACGGTGACGACGGCGGCGAAGAAGCCATGCTCGGTGATCTCCTGAGCCGGTTGCGGAGCTGGCGGCGCCGCGAACGCGCCCGGTTCACGATGGACGGGCAGCGGTACCGACCGCGCTGGAGCCGGCTCGTCGAAGCCAACGCACCGCAGATCGCGCCGGGCACCTGGCTGGTGGTTGCCCCGGCCGGGCCGCACCCGGAGGGACTGGTACACGCCTGCCTGGCGGCAGTGGAGAACGCCGTGCGGGTGGAAGGGGTTCAGGCGGCCGTCGAACACCTGCGTTCCGGTGCGGCAGCCGGGATCGCGGGTGTGCTGTCGCTTCTCGCCTTGGAGGAGGGAACGGCCCGGTGGGATGAAGCACACCCGGGGGAGGACGCAGCCCGGGGGGAGGGTGCTGAGGACGACCTGGACGGGGGAGTGGCCGGAGCGGTGATGCTCCGGGACGCCGTCGCGTCCGCAGACACGCAAGCGGCGCTGTGGCTGGTCACCGCCGGCGCGGTCGAGGTACCGGGTGTGGACCGGGAAGTCAGCAGGCCGCTACAGGCACAGCTCTGGGGCGCCCAGCTGACCAACGACACCATCCCGGGAATCGTGGACCTGCCGGAAAACACCGACGAGCGCACCGCGACAACACTCGCGGCCGCGCTGCGCGGTTCCCTGGCCGAAGGCCGAGGCCGTATCGCCGTACGAGCCACTGGGGCGTTCGGATGCCGCTTCGAGCGCATGCCCCGCGCCGACACCCCTGAACAGGTCTGGCAAACAGCGGGCACTGTGCTCGTCACCGGCGCCGACCAGGTTCCGGGCGTACCCGAACTGGTGCACTGGCTGGCGCGCCGTGGCGCCGAGCGGATCATCCTCGCGGCGGACGGCAGCGCCGCGAGACTCGAAGACATCGCCGGTGAGGACATCGCCAGTACGGACGCAGAGGTACTCGTCGCCGACTGCGATCCGGCGGACCGGGAAGCCCTTGGCACACTGCTCGCAGCGGTGCCGGACGCACGGCCACTGAGCGCTGTACTGCACGCAGTGGACGCATCGGCCGACCGAAGCGACCAAGTACGGGCCATCACCAACCTGAACGAACTCACCGCTGACGCGGCGGCGTTCGTCCTGCTGTCGCCGGTGGCTGACGGCAGCTCCGACGACCTGTACGGCGGCGCCGTAGGCGCCGTGAGCGCCTTCGCAGCCGCCGTCACACGGCAGCGGCGTGCGACAGGCCGGCACGCGCTGTCGGTGACTTGGCGGCCTTGGACGACGGATCCGGTCACCGGTGGTCGGCGCCCGGAGGTCCGTACGCCGATGGATCCCGGGTTGACCGTGACAGCGTTGCAGGACGGTCTGGACCGTGACGACGACGTGGTCGTGGTTGCCGATCTGGATCGGAACCTGGATGGGGACCTGGATCGGGATCGAGTTCGCGCTGCGGGGGCCGCGGCCGCGGCCGTGCCGGAGGAGATCGCCGGGGCGAACGAGGAAAGCCTCCGTGGTGTTGAGCCGCTGGTGCGTGCGCAGGCTGCCGCTGTCCTCGGTCACTCGCAGACCGAGAACGTCGATATGGGGCTCACGTTCAAGGAGCTGGGCTTCGACTCACTGATGTCGGTCGAGTTCCGCGACCGGGTGGCTGCGGCCAGCGGTGAGCGCTTGCCGGCGACGCTGGTCTTCGACTATCCGACGCCGGAGGCCGTCGCGAACTTCCTGCGCAGGCAACTGGGCGGGGAGCGGGAGCCGGTCCGTGTGGAGAGGCCCGCTGCGGGCGGCGGCGACGACGATCCGATTGTGATCGTGGGGATGGGGTGCCGCTACCCGGGTGGCGTGACGTCGGCGGAGGACCTTTGGGACCTCGTGGTCTCGGGCACGGACGCGGTAGGAGACTTTCCGTCCGACCGGGGCTGGGACATCGAGAGCCTCTACCACCCGGATCCGGATCGGGCGGGTACGTCGTATGCGCGGGAGGGTGGCTTCCTGGAGGATGTGGCGGGTTTTGATGCGGGGTTCTTCGGGATTTCGCCGCGTGAGGCGTTGGCG
>NZ_JBHVRW010000046.1:0-40258 GCF_042885475.1 Streptomyces sp. NPDC058051
CGTCGCGACGACGACAGCCGTGGTGGCGGTGGGTTCCGTCGGGACGACAGCCGCGGCGGCGGCTCCGGCGGCGGCTTCCGCCGCGACGACCGACGCGACGACCGGCGGGGCGGAGGGCAGCGCGGGCAGCGTGACGACCGTGGTGGCCGGGGCGGCTACCGCGGACGCGACGACCGCGGTGGATACGAGCGACGCGACGACCGCGAGCGTGAGCCCGTCAAGCGGCTCCCGATTCCCGAAGACGTCACCGGCGACGAGATCGACAAGGCCGTACGGCAGGAGCTGATGAGCCTGCCGAAGACTCTGGCCGAGGATGTCGCCAGGAACCTCGTCATGGTCGCCCGGCTGATCGACGAGGACCCCGAGCAGGCGTACGCCTACTCGCGGATCGCGTTGCGGCTGGCCTCGCGGGTCGCCGCCGTGCGGGAGGCGGCCGGGTTCGCCGCGTACGCGACGCAGAAGTACGCGGAGGCGCTGGCGGAGTTCCGGGCCGCCAAGCGGATGACCGGTTCCGTGGAGCTGTGGCCCGTCATGGCCGACTGCGAGCGGGGACTCGGGCGGCCCGAGCGGGCGATGGCCATGGCCGGCGAGCCCGAGGTGCAGAAGCTCGACAAGGCCGGGCAGGTCGAGATGCGGCTGGTGGCTGCCGGGGCCCGTCGGGACATGGGACAGATCGATGCTGCCATCGTCACGTTGCAGAGCTCCGAACTCGCCTCGAACGCGATTCACCCGTGGACTCCGCGACTGCGCTATGCGTATGCGGACGCGCTGCTGGCCGCCGGGCGCGAGGACGAGGCGCGTGAATGGTTCGGGAAGGCACTGGAGGCCGACAAGGACGGTGCCACCGATGCCTCGGACCGGCTCGCCGAACTGGACGGGGTCGAGTTCGTCGACGCCCTCGGCGAGGACGAGAGCGGCGACGAGAGCGGCGACGAGAGCGGCGACGAGAGCGGCGACGAGAGCGGCGACGAGAGCGGCGACGAGAGCGGCGACGACAGCGAGGACGAGGCCGAGCTGGAGGAGGAGTCCGACGCCGTTGACGCGTCGACCGCCGCTGCGGATGACGAGAAGAGCGACGACACCGGCAGGGACGAGGACGGTCCGTCCGCGTCGTAAGGCATGAGAGAGGGCGGCACTCCGGAAGGGGTGCCGCCCTTTTTTCGTTGCGGGGATCAGTCGAGGGTGAGGCTCCGCAGGACCAGGCCGGATGCCGGCTTGGGGCCGAAGGAGGTCGACTTGCGAGGCATCGTGACGCCCTGCCGGGCGAGACCCCTGACTGTCTCCTCGCGTACCGGATACATCAGGACCGCCGTGGCATCGTGGCGTTCGGCCTGATCGACGGCGGCCGCTGCGTCATGGATGTAGGCGATGTGTTCCGGTGCGTCGGGGATTCGCCAGACATGGTCGAGGAGAGCCAGATGCAGGACCGTCGCGTCGAGGGTCTGCCAGGCGGTCGGACGGTCGGCCGGAACCGTCCTGGACAGCAGACCGGCATCGGGGCGGTCGATGAGGTGGAAGCCGCCGTCGCCCGCGAGCAGGAACGCGTTGCCTTCGGCGGCCGCGTCGGCGAGTGCGTCCAGTGCACGGGGGAGCGGTCCATCGATGTCGCGGACGCGGAAGAGGCCGTTCAGCGCGGCGAGTGCGTCGGCGACCGGGAGGCGGTGCAACAGCCGGTGGATGGCACGGACCCGGAGCGGGTAGTGGGCCGTGTCGACGAGGAGGACCAGGCCGAAGTCCCAGGGGCCGGGAGCGGTGTGCTCCCGCTGGAGACGGAGATACGTGGCCCAGCGGTGATGGCCGTCGGCGATCAGGGCCTGGTGGTGGGCCAGATCCGTCTCGATCTCCGCCCGGTCGGCCGGGTCGGTGACCGCCCAGAGCCGGTGGCTGAAGCCGTCCTCGGTCGTGGTGGCGAGCAGCGGCGGTCGCTCGATGGTCCGCTGGATGACGGCGGTCGCCCCCGAGGCGTCGCCGTCATCGCGGTAGGTCAGCAGCAGTGGTTCGAGGTGGGCGGCTGTGGCCCGCATGAGGTCGGCCCGGTCCTCGACGACGTGGGGCATCACGTCCTCGTGCGGCAGCACGATGCCGTCGCCGGGGGCGGAGAGCGCCAGCGCTCCGACGATGCCGCGTTGCAGGATCTCGGCGTCGCGCTGCTCGTAGACGTACAGCGCGGGTTCGGGATCGGGGGCGAGGACGCCGTCGGCCAGCCACTGGTTCAGGGTCTCGGCGGCCTGCGCGTTGCGGGCCGCGGCCGTGTCGGCCTGCGGCAGGATCAGCCGGACGATGTTGTGCGGATCCGCCGACTCCAGGTGGTGCAGCCCGTCGGGGCGCACGACGACGTCGTACGGCGGTGAGGTCACCGCCGCGAGACTGCCGACCCGCTCGGGGACGTAACGCAGCCCGCGGAACGGGACCAGATGCAGTCCCTGGCCGGCCGGACCTGATGTGTTCATTTCTGCATCGTATGTGTGCGGCCGGGATGCGCGATGATCGGGACAGAAGCATGGAACGAGGAGCGCAAAGAATGAGTCAGCCGAGCAGGACCAGGCCGAGCGGCAGCAGCACCGCGTTGAACAAGGCGTACGACACGGCGCTGCTCGATCTCGACGGGGTGGTGTACGCGGGCGGTCACGCGATCGCCCACGCCGTCGACTCGCTGGGAACCGCACGGGGCGGGGGGATGCACCTGGCGTACGTGACCAACAACGCCCTGCGGACCCCCGCCGCGGTGGCCGGGCACCTGACCGAACTCGGGATTCCGGCCGAGCCCGCCGACGTGATCACCTCGGCGCAGGCCGTGGCCAGACTGATGGCCGATCAGTTGCCTGCCGGAGCACGGGTGTTGGTGGTGGGCGGCGAGGGGTTGCGCGTCGCGCTGCGCGAGCGCGGACTGGTGCCGGTGGAATCGGCGGACGACGAGCCGGCCGCGGTGGCGCAGGGGTACGGCGGGCCCGATATGGCATGGGGGCGGTTCGCCGAGGCCGCGTACGCGATCGCGCGCGGGGTGCCGTGGTTCGCGTCCAACACCGACCTGACGATTCCCAGCGCCCGAGGGATCGCGCCGGGCAACGGTGCGGCGGTGGAGGTCGTACGGATCGCGACCGGCGCCGAACCGCAGGTGGCCGGCAAGCCGTTGCCGCCGATGCACCGCGAGACGGTGCTGCGGACCGGGGCCGAACGACCGCTGGTGGTCGGGGACCGGCTGGACACGGACATCGAGGGCGCGTTCAACGGCGGTGTGGACTCGCTGCTGGTGCTCACCGGCGTGACGGACGCGGCGGGGTTGGTGGCCGCCGTGCCGCAGCACCGGCCGACGTACGTGGACGCCGATCTGCGGGGGCTGCTGACCGGACAGCCCGACGTGACGTCCACGGGCGACGGGTTCCTCTGCGGTGGCTGGAAGGCGTCGGCACGCGGCGACAGCCTGGTGCTCGAAGGGGACGGGGACGTACTCGACGGGCTGCGGGCGCTCTGCGGGGCGGCGTGGTCGTACGCCGGAGACCACTCGTGCGCGCTGGACGCGGGGAAGGCGATCGCGAGGCTGGGGTGGTGACAGCCGGCCGGCTCCCGGCGATTCGAGCGATGAGGAGGGTAGGCTAACCTAACTTTGTTCTGCCTGGCCCGCCACCGTCCGGACGGCCGGTCCACCGGCGGGCGGGACCGGGCTCGCCCCGGCCCCCGCGGCGACGGGGGCGACCCCCGCACCCGATCACCTCCGACTCCGGGAGTACGACCATGCAGCGCCTCACCGCGGACTCGGTGACCCTCGGCTACGACCAGCGGGTCATCGCGGAGAATCTCTCGGTCGAGATCCCCGACCATTCGTTCACCGTGATCGTCGGCCCCAACGCCTGTGGCAAGTCGACTCTGTTGCGCGCACTCTCGCGGATGCTGAAGCCGAACAGCGGGCGGGTGCTCCTGGACGGGCAGACGATCCACGGGATGCCGGCGAAGAAGGTCGCCAAGACGCTGGGGCTGCTGCCGCAGTCCTCCATCGCGCCGGACGGCATCACCGTCGCCGACCTCGTCGGGCGCGGCCGGTATCCGCACCAGGGGCTGCTGCGCCAGTGGTCGCCGGACGACGAACGCATTGTCGAGGAATCGATGGCGGCGACCGGAGTCGACGCGCTGGCCGATCGCTATGTCGACGAATTGTCCGGCGGGCAGCGCCAGCGCGTCTGGATCGCCATGGCGCTCGCCCAGCAGACGCCGCTGCTGCTGCTCGACGAGCCGACGACGTACCTCGACATCCAGCACCAGATCGACGTCCTCGACCTCTGCGCGGAACTGCACGAGACACAGGGGCGCACGCTGGTGGCCGTCCTGCACGACCTGAACCACGCCGCGCGGTACGCCACGCACCTCATCGCGATGCGGGAGGGCGAGGTGATAGCCGAAGGGGCGCCCGGCGACGTCGTCACCGCGGAGCTGGTGGAGCGGGTCTTCGGGCTGCGCTGCCAGGTCATCGACGATCCGGAGACCGGAACGCCCTTGGTGGTGCCGGCCGCGCGCAAGCCGCGCAGCGGCCCGGTGGGCGTGCAGGGCAAGGCGTCCGCAGGGGTGCCGGGAAGCTGATCGGGCCGGGCCCGGCCCGGGTCGTGGGATCGGACGGGACCGGGATCGGACCGGACCGGGATCGGACCGGACCGGGGTGGGACCGGACCGGGATCGGACCGGACCGGGGTGGGACCGGACCGGGGGCGAGCCCGGTCGCCGCGCGCGGGATCAGTGCTGGAGCAGCTCTCCTAGAGCAGCGATCTGAGTCGCAGCAGGTCGCGGAAGCCGGCCTCCAGGCGGACCCGGCCCGCGCCCCACGCCCTGGCGAAGTTCAGCTCACCGTTCACCATGGCCACCAGGTCGTCGCCGGTCATCGCCAGACGGATCTCGGCCTTCTCCGGGGGCGGGCCGTCGACCGTGTCCAGGACCTGGATCCGGCCATGGGCCAGCCGTCCGGTGAAGGTGACGTCGAGGTCCTTGATGTGGCAGCTCAGCGACCGGTCGAGGGCAGCCGCGCTGCGCACGTCGCCCTCGGCCCGCGCGAGATTGTCGGAAAGTTTGTCGAGTGCGCTGCGGCACTCCGCCATGGTCGCCATCGTGACCGACGGTACCTCAGCCGTTCGCGGTAGCGTTTCCCGCATGAGCGACTCGATGCCGGGGCCCGGGACCGCAGCCGGAACAGCGCCCGGAACAGGGCCCGGGACGACACCGGCGGACGCGACGGCAGACCCGTCCGAGGAGAGCGCGTCCCCGGCCGCCGCACCCCCTCTCGACCCCGCCGCACCCGCGCCCCTCGGCGTCGCCCGTACCCCCAGCGGCCACGCCGGGATCGACGCCCAGTTGGAGCGTCTCGCCGACGCGGACCACCTCCCGGCGGACGGACACATCGAGGTGTACGAGGATGTACACGGTGGGCTGCGCGAAGCGCTGACCGCGCTGGATGCCAGGCCCGCACCCGCACCGATGCCCTCGTACAACAACAGGAGCTGAACCGAACGTGGCAGGAGTGGCACGTCGCCGCCTCGACGCCGAGCTGGTACGCCGTAAGCTCGCCCGCTCGCGCGAGCACGCGAGTCAGCTGATCGCCGCGGGGCGGGTGACCGTCGGTGGCAGCACCGCGACCAAACCCGCCACCCAGGTCGAGACCAGCGCCGCGCTCGTCGTCATCAAGGACGACAGCGACCCCGAGTACGTCTCGCGCGGCGGACACAAACTCGCCGGCGCCCTCGCCGCCTTCGTGCCCCTCGGGCTGACGGTCGAGGGGCGGCGGGCGCTGGACGCCGGGGCGTCGACCGGCGGCTTCACCGACGTACTTCTGCGGGCCGGGGCCGGCCACGTCGTCGCCGTGGACGTCGGTTACGGACAGCTCGCCTGGTCACTGCAGACCGATGAGCGCGTCACCGTCAAGGACCGCACCAACGTACGGGAGCTGACGACGGACGACATCGACGGGAAGCCGGTGGACCTCGTCGTCGGTGATCTGTCGTTCATCCCGCTGGGGCTGGTCCTGCCCGCCCTGGCCCGCTGCACCGCCCCCGACGCGGACCTGGTTCTCATGGTCAAGCCGCAGTTCGAGGTCGGCAAGGAGCGGCTCGGCAGCGGCGGTGTGGTACGCAGCCCCGAACTCCGGGCCGAGGCCGTACGCGAGGTGGCGCGCCGGGCCTGGGCACTGGGTCTCGGGGTGCGAGGGGTGACGGCGAGTCCGCTGCCGGGGCCCTCGGGAAATGTCGAGTACTTTCTGTGGCTGCGGGCCGGAGCACCTGAGCTGGATCCCGCGGATGTCGACCGTGCAGTGGCGGAGGGGCCTCGTTGACGACGAATGCGGCACGAACTGTCTTTCTTTTGGCGCACACCGGCCGACCGGCCGCGATCCGCAGCGCCGAGCTGGTCGTCCAGGGACTGCTGAGCAGCGGCCTCGGCGTACGGGTGCTGGCCACCGAGGCGGTCGACCTGCCGCTGCCGCCGTCCGTCGAGACGGTCACGGACACCACCCCCGGAGCCGTGGACGGCTGTGAGCTGCTGATCGTGCTCGGCGGGGACGGGACGCTGCTGCGCGGCGCCGAACTCTCCCGCGCCTCCGGGGTGCCGATGCTCGGCGTCAACCTGGGCCGGGTCGGTTTCCTCGCCGAGGCCGAGCGCGACGACCTGGACAAGGTCGTCGACCGGGTCGTCACCCGCGCGTATGAGGTCGAGGAACGCATGACGCTCGACGTCGTCGTGCACAGCAACGGCGACGTCGTCCACACCGACTGGGCGCTCAACGAAGCCGCCGTGCAGAAGGTGTCGCCCGAGCGGATGCTGGAGGTCGTCCTGGAGATCGACGGCCGCCCGGTGACCGGCTTCGGCTGTGACGGGATCGTCTGCGCGACCCCGACCGGATCGACGGCCTACGCCTTCTCGGCGGGCGGACCGGTCGTCTGGCCCGAGGTCGAGGCGCTGCTGATGGTGCCGATCAGCGCCCACGCGCTGTTCGCCAAGCCGCTGGTGACCTCGCCGACCTCGGTGCTCGCCGTCGAGGTCCAGCAGCACACCCCGCACGGGGTGCTGTGGTGCGACGGGCGCAGGACCGTGGAACTGCCCGCGGGAGCGCGGGTCGAGGTGCGGCGCGGCGCGGTGCCCGTACGGCTCGCGCGGCTGCACCACGCCTCGTTCACGGACCGGCTCGTGGCGAAGTTCGCCCTGCCCGTCTCGGGGTGGCGGGGTGCGCCGCACTGACCGGCGAACCCTCCCCCGGAGGCGGCGCGAAAGCCGAAGGTGCACACGGGAGAGTGAACCCCTGGGGCGGGGCCCGTCGCACAGCGGGGTCCGGACCTCGTAAGGTCATGTCCGTGTTGGAGGAGATGCGGATACGGTCGCTCGGAGTCATCGACGACGCGGTGGTCGAGCTGTCACCCGGTTTCACCGCCGTGACGGGTGAGACCGGCGCGGGCAAGACCATGGTCGTCACCAGCCTGGGGCTGCTGCTCGGCGGGCGTGCGGATCCCGCCCTGGTACGGATCGGGGCCAAGGCCGCCGTCGTCGAGGGGCGGATCACGGTGTCCGACGGCGACACCGTGGCCCTGCGGGCCGAGGAGGCCGGGGCCGAATTCGACGACGGCGCGCTGTTGATCAGCCGCACCGTTTCCGCCGAGGGGCGCTCCCGGGCGCATCTCGGCGGCAGATCCGTGCCGGTGGGGGTGCTCGCCGAACTCGCGGACGAACTCGTCGCCGTGCACGGCCAGACCGACCAGCAGGGGCTGCTCAAGCCGGCGCGGCAGCGGCAGGCACTCGACCGGTACGCCGGCGACGGTGTCACGGTGCCGCACACCACGTACACGGCGGCGTACCGGCGGCTGCGGGCCGTCGTCACGGAGCTGGACGAGCTGACGACGCGCGCCCGCGAACGCGCCCAGGAGGCGGATCTGCTGAGCTTCGGCCTCGGTGAGATCGCCGCGGTCGAACCCCTGGCGGGCGAGGACGGCGACCTGGCCGCCGAGGCCGAACGGCTCGGCCACGCCGAAGCGCTCGCCTCCGCCGCCGCCCTGGCGCACACCGCGCTCGCGGGCAACCCGGAGGACCCCGAGGGCGTCGACGCGACGACCGTGGTCGCCGCCGCCGGACGGTCCCTGGACGCCGTACGCGCCCACGATCCCGCGCTTGCCGCGCTCGCCGACCGGATCGGCGAGATCTCGATCCTGCTCGCCGACGTGGCGGGCGAACTGGCCGGGTACGCCGACCAGCTGGACGCCGATCCGCTGCGGCTCGCCGCGGTGGAGGAGCGGCGGGCCGCGCTCACCGCGCTGACCCGCAAGTACGGCGAGGACATCACCGCCGTGCTCGCCTGGGCCGAGGAAGGCGCCGTCCGGCTCACCGAACTGGAGGGCGACGACGACCGGATCGGCGAGCTGACGGCGGAGCGCGACGCGCTGCGCGCCGAACTCTCCGGACTCGGGCAGGCGTTGACCGACGCGCGCACGGGAGCGGCGGAGCGCTTCGCCGAGGCGGTCACCGCGGAGCTGGCCTCCCTCGCGATGCCGCACGCCCGGGTCTCCTTCGCCATCCGGCAGACCGAGGCACCGGACGAGGAGTCGGGCATCGAGATCGGCGGACGGAGCGTGGTCTACGGGCCGGCCGGCGCCGACGAGGTCGAACTCCTGCTGGCGCCGCACCCCGGTGCCCAGCCGCGGCCGATCGCCAAGGGCGCGTCGGGCGGTGAGCTGTCCCGGGTGATGCTCGCCGTCGAGGTGGTGTTCGCCGGCTCCGATCCCGTACCGACGTACCTCTTCGACGAGGTCGACGCGGGCGTCGGTGGCAAGGCGGCCGTCGAGGTCGGGCGGCGGCTCGCGAAGCTCGCGAAGTCCGCCCAGGTCGTCGTCGTCACGCACCTGCCGCAGGTGGCGGCCTTCGCGGACCGGCAGCTGCTGGTCGAGAAGACGGTCGACGGGGCGGTGACCAGCAGCGGGGTCACGGTCCTGGAGGGCGAGGACCGGGTCCGGGAGCTGTCGCGGATGCTCGCGGGCCAGGAGGACTCACAGACGGCCCGTGCCCATGCGGAGGAACTGCTGGCCGCGGCGCGGGCGGACGGGTAACGGAGCGGAGCCGCGGGCGTTCGGGCCCGGGTGCCGGGTGCCGGGTGCCGGGTGCCGGGTGCCGGGTCAGACGGCTCGCCCAGGCGGTGGTGGACCGCTGCCGGGCGCCGGGGACCGCTGGCGGTATCCACGGCACGTCAACTTCGCGTCATCTTCTCACCTGTGGGAGTGGTAGGACCTGGCCGGTTGCTGGTGTGTGGGGCGGGGCAGCCGCCCGACGGTGCCGGAACACGCTTGCGGACTGGCATCCTTGGCGATGCCATCACCGCCCACTCGGCAGCCCCGGGAGCCATTCAACGTGTCACAGCTGCGTACGGTCCAAGTCCTGGGCGGCGGCAGCGCGGGCAGCAGCGCCCACGTCAGCTCGCTGGCCGCAGGTCTGGTGGCGAGAGGGGTGCACGTCACCGTCTGCGCCCCGGCCGAACTGGACCACGCCTACGACTTCTCCGGTACGGGGGCCCGGTTCGTGCCCGTACCACGGCGCAGCGATCCCACCGCCGTCGCCGCCCTGCGCGGCGCCTGCCTGAGCGCCGACGTGGTCCACGCGCACGGTCTGCACGCCGCCGTACGCGCCGCTCTCGCGCTCGGCGGTCGACGTATCCCGCTGGTCTTCACCTGGCACGCCCGCGCCCACGCCGAAGGCGCCCGCAGCCGACTGCTCCGGCTCATGGAGCGAAGGGCCGCCCAGGCGGCGGCCGTTGTGCTCGGCACGACATCGGAGCTGGTGGACCGGGCGCGGCACCGAGGAGCACGCGACGCGCGGCTCTCGCCGGTCTCCGCCCCCCTGCCGCACGTGCCCGCCGAACTCACCGACGGCAAGATGCGAGCCGAACTCGGAGCAGTGGAAAGGCCGTTGATCCTGACGTACGGGAGCCTCGTCCCCCATCACGGGTACGACCTGCTGCTCGACGCCGCACGGATGTGGCGCGCACTCGACCCCGTACCGCTGCTCATCATCGCGGGAGAGGGGCGGGAGCGGGCGGCTCTGCAACGCCGGATCACGAACGAGGAGCTGCCCGTCCGGATCATCGGCGGTCACGACGACACCGCCGGGCTTCTCGCCGCCGCCGACCTGGCCGTGCTGTCCAGCCGGTGGGAGGCGCGCTCGGTGCTGGCCCAGGAGGCACTGAGGCTCCGCGTTCCGCTGGTCGCCACCGCCGTCGGAGGGGTGCCGGAACTCGTGGGCGACGGCGCGGAACTCGTGCCGTACGGGAACACCGAGGCGCTCGCGCGGGTGGTGGTCAGGCTGCTCGGTGATCCGGTGCGGCGCGCGGATCTGGCGGACGCCGGGTACGTGCAGGCCGCGAGTTGGCCGACGGAGGACGACACGATCGCCCAAGTGCTCAGCGTCTACGACGAGTTGGCACAGCCGTTGGCGATGGCGCGGCCACGGTGAGCGGCGGGCCGGCCGGGTGGGTCGGAAGCTACGGCGTGTGGCGGCGCGCCCGGAGGGCCAGGCTCAGGGCCAGGACCGCCTGCGGATCGTCCAGATCGGTGCCGAGCAGTTCACCGATGCGCGCCAGCCGGTTGTACAGCGTCTGACGGTTCAGGTGCAGTTCGCGCGCCGTCTCCGCCTTGCGGCCCGCGTGGCCCAGATACGTCTCCAGCGTCGGCAGCAGCGGCGGGCGCGAGGTGCGGTCGTGATCGCGCAGCGGGCCGATCGCCCGGTCCACGAACGCCGCCAGATCCGGATGGTCCCGCAGCCGCCACAACAGCAGATCGATGTCCAGGCGCCGGGCGTCGTACCAGGGCCGTTCGCCGAGACCGTGCGCTGCCGTCGCCGTCTCGGCGGCGTGCCGCAGTCCCGCACCGGCCGCCGCCCAACTGCCCGCCACGCCCACCACCACGACCGGCGGCTGTGATCCGGCCCGCTCCAGACCGGCACGCTCCACACCCGCCCGCAGCGCCGCCGCGACCCGGTCCGCGACCGCCGTGCGCTCCGTCTCGGACCGCAACCCCAGCAGCATCGGTACCCGGCCCTCCACGGGCCGCACGCCGAGGAGCACCGGCACGCCCACCGACGCGAGCTCCTCCAGCACGGCCCGCGCCAGCAGCGCCCAGTTCCCCGACACGGACAGCTCGGGGGCCAGCCGCATCACCACCGGCAGCAGCGGCATCCCACCCGGTTTGAAGCCCAGGACGCGGGCCTGCGCCGGCGCGTCCTCCGCGGCGATCCGGCCCTCCGCGAGATCCGTCAGAAAGTCCCCCCGCCCGCGTGCGGCGAGCTCCTCCTCCTGGCGGGCCTGCATCAGCACGACGGCGAGGATGCCCGCCGCCCGCTCCGCCGCCATCCGGTGCACCGTCACCAGCGGCCCGGCCACGGCCAGCAGCACCAGCCTGGCCCGTACGGAACCGGTGGTGGGACCGCCGCCCGGCACATCGACCAGCACGGAACCGGTGGGCGGCTTCTCACGGGCCGCCCGGTCGCCACGCATCCCCTCCCACACCTGGAGCGGATCGGCGGACACCGGGCCGGACCCCGGCCCCGCCGCGTACAGCAGCTGCCCGTCCGCCGTCTCCAGGAAGACCGGATTGGCCGTGAAATCGGCCAGGACGCCCAGCACCTGGGGCACCCCACCGCCGCCGAGCAGCGCCTCCGTGCACCGCCGGTACACCTCCTCGGCCTGCCGCAGCAGCGCGTAGTGGCCGTTGACGATCTCGGTGTGGATCTCCTCGGTCACCGCCACGAACGGAACCTCGCGGTGCAACTGCACCAGCGGCAGACCGGCCGCGCGGGCGGCATCCACGATCGACGCGGGCAGCCTGCTGAACCGCGGTCCGAGCTCCACCACGAGGGCGGCGATCCCCCGGTCGGCGAGCCTGCGGACGAAGGCACGCTGCTCGGCGGGGCGGGTGCCGAGCCCCAGACCGGTGGTGAGCAGCAGTTCACCGCCCTTGAGCAGGGAAGCGATGTTCGGGACCTCGCCCGCGTGCACCCAGCGCACCGTACGGTTCAGCCGGTCCGCGCCGACGACCACCTCCGGGAGCCCGCTGCGCAGGCCCGGCAGCTCAAGGGCTCGCTGCACGGTGATTCCGCCTTGCGTCTCCACTGGCTCTGGCCTCGCGTTTCACTCGGGTCGGGCGGGGCAGTCGCTTGGGTCGCGGTCGCCCTGGTTCAGGAAGGTACCGGCCCCGAGCGCCGTGCAACGGGCCACGCCGGCCCGTATCGGGGCCGGCCGGCCCACGTCCTGTCCACCCTTCCCGGCGACCGCCCTCCGAGGCCGGCCGGTATGGCTCCGGCCCGCCCCGCGCCGAGGCGGGCCGACGTGTGGGGCAGGTACCGGTACGCGTCCGGCCCGCCCCGCACCGAGGTCAGCCGACGTATGCCCCGCTCGCCGTCAGACGCAGTGCCGTGTCGATCAGCGGAACATGGCTGAACGCCTGGGGGAAGTTGCCCACCTGGCGTTGCAGCCGGGGATCCCATTCCTCCGCCAGCAGGCCCAGATCGTTGCGCAGCGACAGCAGCCGCTCGAAGAGCTGGCGTGCCTCGTCGACCCGGCCGATCATCGCCAGGTCGTCCGCCAGCCAGAACGAGCAGGCCAGGAACGCGCCCTCGTCGCCCTCCAGGCCGTCGACGCCCGCGTCGTCACCCCTGGTGGGGTACCGCAGCACGAAGCCGTCCTCCGTGGACAGCTCGCGCTGGATCGCCTCGATCGTGCCGATCACGCGCTTGTCGTCCGGCGGCAGGAAGCCCATCTGAGGGATCAGGAGGAGTGAGGCGTCCAGCTCCTTCGACCCGTAGGACTGGGTGAAGGTGTTGCGTTCCTTGTCGTAGCCGCGGTCGCAGACATCGCGGTGGATGTCGTCGCGCAGTTCGCGCCACCGCTCCAGCGGACCTTCCGCGTCCCCGGACTCGATCAGCTTGATGGTGCGGTCGACGGCGACCCAGGCCATCACCTTCGAGTGGACGAAGTGGCGGCGCGGGCCGCGCACCTCCCAGATGCCCTCGTCCGGCTCGTCCCAGTGCTTCTCCAGATACCCGATCAGCTTGAGCTGGAGGCCGGTCGCGTAGTCGTTGCGGGTCAGGCCCGTCATGTGGGCGAGGTGCAGTGCCTCGGTGACCTCTCCGTACACATCCAGCTGGAGCTGGCCCGCCGCGCCGTTCCCGACCCGGACCGGACCGGAGTTCTCGTAGCCGGGCAGCCAGTCCAGCTCCGCCTCGCCCAGCTCGCGCTCGCCCGCGATGCCGTACATGATCTGCAGGTTCTCCGGGTCGCCGGCGACGGCCCGCAGCAGCCACTCGCGCCAGGCACGGGCCTCTTCGCGGTAGCCGGTGCGCAGCAGGGAGGAGAGGGTGATCGCGGCGTCGCGCAGCCAGGTGTAGCGGTAGTCCCAGTTCCGGGAGCCGCCGATGTCCTCGGGCAGGGAGGTCGTCGGCGCGGCGACGATGCCGCCGGTCGGCGCGTACGTCAGCGCCTTGAGGGTGATCAGGGAGCGGACCACGGCCTCGCGGTAGGGCCCGTGGTACGTGCACTGCTCGACCCATTCACGCCAGAAGTCCGCGGTCGCCTCCAGCGAACCCTCCGGGTCCGGAAGACCGGGCGGCTCGTGGTGCGAGGGCTGCCAGCTGATCGTGAACGCGATCCGGTCACCCGGCGCGACCGTGACGTCGGAATACGTCGTCAGGTTCTCACCGAACGTCTCGGCGGGGGTGTCCAGCCAGACGGAGTCAGGGCCGGCGACGGCGACCGTACGGCCGTCGACCTTGTGCACCCACGGGGTGACACGCCCGTAACTGAACCGCATCCGCAGCTCCGAGCGCATCGTCACGCGGCCGCTGATTCCCTCCACGATCCGGATCACCTGCGGTGCGCCGTCACGGGGCGGCATGAAATCGGTCACTCTGACCGTTCCACGCGGTGTGTCCCATTCCGATTCCAGGATGAGGGAGTCACCGCGGTACCGGCGGCGGTCCGCGGGCTGCGGCTGCGCCCCCTCCTCCCGCGCCGGTGCCAGGCGCCAGAAGCCGTGCTCCTCGGTGCCCAGCAGTCCCGCGAAAATGGCATGCGAATCGAAGCGGGGAAGGCACAGCCAGTCGACTGTGCCGTCCCGGCAGACCAGGGCAGCGGTCTGCATGTCTCCGATGAGTGCGTAATCCTCGATGCGCCCGGCCACGTGCAATCTCCAGTCGAACGGCCTTGTCGCCCCGTAGGGCATTACTGCGGGTGAAGAGGTCGTCGCAAGGGGGCGTTGTGGGGGAACCAATGAACTCGGAACCTCGCCCGGAGCGAGTGTCCGAGCAGGATACGACGCACCCGGATGATCTGCGCGACGGTCTCAGGAAAGCGTCTGATCCGAACGGGTGTGGCACGAGGGGCTTGCGATGATCTTGTGGAGGGCGTACGAGGGGCGTGGCCGGAAGCAGCCCCTCCTGGTCGCTGATACCCTGGTAGCCCGTGGACCGGTGGTCGTCCGCGACAGCAGACGAGGCCCCCGAACCGCAGCGACGGCACCTCCGGAATTCCGGAAGGCAACGCCGGTACGCACCTCACGATCGCGACCACGGGAGCCCCCTTTGGCTATGCAGCCCACATCCACGACGACCAAGCACATCTTCGTCACCGGGGGTGTCGCCTCATCCCTCGGCAAGGGTCTGACTGCCTCCAGCCTCGGCGCCCTGCTCAAGGCGCGCGGTCTCCGGGTCACCATGCAGAAGCTCGACCCGTACCTGAACGTCGACCCCGGCACGATGAACCCCTTCCAGCACGGTGAGGTGTTCGTCACCAACGACGGCGCCGAGACCGACCTGGACATCGGCCACTACGAGCGCTTCCTCGACGTCGACCTCGACGGCTCCGCCAACGTCACCACCGGCCAGGTCTACTCCCAGGTGATCGCCAAGGAGCGGCGCGGCGAGTACCTCGGTGACACCGTGCAGGTCATCCCGCACATCACCAACGAGATCAAGCACCGCATCCGCCGGATGGCCACCGACGACGTCGACGTCGTCATCACGGAGGTCGGCGGCACGGTCGGCGACATCGAGTCGCTGCCGTTCCTGGAGACCGTCCGCCAGGTCCGCCACGAGGTCGGCCGGGACAACGTCTTCGTCGTGCACATCTCGCTGCTGCCCTACATCGGCCCGTCCGGCGAGCTCAAGACCAAGCCGACCCAGCACTCCGTCGCCGCGCTGCGCAACATCGGTATCCAGCCCGACGCCATCGTCCTGCGCGCCGACCGTGACGTACCGACCGCCATCAAGCGCAAGATCTCGCTGATGTGCGATGTCGACGAGGCCGCCGTGGTGGCCTGTGTGGACGCCAAGTCGATCTACGACATCCCGAAGGTGCTGCACACCGAGGGCCTGGACGCCTACGTCGTGCGCAAGCTCGACCTGCCGTTCCGCGATGTCGACTGGACCACGTGGGACGACCTGCTGGACCGCGTGCACAACCCCGACCACGAGGTCGCCGTCGCGCTCGTCGGCAAGTACATCGACCTGCCCGACGCCTACCTCTCGGTCACCGAGGCCATCCGGGCCGGCGGCTTCGCGAACAAGGCCAGGGTCAAGGTCAAGTGGGTCGCCTCCGACGACTGCAAGACGCCGGCCGGCGCCGCCAGGCAACTGTCCGACGTCGACGCGATCTGCGTTCCCGGCGGATTCGGCGACCGCGGTGTCAACGGCAAGATCGGCGCCATCCAGTACGCCCGTGAGAACAAGGTTCCGCTGCTCGGCCTCTGCCTCGGCCTGCAGTGCATCGTGATCGAGGCGGCGCGCAACCTCGCCGAGATCCCCGACGCCAACTCCACCGAGTTCGACCCCGCCACCGCGCACCCGGTCATCTCGACGATGGAGGAGCAGCTCGCGTACGTCGAGGGCGCGGGCGACCTGGGCGGCACCATGCGGCTCGGCCTGTACCCGGCGAAGCTCGCCGAGGGCTCGGTGGTCCGAGAGGCGTACGACGACCAGCCGTACGTGGAGGAGCGCCACCGCCACCGCTACGAGGTCAACAACGCCTACCGTGCCGAGCTGGAGAAGAAGGCCGGCCTGGTCTTCTCCGGCACCTCCCCGGACAACAAGCTCGTCGAGTACGTCGAGTACGCGCGCGAGATCCACCCGTACCTGGTCGCCACCCAGGCGCACCCGGAGCTGCGCTCCCGCCCGACGCGCCCGCACCCGCTCTTCGCGGGCCTGGTGAAGGCGGCCGTCGAGCGCAAGACGGGGGCCGCGGCCGTGAGCGAGCAGGGCGCTCAGCCGGGCAAGTAGTCCGGTGCCGCGCAGGCATTAACGTTGACCGGGGTACGGATCCGCAGAGGATGCGTGCCCCGGTTTCCGTTTTCTGTGGGAGGACGTACATGGGTTTCCAGGACACGCCCGAGGAGTGGCAGGTCACCGCGACCGAGACGCCCTTCACCGGCAACAAGACCAGCGTCCGCACCGATGACGTGATGATGCCCGACGGCACGGTCGCACGCCGCGACTACCAGGTCCACCCGGGCTCGGTCGCCGTGCTCGCGCTCGACGAGGAGGAACGTGTCGTCGTGCTGCGGCAGTACCGTCACCCGGTGCGCCACAAGCTCTGGGAGATCCCGGCCGGACTGCTCGACATCCCCGGTGAGAACCCGCTGCACGCGGCCCAGCGGGAGCTCTACGAGGAGGCGTACGTCAAGGCCGAGGACTGGCGGGTGCTGACCGACGTCTACACCACGCCGGGCGGCTGCGACGAGGCCGTACGGATCTTCCTGGCCCGGAACCTCTCCGAGGCCGACGGGGAGCGCTACGCGGTCTCCGAGGAGGAGGCCGACATGGAACTGGCCCGGGTGCCGCTCCAGGAGCTGGTACGGGGCGTGTTCGCCGGGGATCTGCACAACAACTGCCTCGTGGTGGGCGTCCTCGCGCTCGCGACGGCGCTCGCCGGTGACGGGATCGAGGCGCTGCGCCCGGCCGAGGCGCCGTGGCCGGCCCGCCCGTTCGAGGCCTGACAGGCCGTGAGGACCGCCGCCGGGCGGCGGTTCGCGGACACGTTCCCGGGCGGCGGTTCCCTGGCGGCGGTTCGCGGGCACGTTCCCGGGTGCCCGTCCGGGACGTACCGGGGCCGGTGGTTCGCCTCGCGAGGATCGTCGGAGATCCGTCGGCCGGCCTTCGACGACTGCTGGGCGGTTCATCGGCATCCTCCGGTCGGAAAATACGCTGATCCGTTCGGGGGACCTTCGCGCCACGCTCCAGGGGATTCGTCCACCCGCCTGAACTACGCTCGGAATGCCCTGACCGGAGTCCCGGCGGGCAACGCGTGCAGCGAAGTGGAGCGTGGCCCGTGACGGATCAGGCGGTGGACACCAGCGGCCCTGCCAAGGCGGCGGGAACCGGGGAGCCGTCCGGCGCCACACCACCCCAATTCTTCGGCCGTGAACGCGAGTTGAAGGAACTACGGGCCGACATCGAGCGCGCCGGACTGGACACCCTGGCCGGTCGCAAGGCGGCCCGTGCCCGGGTCCTGCTGATCGCCGGACGCCCCGGATCCGGACGCACCGCGCTCGCCGGAGAACTCACCCGCCGACTGCTTCACGCGGGTGACCACCCCGACGGTCTGCTCCGGGCCCGGCTCACCGACCCCGGCGGCGCGCCGGTCCCCACCGAGCGGACCGCCCGTGAGCTGCTCGGCCAGCTGGGCGTGACCGGGCCGCCCGGCGCGGACGGGGACGAGCTCTCCGAGATGGTCCGTGAGGCGCTCGCGGAGCGCCGGGCCCTGCTGCTCCTCGACGACGCCGTGGACGCGGAGCAGGTCGACCCGCTGCTGCCGGACAACCCCGACTGCCTGGTCGTCGCCACCTCCGAGGGCCCGCTGACCGGTATCCCCGGGGTCCGCCCCTGCACCATCGGCGGCCTGGACGCGGGCTCCGCCGTCCGACTCCTCGCCCGCATCATCGGCCAGGTGAGGATCACCGTCGACCCGCGGACCGCCGAGACCCTCGCCGAGGAGTGCGCCGGGCTGCCGACCGCCCTGGTCCTGGTGGGCGGCTGGCTCGCCGCCCATCCCATGGCGTCGGTCGCCGATGTCACCCGGCGGCTGCGCGAACTGCCGGACGGCACGGAGCAGTCCACCGGCGGACGCCCGCTGGCCCGCGTCTTCCGGCTGGTCCATGACACGCTGCCGCCGGCCGCCGCCCGGATACTGCGGCTGCTGGCCCTCGCGCCCGCGGGACTCGCCGACCCCCACACCGCCTCCGCGCTGGCCGGCTGCTCCGTCTCGGCAGCCCGGGCGACCCTCGACGACTTCGTGACCCTGGGGCTGCTGCGCACCGATGGGGCGGACCGGCCCCAGTACGAGGTGCCCGGCTGCCTCGCCCCGCTGCTGAGGGCGCTGCTGGAGGCGAAGGACCGGCCTGCTGAGATCCAGCTCGCCAGGGCCCGGATGCTGGAGCGGACCGTACGCCTCCTGCAGTCCTGCCGGGCCGTCGCCGAGCCCGAGGGTTCCCCGGCCCGCCGGAAGCTCGCCGGACTGCCGCGCTCGCTGCGCTTCCCCGGGCCGGAAGCGGCCGCGGAATGGGTGCGGACGCGTCGGCCCGCGCTGCTGGCCTCGGCCAGGCTCGCCGTCGACGACGGTGAACTCGACACCCTGGCAAGGAGGTTGATGGCCGCTTTGGTGCGGGCGCTGGCCGTGCACCAGGGCACCGAGGCGGCCGCACCCGAGCTGTACGGACTGCACGGTCTGGTACTGGCCGTCGCCGAGCGGCGCGATCTGCCGCGCGAGCGGGCCGCCGCACTGCTGAACCTCGCCGACCTCGATGCCGGGACCGGCCGTACGACGGAGGCGCTGACCCGCTACCGGGCCGCGCTGGACGCCGGTCGGGCCGCGAAGGACCCGTATGCCACCGGCCGCGCGATGGAATCCGTAGGGGGCGCCTACGCCGAGCTGGGGGACTACCAGCGGGCCTCCGACTGGTACGGCCGGGCGCTGGCGCAGCGTCTCACCCAGGGTGAGCGGGCCGACGAGGCGCGGCTGTACGGGCGGCTCGGTGCCGTCCACACCTATGCCGGACGGTACGGCGAGGCGCTGCGGAACTGGCGTGCCGCCGCGGCCGGGTACCGCAGGCTCGGCGATGTGCCGGCCCAGGCGCGGGCGCTGAGCGAGGCGGCCCGGGTCCAGGAGTACGCGGGACGGCCGCACGAGTCGCTGCGCACCTGCCAGGAGGCCGTTCAGTGGGCCAGGCGTTCCGGGGACGTGCGGCTGCAGGCGGCGCTGGAGCTGCGGCTGGCCGACACGCTCGACCGGCTCGGCGACTCGGCAGCGGCCCGGCTGCACCGGGGCCTGGCCGACAGATTGCTGAAGGAGGAGGGCGTGACCTACGAAATCCGTAGTGCGGTGACTGAAAATTAGTGCTTTGTAAGGCTAGACAGCGTGAAGCCCTTCATTAGACTGGTCTTACCGCGCACGTTCGTGGTGTCTCCATTTACGCTATTTCTATCCGGGTATGTATCGCTATGTCCGGATGACCCTCCGAGGCAAGGACCGTGATCGACGTGAAGGTCGGCATCCCCCGCGAAGTCAAGAACAACGAGTTCCGCGTGGCGATCACGCCCGCCGGTGTGAACGAGCTCGTGCGCCACGGCCACCAGGTCGTCGTCGAGGAGAACGCCGGGGCCGGCTCCTCCATCACGGACGAGGAGTACCTCGCCGCCGGGGCGCGGATCCTTCCCACGGCCGACGAGGTCTGGGCCACCGCCGACCTGCTGCTCAAGGTGAAGGAGCCGGTCGCCGAGGAGTACCACCGCCTGCGCAAGGACCAGACGCTCTTCACCTACCTGCACCTCGCAGCCTCCCGCGCGTGCACGGACGCGCTGCTGGAGTCCGGCACCACGGCGATCGCGTACGAGACCGTGGAGACCGCGAACCGCGCGCTGCCGCTGCTCGCCCCGATGTCCGAGGTCGCGGGCCGGCTGGCTCCGCAGGTCGGCGCCTACCACCTGATGCGTTCGGTCGGCGGCCGCGGCGTACTGCCGGGCGGCGTCCCGGGCACCGCGCCCGCCGAGGCCGTCGTCATCGGCGGCGGCGTCTCCGGCTGGAACGCCACGCAGATCGCCGTCGGTCTCGGCTTCCACGTCACGCTGCTCGACAAGGACATCAACAAGCTGCGCGAGGCGGACAAGGTCTTCGGCACCAAGGTGAAGACGGTCGTCTCCAACGCGCTCGAACTGGAGAAGGCCGTCGTCGAGGCCGACCTCGTCGTCGGCGCCGTGCTCATCCCGGGTGCGAAGGCCCCGAAGCTGGTCACCAACGAGCTCGTCGCCAGGATGAAGCCCGGAAGTGTACTTGTCGACATCGCAATCGATCAGGGTGGCTGCTTCGAGGACTCGCACCCGACGACGCACGCCGAGCCGACCTTCCATGTCCACAACTCGGTCTTCTACTGCGTCGCCAACATGCCGGGCGCGGTGCCGAACACCTCCACGTACGCCCTCACCAACGCCACGCTTCCGTACATCCTGGAGCTCGCCGACCGTGGCTGGGCCGATGCGCTGCGCCGTGACGCCGCACTCGCCAGGGGCCTCAACACCCATGACGGGCAGGTCGTTTACCGCGAGGTGGCCGAGGCCCACGGCCTGGAGCACGTCGAGCTGAGCTCGCTTCTCGGCTGACGGTCCGGTCTCCCCGCCCCGAAGGGTCCGGGAGGGTTCCTCATCGTTTCGCGTCAACCTCATGCGTCCGGCCGGACCTTGCTCAGCAGGGTCCGGCCGGACGCATGCCGGGTCCGGTGACGCCGCCGTCAACTCGTCTCGAACGTAACCCTTCAACCGATTCGTGCACCCACTGAAAGCGTGCCCCGGTGGCCACATGCTCTTGACAGGGGGGTGTTCGATTGCCGACACATCGGGCCGGGTCCGGCGGATTGTGTTGCTGTGGAGCGGTGACACGCCATAGAGTCGCCAATCGTCGGCATGGTGCCACGCTGACCTATCGATAAGTTTCCTGGTCACATCCGAGGAGGTAAGACGACTTGTGAATGAGTCGACATTTACTCCCGGGGGTGTTCAACCAGGGATGCCTGCACGGGGCCAGAGCCCGAACGGGCTGGAGGCTGTCGGCTCCGTCGCTGTCCGCACCTTCGCCACCCACCAGCACATGACGACAGCCCCCCAGATGATGGACGGCCTAAACGTGAACGCCATGGCCGGCAACGAGAGTGGCCGAGAGACCGCCCACTTCGCCGACTTCGACGAGGTGCCCCAGGGGCACTTCTACGACCCCGACGCCGAGTACGAGCCCGACCCGGAATACGCGGCCACCCTCGCGCCCGACGCTGCCCGCCAGCGCCGCGAGCGGATCGGCCCGACCGGTCGGCCTCTGCCCTACTTCCCGATCCCCGGCCCGCTGACCGATCACGGTCCCGCGAAGATCATCGCGATGTGCAACCAGAAGGGCGGCGTCGGCAAGACCACGTCGACCATCAACCTGGGTGCCGCGCTCGCCGAGTACGGGCGCCGCGTACTGCTCGTCGACTTCGACCCGCAGGGAGCCCTGTCGGTCGGGCTCGGTGTCAACCCGATGGAGCTCGACCTCACGGTCTACAACCTGCTCATGGAGCGGGGCATGTCGGCCGACGAGGTCCTGCTGAAGACCGCGGTCCCCAACATGGACCTGCTGCCCAGCAACATCGACCTGTCGGCTGCCGAGGTGCAGTTGGTGAGCGAGGTCGCCCGGGAGTCCACGCTGCAGCGTGCCCTGAAGCCGCTGATGGCCGACTACGACTACATCGTGATCGACTGTCAGCCCTCGCTGGGCCTGCTCACCGTGAACGCCCTGACGGCGGCCCACAAGGTGATAGTGCCGCTCGAGTGCGAGTTCTTCGCCCTGCGAGGTGTGGCCCTGCTCACCGAGACCATCGAGAAGGTCCAGGAGCGGCTCAACCCGGATCTGGAGCTCGACGGCATCCTCGCCACCATGTACGACTCCCGCACGGTGCACAGCCGTGAGGTCCTCGCCCGTGTCGTCGAGGCCTTCGACGATCACGTCTACCACACGGTCATCGGGCGCACGGTGCGCTTCCCGGAGACCACGGTCGCCGGTGAGCCCATCACCACGTACGCCTCCAACTCCGTCGGTGCCGCCGCCTACCGCCAGCTCGCCAGGGAGGTGCTCGCCCGGTGTCACGCCGAGTGAGTCTGCCCGGGGCCGACGAACTGTTCCGCACCACCGGTGGGATGGGACTGCAGGCATCGTCCCCCGCGGACCGGCGGCGCAGGGCGAACGGCGAGGCCCGGGTGCCCGGTCCGGCCGGGGAGAGCGATCCCGCGGCCGGCGGGTCCGGGGCGGGTGCGGCGGAGGCCGCCGGCCCCGAGGCCCCTTCCCGGGAGGAGCACTCCGCGGCGGACGCCGACGCGGGGGAATCGCGCAGTCGTGGTGGTGAAGGCACCCGCGCCGCAGTGGCGGGGCAGTCGGGGCGCGGGCCCCAGCAGCCTTCGGCGGCCACGCCCTCGGCCACGCAGGAGGCGGTGGTCGCCCCTGCCGTTCAGCAGCAGCGCAGGCGCGGAGGCGGGCGCGGGGGGAACCGGCGTCCCAGCGGCCGGGAGCGCCATGACGAGAAGATCACCGTCTATGTCTCGGCCGAGGAACTGATGGACCTCGAACACGCCCGGCTCGTGCTCCGCGGGGAGCACGGGCTCGCGGTCGACCGCGGGCGTATCGTCCGCGAGGCGGTCGCGGTGGTCCTCGCGGACCTGGAATCACGGGGCGACGCGAGCATCCTCGTACGGCGGCTGCGCGGCCGCTGACCGGTGGGGCGCGGGTAGCCTGCCCAAAGTGCCGTCGGCCGAACGGTCCGGACCTTCCCGTACGGGCCACTGCCCGCCGCCCGTATCCCGCTGCCCCTGGACCTTCATGCCGACGACCGACGAGCCCGCCCGTTCCCCCCGCCGCCCTCTGGGCCGCGGCCCGGGCGGTCGGCCCGCGCCGGGGCCGACGGCGGACCGGCGGCCCGACGGAGCGCCCGACGCCCCACCTGTTTCCGAGGGCGCGGAAGTGTCCTTGGATCCGGAGGTGCGGCCGGCCGCCTCGGACGCGGCAGCGTCCGCAGCCTCGGACCCGGTCGTGGCAACTCCTGAGCCGGTCCTGTCGACGGCTCCCGGGTCGGCTGCCGGGTCGGCTGCCCCCGAGGTGTCCGTAGAGGCTTCCGAGCCGGTCGTTCCGGCGGTGCCCGGGCCGCCTGCCGGGCCCGGCGCTCCCGCGGCTTCGGCGACGCCCTCCGAGCCCGCCGACGACGGGCGGTTCACTGTCCGGCTGGCGAACTTCGAGGGACCGTTCGACCTGCTTCTGCAGCTCATCTCCAAGCACAAGCTGGATGTGACGGAAGTCGCACTGTCCAAGGTCACCGATGAGTTCATGGCGCACATCCGCGCCATGGGGCCGGACTGGGACCTGGACCAGACCACCGAGTTCCTCGTCGTCGCCGCGACCCTGCTCGACCTGAAGGCCGCCCGGCTGCTGCCCACCGCCGAGGTGGAGGACGAGGCCGATCTGGCGCTGCTCGAAGCGCGGGATCTGCTCTTCGCCCGGTTGCTCCAGTACCGCGCGTACAAACGCGTCGCGGAGATCTTCAGTGACCGGCTGGAGTCCGAGGGGCGGCGTTTCCCGCGGACCGTCGGGCTGGAGCCGCACCACGCCGAGCTGCTGCCCGAGGTCGTCATCAGCATCGGGGCCGAGGGGTTCGCCAGGCTGGCCGTGAAGGCGATGCAGCCCAAGCCCAAGCCGCAGGTGTACGTCGACCACATCCACGCACCGCTGGTCAGCGTGCGGGAACAGGCCGAGATCGTGGTGGCGCGGCTGCGGGAGGCGGGGGAGATCACCTTCCGGGCGCTCACCGAGGACGCCCAGGACACCCTCACCGTCGTCGCCAGGTTCCTCGCGCTGCTGGAGCTGTACCGGGAGAAGGCCGTCGCGCTCGACCAGGACGAGGCGCTGGGGGAACTTCTGGTGCGCTGGGCCGGGGGAGAGGGGGGCGAGCCCGTCGTGACGGACGAGTTCGACACCGACGTGCAGGACGTCTCCGAGGATGTGAGGACATGAGTCAGCAGGACACCACCGGCTCCACCGTCGCGGATCTCGATCTCAAGCCCGCTCTGGAGGCCGTCCTCATGGTCGTCGACGAGCCCGCCACCGAGGAACACCTCGCCAAGGTGCTGGAACGGCCCCGCAGAGCCGTCGCCGACGCGCTGCGCGAGCTGGCCGACGAGTACACCGTGCAGCGCCGTGGATTCGATCTGAGGCTGGTCGCGGGCGGCTGGCGCTTCTACACCCGCCCGGAGTACGCGGCGGCCGTCGAGGGCTTCGTCCTGGACGGCCAACAGGCCCGTCTCACCCAGGCCGCCCTGGAGACCCTGGCGGTGGTCGCCTACCGCCAGCCGGTCAGCCGGTCGAGGGTCTCCGCGGTCCGCGGTGTGAACTGCGACGGGGTCATGCGGACCCTGCTGCAGAGGGGCCTTGTCGAGGAAGCGGGCGCGGAACCCGAAACAGGTGCGATCCTGTACAGGACGACGAACTACTTTCTGGAGCGGATGGGCCTGCGCGGCCTGGATGAGCTCCCGGAGCTCGCGCCCTTCCTCCCCGAGGCGGACGCGATCGAGGCTGAGACG
The DNA here is from genome assembly GCF_042885475.1 of Streptomyces sp. NPDC058051. Classification (NCBI taxonomy): domain Bacteria; kingdom Bacillati; phylum Actinomycetota; class Actinomycetes; order Kitasatosporales; family Streptomycetaceae; genus Streptomyces; species Streptomyces sp. NPDC058051. Next base: position 24,631 of record NZ_JBHVRW010000046.1, read on the forward strand.
CTAGAGGGTGTGCCGTCGTTCGATCCGGACGCACCGGACACCCCGGATACTCACGCAGACGACAAGACGGAATTTTGATGCGAAGCAGTGGCAGGAACAGCGGAAGCGGCGGCAGGAGCGGCGGCGACCGGAATCCCCGGGGCGCCGGCGGCGGGCGCGACGGCAAGCAGGAGCAGCGTCCCCGCCGGCCCCGGCCCGAGGAGCGCCGCTACGACGTGGGCTCCACCGGAGAGAAGAGCGGCGAAGAGGTCCGCAAGGGCCGCGGCGCCGCGGCCCGCGGCGGCGCCAAGGGCGGCCCGAAGTCCGCTCAGGCCGGCAGCGGCAGGAGCGGCGGCGCGCGCCGCCAGGGCGCCCCGTCCCGTCCGCGTGAGCTCGACGCCAAGATCGAGCAGCGCAACCGGGACAGGTACGCGGGCAAGGCCGACATCAAGACGCCCAAGACCCACCCCGGCGCCGAGCAGGAGGGCGAGCGGCTGCAGAAGGTCCTCGCCCGGGCCGGCATGGGCTCGCGCCGGGCGTGCGAGGAGCTGATCGAACAGGCACGTGTCGAGGTCAACGGCGAGATCGTCGTCGAGCAGGGCATGCGCGTCGATGTCCACAAGGACGAGATCAAGGTCGACGGCCTGACCGTCGCCGCCCAGTCGTATCTCTTCTTCGCGCTGAACAAGCCCGCCGGTGTCGTCTCCTCCATGGAGGACCCGGACGGCCGCCAGTGCCTCGGCGACTACGTCACCAACCGTGAGACGCGGCTCTTCCACGTCGGCCGGCTGGACACCGAGACCGAGGGCATCATCATGCTCACCAACCACGGTGAGCTGGCGCACCGCCTGACCCACCCCAAGTACGGGGTGAAGAAGACCTACCTGGCCGCCATCCAGGGACCGCTTCCGCGCGACCTGGGCAAGCGGCTCAAGGACGGCATTCAGCTGGAGGACGGGTACGCCCGCGCCGACCACTTCCGGGTCGTCGAGAACACCGGCAAGAACTACCTGGTCGAGGTGACCCTCCACGAGGGCCGCAAGCACATCGTCCGCCGGATGCTGGCCGAGGCCGGCTTCCCGGTCGAGCGGCTCGTGCGGACGTCGTTCGGGCCGATCCCGCTGGGCGACCAGAAGTCCGGCTGGCTGCGCCGCCTCACCAACACCGAGGTGGGCATGCTGATGCGCGAGGTCGGTCTGTAACCCGCCTCCGCCCGACGCACGGCCCGCGGCCGGTTCCTGTCTTCGCATCCCGGACAGGAATCGGCCGCGGGCCTTTTGTCGCGGCCGTTCCGCCTTTATAGTCAGAATGACTATTAAGGAGGCGGGAGTGAGTCTCGCGGATTTCCTCGATCCCCTGCAGCAACCCCTGGTGACCGTCCTCGACACCCCGGTCAGCTGGACCGAGGTGCTCGGATTCGGCAGCGGAGCGCTGTGCGTCTGGCTCGTGGCCCGCCAGCACCTCGCCAACTGGCCGATCGGCATCGCCAACAACCTCTTCTTCATCCTGCTGTTCACCCAGTCCGGTCTGTACGCCGACGCCGGGCTCCAGATCGTCTTCATCGCCCTTGCCGCGTACGGCTGGTGGGCCTGGACCCACGGGGGTGGACCAGGAACACCGGACCTGCCGGTGCGGCGCACCACACGCACCGAATGGGCCGCGCTGCTCGCGGCAGGGGTGGTGGGGGCCCTCGCCCTCACCGTCCTGCTCGACCACGCCACCGACTCGACCGTGCCCTTCTGGGACGCCCTGACGACCGCGCTGTCCCTGACGGCGACGTACGGGCAGTGCAGGAAGCTCGTCGAGTCGTGGTGGCTCTGGATCGCCGCCGACGTGGTGTACATCCCGCTGTACGCGTACAAGGAGCTCTATCTGACCTCCCTGCTGTACGTCGGCTTCCTGACGCTGTGCCTGATCGGCCTGCGCAACTGGAGGGGAGATCTCGCCGTACGGCCGCTCCGACCCGTGGAAGCGGCGGCGGCCGGGGCCGGCGTCGGCCGGGAACCCGGGGGCTCGCTGTGAACGCTTCACGGGGCGGCGGCACGAAGCGCTTCGCGCACGGGCTCGTCCTCGGCAAGTTCTACCCGCCGCACGCCGGCCACCACCACCTCGTCCGCACCGCGCGGGACCGCTGCGAGCGGCTGACCGTCCTGGTCTGCGCCGCCTCCGTCGAGTCCGTACCGCTCGCCGACCGGGTGGCCTGGATGCGTGAGGTGCACCCGGACGTACGGGTCGTGGGCGCCGTCGACGACACCCGTATGGATCTCCACGACCCGGCGATCTGGGACGCGCACATGGCCGTCTTCACCGAAGCCGTGCCCGAGCCGGTGGACGCCGTCTTCACCTCGGAGTCGTACGGGGACGAACTGGCCGGCCGCTTCGGTGCCGAATCCGTCTGCGTCGACCCGGAGCGCACGGTCTTCCCGGTCTCCGGCACCGCCGTCCGCAAGGACCCGGTCGGCTGCTGGGACTTCCTCGAACCGCCCGTACGGGCCGCGCTCACTCGCCGGATCGTCGTCCTCGGCGCGGAATCCACCGGCACGACGACGCTGGCACGCGCCCTCACCGACCACTACCGGCGACGGGGCGGCGTCTGGGCGCAGACCCGCTACGTCGCCGAGTACGGGCGCGAGTTCAGCGAGCTGAAGCTCGCCGAGCTGCGCGCCCGCCGGCCCGGCGCCCGGTGGGAGGACGTCTCCTTCACCACCGACGACTTCCCGCTGATCGCCCGGAAGCAGAACGCCATGGAGGAAGCGGCGGCACGCACCGGGTCGCCGGTGCTCTTCTGCGACACGGACGCCTTCGCGACCACCGTCTGGCACGAGCGCTACATCGGCGGCCGCAACCCGCTCGTCGAGGAGACCGCCGACCTGGTCGCCCACCATCTGTGGCTGCTCACCGACCACGAGGGTGTCGCCTTCGAGGACGACGGGCTGCGCGACGGCGAGGAGCTGCGCCCCTGGATGACCGACCGCTTCCGGAAAGAACTCACCCGTACAGGAAGGGAGTTCGTCGAGCTCAGCGGAACCCGTCCCCAACGCCTGGCCGCCGCGGTCGAAGCCGTCGACGCCCTGCTCGCCGCCGGCTGGAACTTCGCGGCACCCCTCCCGGAGCACCGATGAGCGCCGGTGTCCCCGCAGGCTACGACCCGTACGCCTTCGCACCCTTCGCCGTCACCGTCGACCTCGCCGTCTTCACGGTCCGCGCCTCCCGGCTGCATGTCCTGCTCGTCGAACGCGGCGAGGACCCGTACAAGGGCCACTGGGCGCTGCCCGGCGGCTTCGTACTGCCCCGCGAGTCCGCGGAGGACGCCGCCCGCCGGGAGCTCGCCGAGGAGACCGGGCTGACCGAGGACACCGTCGGCGCCCTCCATCTGGAACAGCTGCGCACCTACAGCGATCCGGACCGCGACCCGAGGATGCGGGTCGTCTCCGTCGCCTACGCCGCACTCGTACCCGACCTGCCCGAACCGCACGGCGGCGGCGACGCCGCCAACGCCCGCTGGTGGGACGCCGGAGCCCCCGGCCCCCTCGCCTTCGACCACGACCGCATCCTCGCCGACGCGCACGACCGCATCGGCGCCAAACTCGAATACAGCTGCCTGGCCACCGCCTTCTGTCCGTCCGAATTCACCCTGGGGGAACTCCAGCAGGTGTACGAGACGGTCTGGGGCGTCGAACTGGACCGGCCCAACTTCCGGCGCAAGGTCCTCACCACGCCTGGATTCGTCCAGGCCGCCGAGGGGTCACCGCGCCGCACCGGCGGACGGGGAAAACCGGCCGCGCTCTACCGGGCGGGTGCCGCCACCGCCCTGCACCCTCCACTTCTGAGACCGGAAGGAAGAACCACGTGATCGTGACCAGGACCATCACCAAACAGGCCGCCACCGGCGCACTGACCGGGCTCGCGCTCGGCGATGCACTGGGCTTCCCGACCGAGTTCAACAACGTGCCGTCGATCCTCGCCACGTGCGGGCCCTGGCGGCAGATGCGGCTGCCGAGGCCGGCGATCGTCACCGACGACACCCAGATGACACTGGCCCTGGGACGGGGCATCCGTGCCGCCATGGACCGCGGGCTCCTCACGCCGCTGCGGCTGGTCCGCCCCGTGCGCGAGGAGTTCGTCGACTGGTACCACTCGCCCGACAACAACCGTGCCCCCGGGCGCACCTGCATGACGGCCTGCCGCCTGCTCGACAGCGACCGGCTCTGGCAGGAGGCGAGCCAGACCGGCTCCAAGGGCTGCGGCGCCAACATGCGGGTCGCGCCGGTCGGACTCGTGCCGGGGCTGAGCGACGAACAGCGTTCCGGCGCCGCCCAGTTGCAGGCGGCCCTCACCCACGGCCACCCGACCGCGCTCGCCGCGTCCGACCTGATGGCCCGCGCGGTGTACCTGCTGGCGCAGGGAGCGGAGCCGATGGGGCTGATCGGTCAGCTGCGCAGTTACGCGTACGAGAACAGCGGCCGCTACCTCACGCGCTGGCTCGGTGACCTGTGGCGGTACGCGGGCGACTCCTCCCCGGAGCTGTACATCCAGCGCGGCTGGGACGAATGCCTCACCGCCCTGGCCCGCGTCCAGGACGCCCTGCGCGACCCGTCACCGGAGACCGACCCCTGCGAGGCCACCGGGGACGGCTGGATCGCGGAGGAGGCCCTCGCCACGGCCCTGCACTGCTTCCTGCTCTTCCCCGAGGACCCCGTCACCGCCCTCCGCCGGGCCGCCTGCACCCGGGGCGACTCGGACTCCCTCGGCTGCCTGACCGGCGCGCTCGCCGGGGCGCACCTGGGAGCGGGAGCGTGGCCCAAGGAGTGGTCGGAACGGATCGAGTACCGGAGCGATCTGCTGGCGCTGGGGGCACTCTGGGACGCTTGATCCATGCACAGGAAAACGACGCGCCTCCAGGAGGCCGGGCTGCCGGTCACGGACTTCGGCCCGGTGCTCGCCGAGGAAAGCCACCCGCTGCTGTTCGCCACCGTCTCCGGGGCGCATCTGTACGGGTTTCCCTCCCGGGACTCGGATGTGGACCTTCGGGGGGTCCATCTCCTGCCCGCGGAAGAACTCGTCGGACTGCGCCGCCCCGAGGAGACGCGCTCGCGGATGTGGGACCGGGACGGGGTCGAGATGGACCTCGTCACCCACGACCTGCGGAAGTTCGTCCAGCTGATGCTGAGACCGAACGGCTACGTGCTGGAGCAGCTGCTGTCTCCGCTCGTCGTCCACACGGGGCCACTGCACGCGGAACTGGTGGACCTGGCGCCCGGGGTGCTGACCCGTCACCACGGTCATCACTACCGGGGGTTCGCCGGCACTCAATGGCGGCTCTTCGAGAAGTCCGGCGAACTGAAGCCGCTGCTGTACACGTTCCGGGCGCTGCTCACCGGCATCCATCTGATGCGCAGCGGTGAGGTGTGCGCCCATCTGCCGACGCTCCTCGGCGAGGTGGCGGCTCCGGCGTATCTGCCCGAGCTGATCGACGCGAAGGCCGAGGCCGAGCACGGGCGAGCGGGGTCTGCGGACGCGGCGGTGGTGTCCGGGGACGTCGAGATGCTGCACAGGGAGCTGGACGAGGCGCAGGCGGGATCGGGACTTCCCGCGGCGGCCGGTGCTTTCGACGCGCTGCACGATCTCGTGGTGCGTGCACGGTTGCGGGGGTGGGCCTCTTCGCGGTCGAACGGCGGACGGTCCTGACTTCGCGCGTCCACGAGGTGCGGGCCCCGCTGCCCGCACCTCGTGGGGAGTGCCGGGGGCCGTGCACCGGAACGGAAGCAACAGGAAGGGGTGTTGAGGTGTCGTCGGGCCGTTGAGCTGCCCTCGGGCCGCTGAGGTCCCCTCTCGTCGGGCTGTTGCGGTCTGCTCGGGCCGATCAGCTCTCGTCGGCCCGGAGCGCGGACGCCCGCCGGGTGCGGATCAGGAAGTCCTCCACGCGGGGCCGGTCCGGCCGTGCGGGGAGCGGGGAGGACTTCACCGCCCCGTCGTTCTCCTCGGCCAGCCGGTCCATGCGGCGTTCGACCTCCGGCCACGGCACCTCGCCGCGCTTCACCGCCAGCAACTCCTCCCGGGCCGGGCCCACATCGATCACGAGCTCGCCCGTGCGCAGCAGGTCCCGGCCACTGGTCAGCAGCCGCAGCAGATGCATGGCGTGCTTCCAGCGCGGCGCCCCGTACTGCCGGAGGTCCGCCTCCAGCTTTCTGCGCTGGCCCAGCGCGTACCGGACGAAGGTCTGATGGGTCAGCCGCGAAAGGAACGCCGTCCGCAGGGAAAGGAGTTCACTGCCCACGGCGTCGATGTGCTCCACCAGCGGCGAGTGCAGGCACTCCAGGACATTGGGGTTGGCCCGCAGGGCCAGCTCGCAGAAGCGCTCCAGCTCCCAGGAGAACTGCTCCTCCGCCGGGCCGTCGACGTGGGTCGGTGGCTTGTCGAACCGCCAGAACAGCGGGGTCGGCGCGAGGAAGACGCCCCGCCGGTCGGTGTCGCTGTCCTCCGTGGCGAGCCCGAAGGCGCGTGAGCCCATCACACAGGAGTAGACCGTGTGGTCGCGTACGAGCGCTACGGGGTCAGGGGTGGTCATGCCCGCGAGGGTACGGGAGCGAAAAGGTGTTGCCCCGGACGTTTTCCGGTGCCACGATCGCCGCCATGACGACGATCGGAAAGGCACGCCGCGCCCCCCTCCGGTGAGCGCGATGACGACACCTCCGTACCCCAGAGAAGAAGAAACCGCTCTGTACACCAGGTATGCACACCTGCCGTACCCGGCCCGCATGCGGGCCGTCGCCGAACACACCCGCTCCCTGGACGACGCCGCCTACCGCGCCGCGCACCAGGCCCTCGACCGCGGGAACCCCGATGAACGCCGGCTGGCGCTGTTCCTGGCCGCCGTCCGCCGCGACCTCGACGCGGTCTCCCGGGCACTCACGGATCCGCTGCTCAGACGGCGCGCCCTGGCCGCCGCGATCAGGCTTCCGGTCGACGAACAGGTCCTGACGGAACTGGCGTCGGGCGAGGTGAGGGACGTACGCCATCACACCTACCGGATCCTCCGGCTGTCGGGCCGGTCCGCGCTCGCCGACCGGCTGCTGCCGCGCGTCCACGCACGGCACGGCGACGAGGACACGGCCCGGCTGCTTCCCGCCTGCACGCCCGGCGCCGTCGAACAGTGGCTGCCACGGCTGGCCCAGGTGCCGCCCGCCGTCCTGCACGCCCTCGCCCGGACCGCACCGGCCGCGCTCGCCGCCCATCTCGCCGACCGGTTGCCCGCGAAGAGCGCGGAGCGGTCCGAACCCAGGGGGCTGCGGGCACGCAGCAGGTTCCTGGTCAACCTGCTCGGTACCCGCGACCCGTCGGCCGGGATGCTGCTGCTCGACCGGGCCCCTCATCTGGTCACCGGCACGGCGATGGCCGCACTGCTGCGCGACCCTGCCGCCGTACTGGCCTCACTGCGCCGCACCGGCGCCGCACGCCTGCCCCTGGCTCCGCAGCCCCTGTCGCGGCGGACACGGAGCGCCCTCGCCACCCGTACGCAGGAGGACATCGTCCTGCTCGCGCGTGTCCTGCGCGTCGAATCCCCCAGCGGTCAGGCGTCGTCGAGGGCGTACGAGGCCCCGGAGCCGCTGCTCGCCCTGCTGCCCCCGGCGCAACGGCGGCGCGTGGCCGAGTCGCGATCGGGCGACGGGCTCACCGACTGGCGGGGCGAACTCGGCAGCGTCGCCGTCCTCGCGCCCGCCGACAGGGCGGAGATCGCCGCACGCTGGCTGAACGGACGGGCCGGGCGCCGGACATACCCGCGGAGCTTCCTCGCGGCCCTGCTCCCGCTGCCCGACGGCGAGTCGCGTCTGCGTGAACTCGCCGCCGCGCACCGCCCGTACGAACGCGCAGCGGCCTGGCCCGCACTGCTGGTCTGCGCCGCGCGACACGGGGATCCGGCGGAGTACGCGCGTGTCCTCACCTCCTGCGAACGGGCCTGGCACGACCAGGAGGAGGTGCGCCGCGCGACCCTGGCCGCGGCCGGCGCCGTCCCGGAGGCGCTGCTGGACGCGGCACCGTACCCGGCGCTGCGGGACGCCGCGATGACCACGGTGCAGTCCCGCGACTCGACCCGGGCGTCGCTCCTGGCCGCCGAGGAGTGGCTGCGACGCACGGCGGTGAGCGCCGCCCGCAACGGAGACCTGCACCGGGCCGAAGCGGTCATCGGGCTGCTGCTCCAGGTCCTCGCCGACCCCCGCGGCCCCGGAACCGTCCGGCCGCTGCCACTCGGCAGGGACACGGCCATGGGGGTGTGGGAGCTCGGAGGCCCGACGGCGGTGCGCGCGCTCGTGCGCTTCGCGGCCCTGTTCGTACGTCACCTGCCGCACATCCCCGCGCTGGACGAGGCGATCGGCCGGGCGGCACGGGATCTGTCGGGCGGAAGACACGCCCGGCAGGCGGCCGGCCTGTGGCTCGCGGAACCGGCCACCCGGGAGCGGCGCTGCGCCGAACTCCTCGCCGCCGCGCCCCAGTCGGTCGTCGTGCCCGTCGTCTGGCGCACCGTCGCCCGGCGCCGTACCGACCTGCTCGACACGGTCATGGGGTCGGAACTGCCGCCGCGCTGGGTGCCACGGATGCGGCAGAGCGACCTGGGGCGCTGGCTGCCGCGTCAGCGCGCCGCACTCGACGCGCGGTTGTCGCGTGTCGCCACGGACGACGAGGCGCCCCTGCCGGAACGGACCGACGCCGCCGCGCTGTGGGGTGAGACGGACGGTCTGCGTGCGCTGGCCGGGACGGCTCCGCAGCCCGTCGCCGCGGCCGCGCTCATCGCGCTCGGGGAGCGCGCCGCCGACAGCGGTGGCGTTCGGGCCCATGCCGAGACCCTCGACTTCCTGCTCGGACACGCCGGGCAGGGAGGGGTACGGGGACGGGCCGCGATGACCGGTGTGCGGGCCTTGCTCGGCACGGTGCCCGACGACGAGGCCGTGGCGCGGCTCAGCCGGGTGGTCATGGACGTCACCGGCTCCGTCGGCGGCCGGAAGGCGGCGGTGCGCGCGCTGGCCGCGCTGTCCTCCCCGGCGGCGTTCGCGGCCGTGCTGGCCGGATGGGACGCACCCGGACAGCACCGGGACGTCCACGCCACGATGGCCGGGGTGCTCGCGACCCGTCTGGACGCCGCCGGTGTCGCGGAGCGCTTCACGGCGCAACTGCATCACGCGGCGGTGCGTGAACGGGTGATGGCGGCGCGGCCCGACCGGCCGTCGGCCGCCGACGCCCTGGCCGCGTTCCTCGCGCACACGGTGGCCACGGGGGAGACGGCGTCCGCGACGGCCGCCGCCCGCGCGCTCCTCGGCACGACGGGAACCGCCCCTGTCCGCGAGGCCGTCGCCGCCGCGGTGACCGACAGCGACCGCCCCAGCGCGATCCGCGGCGAGGCGGTGCGCCTGCTCTGTGCCTGGGCGACCACCCGAGAGGGGCGGTCGGCGCTCAAGGGCGCACTCGACGCGGTGGTGAACCAGGCCGGATCCGCGGCGGACGAGGAGCGGCGGGACGCGCTGTTCGTCCTCGACTCGCTGAGACGGGGGTTCCCGCCCCGGCCGGTCGCGGCCCTGGACGCCGTCACCGAGGCGCTCCGGGAGGCGGGTCTCGTCCGTACCGCGTCCGAGGTGGCGCTGACGGCGGCCCTCGCAGCGCTGGCGGGGGCGGGCGAGACGGCGTCGGTGGAGGCGGGCGAATCGGCGGGGGCGGCCGGGGGAGCGCTCGGGGCGACGGTTGAGCGGTGGGACCGGTGGCTGGAGCTCGCGGGGGAGTGGCCAGGCTCCCTCGACGCCATCCGGTACGACTGGCGGGGGCCGCGGCAGACGCTGCCGCTCGCGGCGATCGGCACGGTGGTGGCCGCGCTGCGGGCGCGGGGATCGGCCGTCGCGGAGCTGGCCGCGGTGGAGCTGGTGGTCCGGGCGGGTGGGCACTCCGGGTGGGCGGATCCCTGGCCGGACGAGCTGTCCGCGCTGAAGGACAGTGGGCACCCGGATGTTGCGGAGGCGGCACTCCTGGCCGACGTCCGCCGGAACCGTCCGGCGTCAGCCGGTTGACGGCGGCCGAGCCCCGCGCGGGTGGCAGAGGGCCGCAGAGGACCCCTCGAAGCGGCAGAGGGCTCCTCAAGTGGCAGAGGCCGGGATTCTGATCGACATTGTCGATAAATCTCTACCTCTGGAAGGGTGGCACCATGGCGGAGAACGATCTTGGCGGCCTGCTGGGAGGTCTGCTGGGCGGCGGCCAGGGCAACGCCCCCGGCGGCGCCGGGAACATCCTCGGCGCGCTGCTCGGTGCGCTGGGGAACGGCCGGAGCGGCGCGGGCGGCGGTGGCAACGCGCTTGAAGCGCTGATCGGGATGCTGACCGGATCCGGCCTCGTCGACCAGGCGCATTCCTGGGTCGGCACCGGTGAGAACCAGGCGGTGAGCGGCGCCCAGATCGCCGAGGCGGTCCCGGACGACACCCTGCGGCAGATCGCCCGGGAGACCGGGGTCACCAAGGAACAAGCGGCTGAGGAGATCGCCCGCTCGCTCCCGACGGCGGTCGACAGACTGACGCCGTCGGGAGAGATCCCGGAGGGCCGTTCGATCGAGGAACTGGTCCGGGAACAGCGGCTCTGAGACCGGGGCGGCCCTGAGACCGGGGCGGCTCTGAGACCAAGAGGTGGCCCTGAGACCAGGAGGTGGCCCTGAGACCGGCGCGGTCCGGGGGGCCGCTCACCCTGCGAAGAGACGTTCGTCCGGAACGCCGCGCGCGGCCGGAGGTCCCTCGCCGGAAGGTGGACGCGAGGGACCACCGGCCGCCGGTTCCCTCCGCGCCGCGCTCCACCCGCCGCCGGTTCCCTCCGCGCCGCGCTCCACCCGCCGTCGGCTCCCTCCGCGAGCGCTCCATCCGCCCGTCGGCTCCCTCCGCCGCCGAGTGGGCCGCGCACCGCCCGCACCCCCTCCGGCGCGCGAGGGTGGTTTTCCGCGGCCCGCGCGGTCCCGTCCGCACCCGCCACCGTCCGTCTCACTGGGAGAGCACCCCGGCCGCCCGGCGCGGCGTCCCTCTAGGCTGATCACGGAGAAGGATCACGCAGGCGGACAGCAGGCGCGACCTGTACGGAAGAACGAAGAATGAGGAGCACGACGTGGCGGTACGAGCGGTCCGCGGAGCCGTGCAACTGGATCAGGACGAGGCCGGGCACATGGACGAGCGGGTCAGCGCCCTGCTCACCACCATCCTGGAGCGCAACAACCTCGTCGCGGACGATCTGATCAGCATCTGGTTCACGGCCACCCCTGATCTGCGCAGTGACTTCCCCGCCGCCGCGGCCCGCGGGATCGGTATCGTCGACGTACCGCTGATCTGCGCCCAGGAACTGGACATCGCGGGGGCCATGCCGCGCGTGGTGCGCATCCTCGCGCACGTCGAGACGTACCTTCCCAAGTCCGAGATCGCGCACGTGTACCTCGGCGCCACCGCCGCCCTCCGCAAGGACATCGCCCAGTGAGAACCGCCCTCGTCATCGGAACGGGCCTCGTCGGTACGTCGGCGGCCCTCGCCCTGGCCGGCCGCGGCATCCATGTCCACCTCGTCGACCACGACCCCGAGTCGGTCCGTACCGCGGCGGCGCTCGGCGCCGGTACGGACGAGGCACCCGAGGACCGCGTCGACCTGGCGATCATCGCCGTGCCGCCCGCCCACGTGGCCCCGGTGCTCGCCACCGCCATGCGGGACGGCGTGGCCCGCGGCTACCTCGACGTCGCCAGTGTGAAAGGCGGCCCGCGCCGTGAGCTGGAGGCCCGCGGCGTCGACCTGGCGCCGTACATCGGTACGCACCCCATGGCCGGCAAGGAGCGATCCGGCCCCCTCGCCGCCACCGCGGACCTCTTCGAGGGCCGCCCCTGGGTCCTCACCCCGACCCGGAACACCGACACCGAGGTCCTGAACCTGGCCCTGGAACTGGTCGCGCTCTGCCGCGCCGTCCCGGTCGTCATGGACGCCGACGCGCACGACCGGGCCGTCGCCCTGGTCTCCCACACCCCGCAGCTGATCTCGTCGATGGTCGCCGCCCGCCTGGAGGAGGCCGACGAGACCGCCGTACGTCTGTGCGGGCAGGGCATCAGGGACGTCACCCGGATCGCCGCCTCCGACCCCCGGATGTGGGTGGAGATCCTCTCCGCCAACCCCGGCCCGGTCGCCGACGTGCTGGCCGGGGTCGCCGCCGACCTGGACGAGACGGTACGGGCGCTGCGCGGCCTGCAGTCGGGCGACGACGACGAGCGCCGCCAAGGCACCGAGGGCATCGAGGACGTACTGCGCCGCGGCAACGCGGGCCGGGTCCGGGTTCCCGGCAAGCACGGGACGGCCCCCACCTCGTACGAGACCGTGTCCGTGCTCATCAGCGACCGGCCGGGCGAACTGGCCGGGATCTTCGCCGACGCCGGCCGGGCCGGGGTCAACGTCGAGGACGTCCGCATCGAGCACGCCACCGGGCAGCAGGCGGGTCTCGTCCAGTTGATGGTCGAGCCGAGCGCGGCCTCCGGACTCAGCGCGGCGCTGCGCGACCGGGGCTGGTCACTGCGCCAGTAGGCCCGTGGCGGCGGCCCGGGGGGCGGTTGTCCACAGGGGTGCGGAGGACCGCTCCGACACTCGGTAACCTTGTGCGGGGCGGGTTCACGCGCGCCCCCGTCCCGCCCACCCCGTGTACCAGGAAGGTGTCCACCACCGTGGAAACCGCAAGCGCCGCCGTCAGGACGGCTCCGGCCGCAGTGATCGTCGCCATCGACGGGCCCTCCGGCACCGGCAAGTCGAGCACGTCCAAGGCCGTCGCCGCTCAGCTCGGCCTGAGCTACCTGGACACCGGCGCGCAGTACCGGGCGATCACCTGGTGGATGCTGAACAACGGCATCGACGTCCAGGACGCGGCGGAGGTCGCGACCGCCGCCGCCAAGCCGGTGATCGTCTCCGGTACGGACCCGGCCGCCCCGACGATCACCGTCGACGGCGAGGACGCCTCGGGTCCGATCCGTACGCAGGAGGTCACCTCCAGGGTCAGCGCCGTCAGCGCGGTCCCCGAGGTGCGCACCCGGATCACCGAGCTGCAGCGCACGATCGCCGCCGCGGCCGATCAGGGCATAGTGGTCGAGGGCCGTGACATCGGCACCACGGTGCTGCCCGGCGCCGACCTGAAGATCTTCCTCACCGCGTCGCCGGAGGCGCGGGCCGCCCGCCGCAGCGGAGAGGTCAAGGGCTCCGACATCGCCGCCACCAAGGAGGCGCTGATCAAGCGGGACGCGGCCGACTCCGGCCGCAAGACCTCCCCGCTCGCCAAGGCGGACGACGCCGTCGAGGTGGACACCACCGAGCTGACCCTCCAGCAGGTCATCGAGTGCGTCGTCACCCTTGTCGAGGAGAAGCGGGCCGCGAAGTGACCCGAGTCACGGGCTCGCCCACACTGCGAGGTGCGGCGATCGGGCGCGGGATCGGCATCGGGCTGATGTACGGGCTGTGGAAGCCCCGCGTCCTCGGTGCGTGGCGGGTACCCGCCACCGGACCCGTCATACTCGCGGTGAACCATTCCCACAACATCGACGGTCCGATGCTGATGGGGACCGCGCCCCGACCCGTTCACTTCCTGATCAAGAAAGAGGCGTTCGTCGGCCCTCTCGACCCGTTCCTGCGCGGAATCGGTCAGCTGAGAGTGGACCGCACGACCGTCGACCGCACCGCCATCAGCGACGCGATCGGCGTGCTGGAGAACGGCGGGGTGCTCGGGATCTTTCCCGAGGGCACCAGGGGCGAGGGCGACTTCGCCTCTCTGCGTGCCGGACTCGCCTACTTCGCGGTGCGCAGCGGTGCGCAGATCGTGCCCGTGGCCGTGCTGGGAAGCGCCGAGCGCCGCGGCCGGCTGATATCGGCACTGCCGCCGCTGCGCAGCCGTGTCGATGTCGTGTTCGGCGAGGCCTTCGACGCGCAAGAAGGGGAGCGCGGCAGCGGACGGCGCACGCGCAAGGCGCTGGACGAGGCGACGGTGCGGATTCAGCGGCGGCTGACCGCCCACCTGGACGAGGCCAGACGCTTCACCGGGCGCTAGGTAAGACTTGAGTAGTGGGCCGCGTGGTCGTGGCCCATCGATGAGGCAAAGAGGAACGGACTTCATGAACGACCAGATTCACTCCGGCGGCTCGGACCACGAGCACGGAGCGCTTGGCGACGCCGAGTACGCGGAGTTCATGGAGCTCGCCGCAGAGGAAGGCTTCGACGTCGAGGACGTCGAGGGCGCGATCGACGAGGCCGGTCACGGACCGCTCCCCGTGCTCGCCGTCGTCGGCCGCCCCAACGTCGGCAAGTCGACGCTGGTGAACCGGATCATCGGCCGCCGCGAGGCGGTCGTCGAGGACAAGCCGGGCGTCACCCGCGACCGCGTCACCTACGAGGCCGAATGGGCGGGCCGCCGCTTCAAGGTCGTCGACACCGGCGGCTGGGAGCAGGACGTCCTGGGCATCGACGCGTCCGTCGCCGCCCAGGCCGAGTACGCCATCGAAGCCGCCGACGCGGTCGTCTTCGTGGTCGACTCGACGGTCGGCGCGACCGACACCGACGAGGCCGTCGTCAAGCTGCTGCGCCGGGCCGGCAAGCCCGTCGTGCTGTGCGCCAACAAGGTCGACGGACCGAGCGGCGAGGCGGACGCCACCGCTCTCTGGTCGCTCGGCCTCGGCGAACCGCACCCGGTCTCCTCGCTGCACGGCCGCGGCACCGGTGACCTGCTCGACGCCGTACTCGAAGCGCTTCCCGAGGCCCCGGCGCAGCGCTTCGGCACCGTGGTCGGCGGACCGCGCCGGATCGCGCTCATCGGCCGTCCGAACGTCGGCAAGTCCTCGCTGCTGAACAAGGTGGCGCAGGAGGACCGCGTCGTCGTCAACGAACTCGCCGGTACCACCCGTGACCCGGTCGACGAGCTGATCGAGCTGGGCGGCATCACCTGGAAGTTCATCGACACGGCCGGTATCCGCCGCCGGGTCCACCTCCAGGAGGGCGCGGACTACTACGCCTCGCTGCGGACCGCCGCCGCCGTGGAGAAGGCCGAGGTCGCCGTCGTCCTGATCGACGCCGGCGAGTCGATCAGCGTCCAGGACCAGCGCATCATCACCATGGCCGTGGAGGCCGGACGCGCCCTCGTGGTCGCGTACAACAAGTGGGACACCCTCGACGAGGAGCGTCGCTACTACCTGGAGCGCGAGATCGAGACGGAGCTCGCACAGATCGCATGGGCGCCCCGGGTCAATGTCTCCGCGACCACGGGCCGGCACATGGAGAAGCTGGTTCCGGCGATCGAGACCGCGCTCGCCGGCTGGGAGACCCGTGTCCCCACCGGCCGGCTGAACGCCTTCCTCGGTGAGATCGTCGCTGCCCATCCGCACCCCATCCGCGGTGGCAAGCAGCCCCGTATCCTCTTCGGCACCCAGGCCGGCACCAAGCCGCCGCGCTTCGTGCTGTTCGCCTCGGGCTTCCTGGAGCATGGCTACCGGCGCTTCGTCGAGCGCCGGCTGCGCGAGGAGTTCGGCTTCGAGGGCACCCCGATCCACATCTCGGTGCGCGTCCGGGAGAAGCGCGGACGCAACAAGTAGCGCGAAGACCCCATGAGGGAGCCCCGGTCCGGTTCGGAAGTG